>DATMVF010000073.1:0-5818 GCA_035563475.1 Rubrobacter sp.
CCTTTCTCTATCATCGGGATGCAGCACCCTGAGCCAGTGCTCCTCGTCGAGCATCTCCTTCTCGGGCGGATAACCGAGCATAGCCTCGTACTGGGGGCTCATGTAAGTTATGGCCTTCGGGGTGTCGGAGTCGATCGGTTCCTGAACGTAGGTGATGGCCGGTATCTGTTCTACGAGGTGCCTGAAGCGATCCTCGCTCCGCATCAGCTCCTTCTCCGCCCGCTCGCGATCCCTCCTCACCTGCGCCTCCCTGAGCTCGCGCTCGATGGCGGGGCACAGCCTGCTCATGTTCTCCTTGGTCACGTAGTCGTCGGCCCCGGCCTTCATGATCCCCACCGCCGCGTCCTCTCCTATCTTGCCTGAGACGACGATGAAAGGGAGATCGTAACCGAGGTCCCGCAGTACCCTCAGGGCGTCGGGCGCCCTGAAGCGTGGCATGTAGTAATCGGAGACCACGACCTCGAAAGGCTCGCCTCCGGCGTCCGCCGAACGCAGTGCCTCCTCCATGTCTTCTGGGGTATAAACCCTCTGCGAGAGGGGCTCGTATCCGCCACGTCTCAGCTCCCGCAGGAGAAGCATCGCGTCATTCTCGGAGTCCTCGACGAGCAGCACGCGCAGGGTCCCTATCACCGGCGCCCTCTTCGCGTCGGCCTCACGCAACTTCGGCCCTCTTCGCAGGGACCGAACGGTCCCCGATATCCCGACCACCCAGCGTGAAGTAGAACGTGGCCCCCTCGCCCACCGTTCCCTCGGCCCAGACTCTGCCGCCGTGCCTGTGGACGATTCGGGCTACCGTCGCCAGGCCTATCCCCGTCCCCTCGAACTCATCCTGCCCGTGCAGCCTCTGGAACGCGCCGAAGAGCTTGTCTGCGTACGTCTGGTCGAAACCGGCCCCGTTGTCCCGCACGTAGTAGACGGGGGACGCTGAATCCGGACCGGGTCTCTTCTCGGCGCCGAACTCTATGCGCGCCGCACTTTCCCTTGCGGTGAACTTCCACGCGTTGCCGAGCAGGTTCTCGAGCGCCAACTTGAGCAGGCTCGCATCTCCCCAGGCCATAATGTCCTCTGCGGCCACGAACTCGACCTCCCGGTCTGGCTGCGACTCCTTGAGTTCTTCGACTATCTCCGTGGCGAGATGGGTCAGATCCACGCGTTCGCGGCGCAGGGGCCTGCGTCCAACCCTAGAGAGGTCGAGCAGGTCGTCTATTAGGGTGCCCATGTGCCCGCTCGCCGCCCTCACGCGACCGAGATAGTCCATCCCCTCGTCGTCGAGCGCGTGCTCGTAGTCCTCCTGCAAGATCTGGGAGAAGCCGTCAATGGCCCTCAAGGGGGCCCTCAGGTCGTGGGAGACGGAATAGGAGAACGCCTCGAGCTCCTTGTTGGTACCTTCCAGTTCCCTGTTGGCCACCTCCAAATCCTTGCTCGCGCGCTCGGCCAGGATACGGCTGCGCACGAGCATCCAGGAGATGCCGAAGAGCAAGACGCTGGCTCCTATGCCGCTGGCCAGCACGAAAGCCGGCAGGTTGCTCTCGGCACCCTTCTCGAATCCCGGCAACGTGGCGAAGTACAGGCTCCACTCTCGCCCGGCCACCCAGAAGCGGTTCTCATCGGAGAAGAGCGGATCATACCCCTCCTCGCTGGCGCGCTCCACCCCGTCTTCGTCGTAGAGGAGCGAGCTCGACGCGACGTCGGCGCCGTCGTACAACTCGAAGTCTATGGCCGGGTCGAAGCCGCTCCCGAACACGTCGTCGAGAAGCCCGTCCTGCCTGAAATACCCGACGACGAACCCCTGGAGGACGCGCCTCCGTGCGGCGACCCTCTCCACAGGCTCCCCCTCGGCGTAGACCGGAAGGTAAACGGCGAAGCCGGGGCTCATGACGAGGTCGGCGCTCGAGTTCGTGTTCGACTCCGTGAGCACGTAGATCATCCTGGTAGCCTGCGGAGAGCCCGTGTCGCGCGCCCTGTCCATGGCAACCCTGTGGGCCTGCTCCGTGTAGGCGTCCTGGTTTATCATGCTCAGGTTGGCCTCGTCCGTAGGGGCGACCAACGCGAGCGGGAAGTAGGCGGAACGCTCCCCGCCGGGATCCAGGTCGGGCCGCATCTCGGGCAGCTCCTCCCTCCTGGCCTCCCCGGCGAAAGCCTCCCTCTCTTCGGGCCTTACGTACCTGGCGAAGCCGAGCGCCTGCAGGCCCTCCAACCGGCTCTTGGTCTCTATGCCCTCGACGTAGCTCTCCCACTCTTCGCGCTCGATCGCCTCGCTGGCCAAAAACACCCCGCGGCCGCCGAACAGCGCGTCGAGGTAAGCATCCGTCCGCCGGTCCACGGCCGCCTGCGTAGCCTGGACGGTCTCATCGAAACGGACCCTGTCCTGCGCCTCGACCGTCTGGCGCACGTAGTACCAGGCCAGCCCGGCGAGAAGGAGAGAGATCAAGAGCACCCCGTAAGCCGCCGCGGCGAGGCGCAGGTGGCGCAAGAGCCGGCCCGCCCCCGACCGCAAAACGAGCAGGTAAGCCCCGAACCTGCCTATGAGAGACTCCGACCCACGAGCAACGTGCAGTACACGGCCACGGACGCATCCGCCCCCGCTAACGTCGCGCTCACCGCTCCACGAACCTTTCCATCGGACTATCCGCACGGGACGCCCCGTATAAAGCCATGTTACCCGGCACACAGTCGGCCCGCAAGATTTGGCGTCCTCCTCGGGTTAGAGAGGTGACCGCAGGACTTTGCGCCGCCACTTCTTCACGCCTAGCATCTCCCGAAACGCGTCGGCCAGTCGTTCACGGGATGCGGGGAGGTCAGCACGCAGCCATTCGTCTAGCTCGGCCCCGGCCTGTTCGTAAGCCTTCTCGAAGTCCGGGTCGTCGTAGCGCAGGGGGAGAAGACCCAGCATCCTCCCCCGGGCGCGGAAGCTCCCGATAAGGTCTGCGAGGGCGGCACAGGATCGGCTCTCCAGCCACATCTCCTGCTGCGCGAGGTACTTTTCCAGGCCGTCCACGGAGCGTTCGATCTCTTCGATCGGCAACTCCCTCGACGGGCCAGGAGCCCGTACGTACTCCAGAGCAGCCTCGAACTCTTCGACGAGCGGGGTCACCATCCCCTGAACACCTTCGGCGACCTCAACCCGGTGCCGGTAACGGACCTCGTACTCGGTCCTCTTCCTTGCGAAATAGTACCCGACGACCGCGCTCACGCAGGCGAGCAGCAGATACGAAAACAACCCGTAAGTCATCGACGGAAGCTGGCTCACGCCCGGATGCCCCCTCCCGGCCTCCTCCCCGGAGGATGCAACACGTAGACCACGCGTCCCTGCACCCGCACCTCCCCCGCCGGTACCACCATCTCCTCGTACTCTCCCGGAGGAGCCTCGGGCCGCAACCTCAACACCTCCCCCTCCCTGAAGAAGCGTTTTACCGTCACCTCCTCGCCTTCCCTCAACAACACCACGACTATGGAACCATCCGGCGGGCTCTCGTCTTCCTCCACGACCAGCAGGTCCCCGTCCTCGATCCTCGCCCCCACCATGCTCTGTCCCACCACCCGTAGGAGATACCTGCGCTTCCCCGAACGCGAAGCGAGAAGCTCGGCCGCTAATGAATACGCCTCGTCGGTCGCCACCGCCTCGAGCCCGCGTCCGGCGGCAATCCTGCCGAGCAACGCCATGTGGCCGGCCGCCTCCCAGCCCTTCCCCGTCAGCCCGAGCGTCCTCGCACCCCTCCCCATCCTCGACACGTATCCCTCTTCCTCCAACCTGCCAAGGTGGTGGTGTACGGTCTGCGAACTACTCAAGCCAACGGCAGCCCCGATCTCCCGCACGCTCGGCGGAGGCCCCTCCATACTCGCCCGCCGCGCAAGGTAGCGTAGGATCTCCACCCGCCTCGGATGTAACGCCTCTCCCACAGGTATACCCTAGCGCAACGGAAGGCTTTAGTCAAACATTTGTTTGGTGCACTGGGATGAGGCTAATCTTCATCGAGTCTCGTACCCAGGTCCACGCCCGGGCGAAGCTCTTTGAGGTGGATGATGTAGCTCTCTCTGACGCGCATGCCGGCGCGTCCGTAGAGTCTGGGGGCGCCGGTGATGCTTTCGGCGTCCACGCTGAGGGCGACCTTTTCGACGCCCCGGCGTTGGTACTCGGCGAGGGCGTAGCGGAGGAGGGCGAGTCCGAGCCCGCGCTTCCGCCACGGGCGCCTCACCCCGACGACGTTGACCCATCCCTCGCCGGCCAGCGTCTTGCAGAGGATGACGCCCGCTATCTCGTCGCCGTCCATGGCCAGAAACCAGAGGGAAGGATCGAAGCTCTCCACCTCCTTCTCCCCGATGAACCGTTCGAATGGATTGCGAGGGCGGCCCCACAGGTCTCTGAACGCATCCTCGACGGCCTCGTAGACCGCACGCTCGTCCTGGTCTGGGACGAAGGTGCGCACGGAGATGTCAGGGGGCCAGTGTGGTGGTGGCGGGGCCTCATCGAGGGTGGTCTCCATCACGTATATTCCGCGCACCGGGGTGTAGCCTGAGCTCTCCAGCAGCAGTCGTCCGGCTTCGTTGGCCGAGTTGATGTAATGCTGCACGACGACGCGTGCGTTCTGTTGGGCTTGTGGCATGTGGTCGAGCGTCCAGCGCTCTCCCCACGCGACAAGATAGCTACCGAGCCCCACCCCCCGATAGTCCGGGTGGACGTAGCCGTAGATCGAGACGATCACGAAGGAGCGGTTGAACACGTCGGCGTAGGCGACGATGGTGCCATCCTGCGCGATAACGGCCACGGCCTCCTCGTCGAGGTCTAAAGAGTGCCAGTCGTCGATCATCTCCTCCACGCTAATGTCCGATGCGCCGGTGTCTGCGATCTGGCAGGTGGAGATAAGGGCGGCAACGGCCTCCGCGTCCTCGCGCGCGGGCGATCTCGTCGTGTAGCCTTCTGGCGGCCGCATCATGGTGAGAAACCTAGCATAAGAGAGAGACTCCCCGAAATGGGGAGCCTCTCTCTTTGGATTCCGTTGATAGGAACCTTATGACACTGGCACCTTGACCTTGAAGGCGAGGCCTTCCTCCGCGCGGTCCACGACGACGGTGTCGCCGGGGCCGAACTCTCCGCCGATGATGCGGCTGGAGAGGGGGTTCTCGACGTAGCGCCTTATGGCCCGCGCCAGCGGCCTTCCGCCGAACTTCGGGTCGTAGCCCTCCTCGGCGAGGAACTCCTTGGCGGCGTCCGTCACCTCGATCTGCACGCGCTGGCTCTCGAGGTGCTTGTTCAGGCGGGAGAGCATGATGTCCACTATCTTCAGCACGTCCTCCTTGGTGAGGGGCTGGAAGACGATGATCTCATCTACCCTGTTGAGGAACTCGGGCCTGAAAGCCCGCTCCAGGGCCTCGCGCGCCCGCCGCTCGGTCTCCCGGAAGTCCACGCCGTCTCTCGGGGTGAAGCCGAACTGCCTCGTCGAGACGAGGTGCTGGCTGCCCACATTCGAGGTCATGATGACGACCGTGTTCTCGAAGTTGACCGTCCGGCCCTTGGCGTCCGTCAGACGCCCGTCGTCGAGCACCTGAAGCAGCGTGTTGAAGACGTCGGGGTGGGCCTTCTCGATCTCGTCGAAAAGGACGACGCTGTAAGGACGCCTGCGCACCTGCTCCGTGAGCTGTCCCGCCTCCTCGTAGCCGACGTAGCCGGGAGGTGCGCCGACGAGGCGGCTCACCGTGTGGCCCTCCTGGAACTCGGACATGTCTATCCGGATCATGGCGTCCTCCTCGCCGAAGAGATACTCGGCGAGCGTACGCGCCAGCTCGGTCTTGCCGACTCCCGTTGGGCCGAGGAAGATAA
>DATMVF010000074.1:0-3713 GCA_035563475.1 Rubrobacter sp.
CTGACGATTACGGTATGCCTGCTGATCGCGGGAATTGGCGCCGCCCGCGACGCCCACGTCGGTACATCCATCCCGGAAGAAGCGCAGGGATAAGTGCTCGTCCGGGAAGACTCCACTTTCAAGAGCGTAGATGGGTCTGGACCGTTCGATGCCGGTTCGCAACGAGGAAGTGGACGCGGGAAAGCTATACACTCCGGCCTATGAGCGAGAGCACCGAGCGTAAGGTCCCCCTGGCCTTGATGGTCCAGGCGCCAGATGAGCCCGGCGTCCTCCACGCCCTGACCGGGGTGTTCCTCGAACATGAGGCGAACATAACCCACGTCGACATAGCGGAGCGGCGTGAAGGGCTCACCACGGTCTATTTCGAACTAGAGGACGTCGCCGGCGATGCCGTGGACGTGCTCTTAGGAGACTTACAGGCTTTGCCCGTCGTGAGGGCGGCAGAACGGGCGCCCTCGTTCCAGAAGGTGTACGGCAAGCGGATCATCGTGGTCGGCGGAGGGGCGCAGGTGGGCCAGGTGGTGGTCGGCGCGGTGGCGGAGGCAGACAGGCACAACATTCGCGGGGAGAAGATCTCCGTCGACACCATCCCCCTGGTCGGCGAGGAAGAGCTCGCCGCGGCGACACGCGCCGTGGCCCGACTGCCGCGGGCGGTAGCGCTCGTCCTGGCCGGTGCGCTGATGGGTGGGGAGGTCACCCGCGCGGTACACGAGATCCGAGAAAAAGGGATCATCGTGCTCTCGCTCAACATGCCAGGTAGCGTCGCAGAGGCGGCCGACCTCGTGGTGAGCGACCCGGTCCAGTGCGGCGTGATGGCCGTTATGGCGGTCTCCGATTCGGCCCTCTTCGATATCGCTCGCCAACGGGGCCAAAAATACTAGTCAGCTCAGCGTCTACCGGCAGTCGTAGATCGGGTTCCGGAGAGAAATGGGTACACTCGAGCACGTTAGCTTGCGACGGCGGATGATGGGGAGTGCGACGATGAGGTTGGTGATCTTCGGACCGACGGGCGGCACCGGGCGGCGTCTCGTGGAGAGGGCGATCGCGGAAGGACACGAAGTAACCGCTTTCGTCAGAAACCCCTCCAGGATGAGCGCACGTCACGGGCGGCTAAAGGTGGTCGTGGGTGACGCCTCCGACGCGGGGAAGGTGCACGAGGCGGTGGCCGGCAACGAGGCGGTGATCAGCGTCCTCGGCTCCCGGCAACCAAGCAACCCGCTTCACCCTCGCAGAGCGGGGGACCCGCACGGACCGGTTTCGGCCGGCTCCGCCAACATCATCGCGGCGATGGAGGAATACGGTCTGCGGCGCTTCGTGTGCCAGACGGCGTGGGGGGTGGGGGAGAGTAAGGAGGATCCCGGTTTTGCGGGCGCATTTTTCATGAAGGTGCTCGTGCCGCCGCTGCTCAGGGATGAGTACGCAGAGAAAGAGGCACAGGAGAAGCTCTTGCGGGAGAGCGATCTGGACTGGGTCATCGTACGCCCCATGTTACTGACCAACGGGCCGTGGACGAACGACTACCGCGTGGGGTTGGATCTGAAACCCGGCAGGCGTCCCTACATCTCGCGGGCAGACGTCGCCGACTTCCTTATGAGGCAACTCACCGACGACACATTCGTTCACAAGACACCGTCCATCAGCTATTGACCCCTACGCACGACCATTCGAACGATCCCGCAGCCGTATACCGAATCCGATTGAAGGGAACCGCGTCCGGGCTGCGGGCAAACATGGAGGTCCCTCCCATGCGTCATTCCCGCGCAAGCGGGAATCCACGGGTTGAAAGAGGGCGGTGGTCGATAGCTTGCTCCGTCGTGCCGTTGGCATTCACCAGGACTTGGTATCACAGGAAGATCTACGATAGAGGAAGGATCTGGACTCCGCACCGTTCGTGTCATACAGTGACGTGCAGAAGGGAAAGGGGTTACATCGTGGACACTCTCTCGGATAACTTCGTGCGGGCCGCCAGGTTGGACGATGTGCGGGCCGCCGGTCGCACCTCTGTCCGTGTCGCCGGCCACTCGCTCGCTCTGTTCTTCCACGACGGTAGGGTGCACGCCCTGGATAATCGCTGTCCCCACATGGGCTTTCCTTTGCACCGGGGCACCCTGCAAGACGGTATCCTCACCTGCCACTGGCATCACGCCCGCTTCGATCTTGAGAGCGGCGGAACCTTCGACCAGTTTGCCGACGAGGCGCGCGTCTTTCCGGTGGAGATCAGAGACGGCGAGGTATGGGTGGACCTCTCGCCGCGGGAGGACCGTCCGGCCTACCTGCGCCAGCGTCTGAGAGATGGGCTGGAGCGCAACATCTCGCTGGTCATGTCCAAGTCGGCCATCGGGTTGCTCGGCAGCGGTGAAGACCCCGCCGAACCTTTCCGCGTCGGGCTGGAGTTCGGCAGCAGATACCGGCGGGCAGGGTGGGGTCAAGGACTGACCATGCACACCTGCATGATGAACCTCCTGCCTCACCTGGACCCCGAGGACCGACCACGGGCCCTCTACCACGGGCTCTCCGCCGTCTCTCGAGACTCCGCTGGGGAACCGCCACGTTTCTCCCTGCGTCCGCTGCCCACCGAGACGGTGGACCTGACCACGCTCGAGGCCTGGTTCCGCCGGTTCGTCGAAGTGCGCGACTCAGAAGGTGCCGAACGCTGCATAGTCTCTGCGATCCGCACAGGAGCAGGTCCGGCCCAGATGGCAGATCTACTCTTCTCTGCCGCCACCGACCACCGCTACCTGGATAGCGGGCACATTCTGGACTTCACCAACAAAGCTTTAGAAGCACTCGACATCGCCGGATGGTCGCATGCCGAGGTGGTCCTCTCCAGCCTGGCCGAAGGATATGTGGGTGCGAGGCGCATGGAGGAGTCGAACTCCTGGCGCAACCCCGTGGATCTCGTACAGATACTCGAGGCCGCCTTCGAGCGGTTGCCTAACGCTCTGGAGACCGGCCGGGACAGGCGCGGAAGCTGGAAGGGTCGCGAGGAACTCGCCCCCGTGCTGTTGGGAGAGGATGGGGGAGCCATCGCCGGGGCGCTACTCGAAGCGCTGCAGGACGGCGCCACCGAAGAGGAGCTGGCAGGGGCGGTGGCCTACGCCGCAGCGCTGCGCATAGCGCGCTTTCCAACCACGAACGAGTTTGGCGACTGGGATACCTCCCTGCACACCTTCACCTTCTCCAACGCCGTCCACCAGGGGCTGCGGCGGGCACCCTCTCCAGAGCTGCTCCGAGGGGTCTTCGACGCCGCGATGAGCGTCCACCTCGACCGCTTCCTCAACGTCCCGCCCTCACGTGTGCCGGAGCCCAACGGGCTGGAAGCGGAGCCGGAAGATTTGCTGGCAGAACTTCCGGTGTTGCTGGACGAACGGCAGAAGGTAGACGCATCGGGGGAACTGGTCGCCGGCTACCTCTATGGCGGGGGAGACGCTGACCGGCTCCTGGCCGTGATGGGCGGGCTGCTCCTAAGGGAGGACCGCAACTTCCACACCATACAGGCCGTCGAAGCCGCCTTCAGGCAGTATGACCATCTGCGCGGCGCCACGGCGGGCGCTCATGTGCTGGTTGCGGCCGCCCGTTACCTGGCAGCCCACTCTCCCACCATGCGTTCCCAAGGACAGACCTACGATATCGCCCGCCGCCTCTCTCGCGGCGAGATCCTGTACGAAGAGTAAGCCCGACCAATCCGTCACGGTGTAACCACGTGCGGACAA
>DATMVF010000075.1:0-12781 GCA_035563475.1 Rubrobacter sp.
GTGGGGAAGATCTTCAACCCGGCCTCCTTTCCTATGAACGTTCCTCAGACCGGCTCGTCGCGGGGCTCGACCAGGATCTCGTTTACAGCGACATGCTCTGGTTGCACGAGCGCATGAACCACCGACGCGGCCACGTCCTCAGGATCGAGCACCCTGCTCTCGCCGGGATATCCGTGTTCCTCCAGCGCCTCCTCATCTCCGCTCATCTCGATGAGGTCCGTCGCCACGTTGCCCGGTTGGATGGTCGTCACCTTCACCCCCGTGCCGGCAGTCTCCAGTCTCAAGCCCTGGGAGAGCGCCTCCACGAAGAACTTGCTCGCCGAGTAGACCGCAAGACCGGGAAAGACTTTTCTTCCGGCGTCCGATGAGATCATGACGATGTGCCCCCGCCCTCTCGCCAGCATCCCGGACAACACCGCGCCTATGCAGTTGAGCGCGCCTTTGCAGTTGACCTCGACGGTCAGCTCCCACTCCGCCTCGCGCCGGTTCTTCATCAGGGTGTAGTACATGACTCCGGCGCAGTTGACGAGGATCTCCACCGGACCAAGCTCCTCCTCGACGCCAGCCACTAGCGACCGCACCTGCCCGCGGTCTGTCACATCTGTCGGCACTACCATGCTCTCCTTGCCATCACCACTATCGAGACCAGCCTGGATCTCCAGTAGCGCCCCTTTTCTGCGGGCAGCAAGCGCCACGTGCGCCCCCTCCGCATTCAGAGTCCGGGCGACAGCGGCGCCGATGCCGCTCGACGCCCCCGTCACCACAGCAACCCTGTCTTGCAGAGACCCCACCTCTACGCGGAAACTACCCTCTCACAACGCTATTCACAAGAATCGTTCCTGCTTTCCCAATGAGCTGGAATGCTGACAAGCGAAGGCGAAGCCTGAGCGTGCCGAAATGCTGACCAGCGTGGCACCGGGAAGGCTCGGGCCTTCCCGGTGCCGCTTTCAGCGAGAGCTCCAGTTGTACTCCGTCGCCTCCGCCTCCCGGGGCCAGAGGTACCCGAAGAACTCCAGCTTCTCTATGACCCTGCGGGCGCTCTCTTCGGGAGTCTCCTCATCGGTCTTTAGCACGAGGTCGGGAGCGTTGGGCGGCTCGTAGGGGTCCGAGACGCCGGTGAACTGCTCTATCTCCCCGGCAAAAGCCTTCTTGTATAAGCCCTTGACGTCCCTCTCTGCGCACACCTCCAGCGGAGCATCGACGAAGACCTCGACGAAGTCTACGATCCTGCGCCGCACCTGGTCCCTCGCCTCTTTGTACGGCGAGATGGCGCTGACGATCACACCCACCCCGTTGCGCGTGAGCAGGTTCGCAACAAAGCCGATCCTGAGCACGTTTATGTTGCGATCATCCCTGGAGAAAGTGAGGCCCTTGGACAGGTTGGTCCTCACGATGTCCCCGTCCAGCACCTCCACTTGCCGCTCCCTCTCGCGCAGTTCGTGCTCGACTATCTCGGATATGGTCGTCTTGCCCGCTCCGGATAGACCGGTGAACCACAACGTGAATCCGCGATGTTCGTTCATATACGTTCCTTTCGACGTTCCGGCTGTCTATAGCCGTAGTTTACATTTCCCTCAGGGCCTTGCTCACACGATGATCGTGGGATCGTTGGGGGAGAGCCCGTCGGGGTCGTTGAGCTCGGCGCCCTCTGGCGCAGGCACGTCCCCCTCGAGGAGAGGGTCTTTCGTCTCGACCATCCAGGCATCGAGTCTTTCACGCAACTCCCCAAGCGTCCCCGCGTGGGCGGGATCTCCGGCGAGGTTGTTTACCTCGTTGGGATCGAGGACCAGGTCGTAGAGTCGCTCGGGGGGGATCTCGCGCTCTCCCCATCCATAAGTGAGCAGCAACTCCTTGCTCGGACCGTCGTCGGTGTTCGGCAGGACGGGCCTGGTGCGCTCTCCGAAGCGCCGGATGTACTTCCAGCGGTGGGTGCGGACGCACCGCTCGGGCTCGTAGGCGACGTGGTAGGTCTTCTCGGCGAAGATGGCGTCCCTGACCTCCTCGGCCTCGCCGCTTACGAGCGGTAGGAGCGACTCGCCCTGCAGCCACTCCGGCTTCTCGACACCGGTGAGATCACAGACGGTCGGAAAGAGATCTATGTGCGAGACGAGGGCGTCGCTCGCCTTTCCGCCTGTGAAACCGCCTGGTCCGCGCAGGATGAGCATCACGCCGAGACCCCTGTCATAAAGAGTGGCCTTCGCGCCTGGGAAGGCAAGGCCGTGGTCGGTCGTGCAGATGACGAGCGTGTCCTCGGCCAGGCCTTCGGCGTCGAGGGCGTCGAGAACGGCCCCTATGCCCCTGTCGAGCGAGCGGGCGCTCTCCTGGAAGGCGGCCATGTCCAGGCGCGTCTCGGGCGCGTCAGGCAGATTGGGCGGGGGAATGACGTAGTTGGCCTTCTTCGGTGAACTCGGACGGAACCACTCGCGGTGGGTCTCGAAGAACCCGACAGAGAGGAAGAAGGGCCTGTCACTCGCGCGTTCCAGCAGGTCGAGCGTCACGGGCACGACGTCGTCGGTGTGGCTGGTGCTGATCTTGACGACCTCGTCGTAACCGATGATGTCGGGCTTCTTGGAGATGTGCTGCTCGCCTATTAGCGCCGACCGATACCCAAGATCTCGCAGCGTGTGAACGATATGCTGCCTGTAATCCTTGAGCGAGAAGCCGCGGTGGGCGAGGCCGACCATCCCGTTGGAGTGGGCGTACTGCCCGGTGAGCAGACATGCCCGGCTTCCCGAACACGTAGGGGCGGCACAGAACGCCTTGCGGAAGAGCACGCCCTCCTCGGCGAGCCGCTGGATGTTGGGCGTTCTCACGGAGTAGCCGTAAGGCCTGACCCACCGCCCGGTGTCGTGGGAGTGTATGTAGAGGATGTTCGGGAGATCCGGCAACTACTTTATCCTTTCTGCACGGTTTTCGCGGCAGCGCGCTCGTCGTACAGACGAACCCACTCCTCGGAGAGCTCGTCAGCCTGCCGCCTCATTCTAGGCTCTGCGACGGCGAAATTCTCGGGGACGGGGATCCCTATGCCATCGAGAAGCCATAACACCGTCCCCCGGTAATCCTCGACGAGCTCCTCGTAGACCACCTCCATGGGCTCCACGCCACACACCTCGAAGAAGTCCTGCCAGGCGGCGTTGTGCTCGTCGATACGCAGCTTCAAATGGTCTACGGCGGCAAAGCTGAAACGCAGGCCCTGTCCGCTAACGTCCTCGTCGGAGTCCTTGCGCCACTGCTGGGTCTGCAGCGCCTTCCACAACGAGACGGCCTGGCGGGTTGTGTCACTACGACGCATCCAGACGAACCGTCGCAGGTTGGGCAAAACGGAGGCGGGCACCTCGCAGGGAGGTACATCGGGCGAAGTCGTCCGCCGCGCAAGGCGGACGAAGTCCCGAAAGTAGGCCCACATGATCTTGGTCCCTAACACGCCGTTCTCGGTCGTGCCCTTCCTCAGCGCCTCTTCCACCAGCCTCTCGAAGTCGGGCGGGCGCCAGCGGGGATCCCTTCGCGCCGGATGCTCCGCGTACCTGCCTCCGTACTCGCCGAGAACATCCCTGAACTCCGGATCGTCAAGCAGCGCCCACACTTCGGGATCGTTGGAGCGCTGGAAGTAGTCGCGTGGTTGCCTGGGTTGCCCCGTCTCGAGCAAGACCTCGAAGTGCTCCTCCGGGTGGCCCGCAATACCCGTGTCGTCGAGCGCCACGCAAAGCAACGTGCTCCCACTGCGTGGCGTCGCACAGATCAAATACGACAGCGCCGGCCCAGCGAGCCAGGATCCATCACCCATAAACCTTCCTCCCACGTACCTCGATAATGTCTACTAAAACTATCTTGTCTATTACAATAGTAAAGAATACACGAAACCCTTTATGGATCAACACTCCTAGATGCCGAATCCACCCGTACCTCCCGACCCCTAGTAAGTGGGCGAAAACAAACCCCGGCGCTTGACACCGTCAGGGCGGTTGTATACCATAATGTCTACTTATAAAGTAGACAATGGGCGAATGGAGTGGAGGTAGGGGAGATGAAATGGGATCTGGATCTCTGGTACGAGCTTTGGGACAAGGCTGGCAGTCAGGGGTTGGACACCTGGTACGACCTCAGGGGTGAGGTACGTGATCTCCCGGACACCGGACACACGCCGGATGCCGGACCTGACGTTATCGAAGATGGGCGAGAGGGGATTTGACGGTCCTTTGTTCAAAGCAGCTGCAAAGGGCCGAGCGCATGTTGACGGTGGCGCGGTCCGTGGTTGGCTTGAGTCGGTCGTTTTGGCTTCGCTGCTCTTCTGCGAGGTGGCGTCTGCAGTGGTGGGAGCTGAAGCGGTATTCTTCTCGACCATCGTAGCCGCCTGGCTGGTCTTACCGGCCGTTGTGGGACTCAAGAACGTCCTCGACGCCGGATGCTTCTATATGCTCATCTCGCTCGGCATAGTAGTGGTAATCAGCGTCGCGAGTTGAACAAGTCAGCACGCGCTTCGCGTGCTGACTGCTACCTGCTGTGGGTCCTTTGCCCTTCTATGAGCACTTCGATGACTTCGGGACGGGAGAACTCGGGAGGCGGGTACTCGCCCTTGGAGAGCATCTCGCGGACCTTGGTACCAGAGAGGAAGACGTGCGAGTCGGGGTCGTGCGGGCAGGTCTTGGATGATCCCATACCCTCGCACTCCGTGCAGAAGAACGCGTGCTCGAAGAAGAGCGGTGTGATCCCCAGTTCCTCCGGCTCGAACTCCTCGAAGATGTGCTGGGCGTCGTAGGTCCCGTAGTAGCTGCCAACGCCAGCGTGGTCCCGGCCCACGATAAAGTGCGAGCAACCGTAGTTCTTGCGGCAGATGGCGTGGAAGATCGCCTCCCTGGGACCGGCGTAGCGCATCGCCGCCGGGAAGACGGCGAGCATCGTGCGGTCTTCGGGATAGTACCCGTCCAGGATCACCTCGTAAGACCTCATCCTGACGTCGGCCGGTATGTCGTCGGATTTCGTTTCCCCGACGAGCGGGTTCAAGAGGAGCCCGTCCACCGTCTCGAGGGCGCTCTTCTGGATGTATTCGTGCGCCCGGTGGACGGGGTTCCTGGTCTGGAAGCCCACGATCCGCTTCCACCCCTTCTCGGCGAACGAGGCCCTGAGCTGCGCCGGGGTGTAGTAGTAGCGGGGGAAACGTCCCTCATCGGGCGGGCGCAAGAGCTCTACCTCACCGCCTAGCAAGACCTCGCCCTGCCTGTAGACCGCCGCGACCCCCGGATGGTCTGCGTCGGTCGTCCTGTAGACCATCTTTGCCTCGCGCTCCTTGTCGTAACGATAGAGCTCCCTGAGCACCATGGTCGCCACGGGCTCCCCAGCACCGTCGACCAGGGCTATCTCAGAGTTCTCCGACAGCTCCCTGGCCTTCTCCTCGTCCGCAGATAGGGTAACGGGCAGGCTCCAGGACAGACCGTCTTGCAGGCGCATGTCTTCGACCACGCCCTCGTACTCTTCGCGCAGCATGAATCCTTCCAGGGGGCTGAAGACCCCGGTCGAGATCATCTGCAGATCCGAAAGGGCCCGCGCACTCAAGGGCACCTTCTGTAGCCCAGCAGCCTCCATCGACCGCTCCCTGCGTTCCTCCTCGCGGACCACGCGGTCTACGAGGTCCCCCCCATGCGGGGCTATCGCGAGTTCTGTCCTTAGCAATTTCTTCTCCTTGTCGTCTTCCGTACGTCCCACGACGGTCCGCCGCGCCACGGATGGGATCGCGTGCGCCGCCAGCTCGTAGTAGTAGGGTAAACAGTGCTCGTAGGCGGCCTCGAGCTCCCCGGGCAACTCGGGATCTAGGCGCTCGGCCGGCTCTATACCGGTGCTGCTCTCGGCATCCTCGTGCCATCCCTCCCAGTTGTCCCACTCGCTCACTTCACCCGACTCCCAAGTGAGGGAGCCTGCCGTGAAAGGCACCTCGAGGTGCTCGCAGTAGGCCGCAAGCACGCCCGCCGGATTCTCCGAGAAGGTCATCGCGTCGACCACGGCGACGTCTTCACCCGCGTCCGTCGCATAACGGAACAGCCTGTAAAGGTCCTCGTAGCCGGTCTCCTCCAGCGTAAAGTCGGGCCACATCTTGTACAGCGACACCAATACGTACTTGGGGTCCCTGACGATAAACGTGTTGACGAACTGCGAGGCGAACCCGGGACTCAACAACCTCTTCGCGTGGTAGGCCATGTCCTTGAGGAAGACGCGCTGCCCTCTCGGCCTGAAGACGTCCTCGACCACCCTCTCATAACTGTACTCGGGCTTCGGCGCAGCATCCGCGAAGCGGTCACTCGGACGGTCCTCCCCATAATAGTAGGAGGCCGAAAACGGCTCGTGCAGGACCTCGAAGTCGTCCCTCTCCACAAAGACCCTCTCGAACGCCGTAGATATCGAGCGGGGTACAGCCCACAACGCAACGGGTTTGTTCTGTGTCACACGCGCCTCTCTCTCGTACTCAACAGGGTGAGCCAGACTCCGCCGGTTCTACCACGCCCGATGCCGGGATACGCCACAACGTCACAGGAGCATACCGCCAAGCCTATTCATTTTGCCTACTAGATTTGTGAGCATCGAAAGACTGTAGCCCAGCATCGTTTCGAGGTCAAGCGTAATAGCACTTCAGCACGCTCAGGCTTTTAGCCTTCACTTGTCAGCACGCTTCGCCCTTCGGGCTTCGCTTTCAGCATGTCAGCCAGGACTCGAGGACGCGAAAGCTGAAATGCTGAAGTGCTGACAAGCGACAGCCGGAGGCTGGAGCGTGCTGACGAGCGGAGGCGTTAGCCGGAGCGCGCTAATCTCAGAAATTCGGCAGCCGCCCCGCGGCGTCTTGCTGCGCGTACTCTTCGTACATCCTCTTGACCGTTTCGGGCTCGGCTTCGGCCAGGTCCCTTCTCTGCTGAGCGTCGTTTACGGCGTCGAAGAGGTGGGCGTCGGTCATGTCGGTGCGGCAGAACATCACCCTGTGCTCGTCCCTGCAGCAGACATAGTTCTTGTAGCCTTGGGTGAAATGGTCCCTCGGTTGGACGGGCTCCTTACCCCCCAGGATGGTCCTCAGATCCTGGCCGTCCATGGGGTCGGCCTGCTCCACCCCGAGGAAACCAAGGATCGTCGGGGCGACGTCGTGGGTGGAAGCATAGAAGTCGCTGCTCTTGCCGGCCCCCTCACCCTGTGGGTGCCTCATCATGAGGACGATGTCTGTCAGCTCTGGGTAGAGGGCGTTTGCGAGCTTCCCCGTGTAGCCGTGCTCACCGAGGAGGTGGCCGTGGTCGGAGACGACCACGAACAGGGTCTTCTCCATTACCCCGAGCTCGTGCGCCCTCTCGATAAACTTCCCGAGCCAACGGTCCATCATGGTGACCTCGGCGGCGTAGAGTGCCCTCATCCTGAGGAGTTGGCGGTCGGTCAGGTAATCATCTGTGCCGTAGTTGTCGTCCAGGGGCTCCCTACCCTCGTAGCCTTCGTCGTAGAGGCTTACGTACTCCTGTGGCGGGTCCCAGGGCTCGTGCGGATCGAAGCAGTCCGCAACCAGGAAGAAAGGACGGTTCTCCCCGGCGGCCGCCTCGAGCGCATCCATGGCATCGAGGAACACCCTGGGGGCGAACCAATCCTCTTCGCCCTTGCGGTCCTGCACGTTGGCCAGGTACTGGCGGGCCTTCTTGCCCTCCCCGAGGATAATGTAACGGTCCCGCATCTCCTCTTCGGAGATAGTTAGGGGGTCCTTGTAAGGGTCCCTCTCCTGGCCCCGGATCACGTTGTAGGTCCCGAAGCCCCGGCGGAAGTTCATGGGGAACTGTACGTAAGTGTCGGTCACCAGGTAGGTGCCGAAGCCCTCTTTCGACAGTATCTCCGCCACCGTAGTGTGCCCGGAGGGGATCGGCTTCCATCCGAAGGAGGGTGGTCGGGTTGGCCAGGTCCTCATCCCCGTGTGGATGGCACGCCTCACCGGGATGGTGGGCATGGCTTCGGGGTAGGCCCGGTTGAAGAGCATACTCTCCTCGGCGAGGGCATCGAGGGTGGGGGTCTGTATCCAGTCGTTGCCGTAGGCGCCGACGTGATCCTTCCTCAGGGTGTCTATGATCACCAGTATCACATTCGACCCGGTCCCACCACCTGGAAGGTACTCCTCGGGCAACCGCGGCACTCTGTCGGTGAGGCCTGCGCACCCGGCCGCGCCGAGCAGGGTCGCGCCCGCGCCGGCGGCCCTCAAGAAGTCCCTGCGCGTAAACGTCCTCTTCGGTTTCTTCCTCACTGCAGGCCTACTCCCAAACCTGTACCACAAGAGCCGCACTCTAGCAGCTAATACGTTGTTCATCAGCACCGGCCAGACCGACGCAGAAAGGAAGCCGTCGCCGGCTATTGTGGCTCAGGCCATGTTCGCCTTGAGGGCGTCGGCCAGATGATAGACGGGGGTGAGTTCGCCCGGATTCTTCCTCTCCATGTACTCCACGAACTCCTCCTCCGTGTCGAAGAGCATCTTGGGGTTGCTCTCCTTCTCTTCCTTCAGGATCGAGTGCTCGCGGCCGTTGTAGTCGTGTCCCGGGAAGACCAGCAGGTCGTCGGGGAGGGCGCGGTAGGTGTAATAGAGCGTGTGGTACTGGCGGACCGCGTTGCCGTTGGGTAGATCCGTGCGCCCGCAGGACCCTATTAGCAGGGCGTCGGCGGTAAGGATGCGGCCAGGCAGCATCACGGAGACCAGGTCCTTGGCGTGTCCCGGCGTGTGGATGAACTTGATAGAAACGTCGCCGACCAGGAGACGGTCGCCATCCTCGACCCTCATGTCTACGCAGCTCGCAGGGGCCTTCTCGTGCATAACGATCTTCGCTGTGGTCTTGAGCTTTAGTTCCCTGGCGCCGGAGATGTGATCGGCGTGCGTGTGGGTGTCCACTATGTAGGCCGGCTTCAGACCGTGCTCGAAGATGAAATCGAGCATGGGCTCGACCATCTCCAGTTCCGGGTCGAAGATCGCGGCCGAGCGGGCGTCGGCGACTATGTAGCCCAGGCATCCGCGGTCGACGCGGAACTGCTCGAAGAGGTAGTCCTGGTCACTCTCTTTCACGGACGCTCCTCCTTCTCGGCGCCGCGCTCTCGATCCCTTAGACCACCTCGATAGGGTGCCCGACGACGCCGTCGTAGAGGTATCCTAGATCATTCCACCCCACCTCGTCAGGCTGGACATTGCCCGCGTTATCGGTTGCCCTGACTCTGATCTCGTGCTCGCCGGGCTTCGCGTCCCACTCGAAGCTCCATCGCGCCCACGCCCCTGGGGTGTTTTCCCCGAATAGCCGCGCCTCACGCCAGGGACCACCACCCACCGAGTACTCGACGCGGGAGATGGCACCGTAACCCGACCACGACCGGCCGCCGAGTACGTGCCTACCCTCCTGAAGCCGTGCTGGCCATGCCAACTCTAGGGCGCTCTTCACGCCCCGCTCCTCTACGGGCTCCCGAGCCGCGCCGGACTCCCCGCCGGTGAGCACGTACTTGTCGGTGTTCCACGGAGAGAAGAGCTGCTTCTCGGAGACGTAGATGCGGCCGAGCCACTTCACGCTCGCCACGGCGGCCCAGCCGGAGACGATCGCGCGCAGCGGGAAACCGTGGTCCGGCGTCAGCATCGCCCCGTTCATGCTGAAGGCCAGCAACGTGCCTTCTTCCACGGCTTTCTCCACCGGTAGCGGACGCCGCATCCTCACCGCGTCCAGGCTCTCGAGCATCACCCCGTGGGCCGAAGCCTTGAGGCCGGCCCGCTCCAGTATCTCCCGCAACATGACCCCGGTCCACTCCGCCACGCCGACGGCCCCGAGCCCCCAAGGGGTGCCCTCTGGCCGTCGCGCCTGAAGCTCCTCGAAAAAAGCGCGGCCGTTGCCGGCGCACTCCAGGGCCTGCACGATGGATACCTGCTGCATGCTCGACAGGTCGTCGTACGTGAGCCGCAGCGGCCGTTCGACGCCAGGCCCCTCCACGTGCAGGGTCCAGAACCCAGGATCTATGCTCGGGGTCGCGGCGTGGTTGCGGACGAAGAAGCTTTCGACGGGCGTCAGGCAGCCCTCTTCGGCCATCGCCTCCCACCGCATCTCCGCGTTGTACGCGAGGTCGCCGGTAGGATCTCCCGGCTTCGCCTCGCCTTCCCGCAAATCCACGAACCTCTCCGGCGGCAGAGACTTGCGGATGCCACGCTCCGTCACGGAGGCGGCGCCACTCGCATTCCTGGGTACGGAGACGGTAGTCCGGAAGCTGTGCAAGCCCCGGTCTCCTTTCGGCATTGAGGTCATCCCTTCTAAAGGCGTTCCACGGCCGCCCAATCGACCGCCGCCAGGACCGCGGCCGCCGACAGCACAAACCATCTCTGGAAATCCGAGAGCGGCAGGAAGAACGAGATCGTCGCGAGTCCCACCAGGAACACAAGGTTCGCCGTCAGCATCTTACGCAGAGTTCCACCCTCTCGTGGGGGAGGACGACGTGAAGTCCGCTGCTTCTCTGTACTTCTTCCACCGAGTTTCTCGACCAAGATACCACTCCTAACGCTTCGCACCTTAAGGTTTCACTTTTTCCATGTACAGAGTGCAATACATACCCCCGGCGACCCGGGCGTCGAGGCTGGGACCTTGGACTTCGCACGCCTTCTTCAGCCTCTCGAAGGACTTGATAGCGGGAGTGCCACCGGTGCTGATCACCTCTTCGAGAAGCGAAGGGCTCCTCTCGTGAACTTCCTCGGTCACCCCGATAGCGTGCACCTCTACTTGCCCGGTAGCTTGCGCGTTCACTCAGGACAGCCCGCCGGATCGTCGACGTATCTCGCCTTGGCGAAGATCCGCAATTCCTTACAACGCAGGCACCAACACATAATCGATACTTCGTCCAACCTGACCTCTAGCAACTCTTCTTCGCACGCGGCGTGGCGGAGGGCGAACTCGGCAAAGTCCCACAACCCCGAAGAGTGACCGGCGCGGTCGGCCACGAGCATCGTTGGGCCCTTCATATCCGGAGGACTGCCCCTCTCGTTTCCGGAAGCATCATAGGCCGGCGCACGCTCGCACTTTCTCCAGAAAGCCCAGAACCGCCCATGTTGCAGCTTCCCCATCCCCTAAGCCTCCACGATGGGTTCGGGTTCGCGGATCCTGAAAGCCTTACCAGGTAACTACCCAAGCGGTGAGTCTTCCGGGGCACGTACCGACACAGCAGGCACTCTTCTACGCCCTTGAGTGTGATCGCCTTATCCAAACCTTCTCTCTCTCTCTCTCTCCTTTTCCCCGCCCTGGGCACGTTACAGCATTGCCTATTTTGTCTATAGTTTTACTTAATAATATCGCAGAATATACCGGGGGCTTCTGGGTGTCAAGGCGATCCGCACACGTTCTCGGCACTTGGCTTTCGGTACTGTACCCGCACTCTCTGGGCAGGAGAGTTGGGAGCGTGCATCGAACTACAAGCACGTTCGATTAGCGGAAGTCATCTCGTTCATTAGCTGACGGGTCGGGAGCGGCGTCACGATAGCTTTTAGCGGTTGCAAAGCGGTACCGGCGGCCCCCTTGGGATGGGTTCGAGGGATCAAATGACCCCAGCCGCGCGTCCAAGGCGGCTTGAACGCGCGGCTGGTCGCAGTCTTCTCAGGTGCGGATTCTCACGCGGTCTTTCTGACCGCCCTCCACTTCTCTACCGCCTCGTAGCGGGGGGCCAGGTACTCTTCCGGCGTGCGTACGCCTTCGAGGAAGGAGAGGGCCTGCTCGGCGAGCAGTGCGCCTTCGCCGCTAGTAGCCCACGCGTTCTCCCTTTCTTGGGGGTCGCGGGCGAGGTCGTAGAGCTCGGGCTCGTCGTCGGGTCCGCCCAGGATCAGGGACCGCTCCGGCGTGGTCACGGTGAGCGGCATGTAGTCGTCGATCCTGCGCGCCTTGGAATCCACCGCGGTGATGATCTCACCCTTCGCAAGATACAACGGCCAGGAACTGACCACGAGGGGCCTATGCTCATCCCTGGTCCCGTCGAGGACACCCCCGAAGGAGTCACCGGTCATCGTGGTCGGTACGCCTCCCAGGCCCACGAGGTCCATGATCGTCGGCGCAATGTCGGGGGCGGTCGTCATGGCCTGCGTACGACCCGGCTCGAGTCCAGGCCCCCGCACAATCAGGGGAATGTTGGTGAGCTCCTTGTAGAGCGGCGACCGCTCGACCGTGAGCAGCCAGGAATCCTGCAGCCACTCTGGAAGCGAAGAGTCTTTGCTGACCTCGGCCTCCGGGTCGTGTACCCACTCGGCCTTGCCGAAGTAGTCATGCTCCCCGAAGTAGAAGCCGTGGTCGGAGGTGAAGAGAACGAGCGTGTTCTCCCTGAGCCCGAGGGCGTCCAGCTTCGCGAGCAAGCGCCCGATCCAGAAGTCGACCATCGTGACTTCGCCGCAGTAGGTGGCATGTCCCAGGTCGACATCGTCCTTTTTCAGACCCGCCTTCTTCCAGTTGCCGTAGGCGGGGTAGATCTGCTCCCCGTCGTAACCCTCCCGGTACTTCCTGGTGTAGTAGTCTGGCGCGTCCCACGGCTCGTGCGGGTCCCACGTGTCCACGTAGAGGAAGAACTGCTCGTCGTGGTGCCGCTCCAGCCACCGCTCGGCCTGCGCTACCGTGCGCGCGACCATCCTGTCCTCCTCACCACGCCACGTCGAACGCGCGTCGGCCCGCTCGTGCGGCCTGGTGTCGTCGCCCTGCACCCGACCCCACACGAAGTCGTCGAAGCCTCGGTCGTAGCCGAAACCGTTGCGGATGTAGAAGGGCGTGTCCACGACGCCCATCGTCGTGTA
>DATMVF010000076.1:0-8252 GCA_035563475.1 Rubrobacter sp.
CGGGACGGACGAGACGATGGATGATCTCCAGCTCCCGCTCGTTCGGGAAGGATTCGCCGGTGAGCAGGCTGAGGGAGCGCACGCGCCAGAGCGGTTCGTAGCCGCGTCCGGCGCCAGGCAGGAAGTTCGTGAGGTTGGCGAGGCTGTCCGCGCCGGTGCGGGATTTCAGGAGATCAAGATATCCGTCTTTGACCTCGTAGGTTTCGCCCGTCGCCGGAGAGCGGGCTTTGCCGCCCAGGATCATACCGTCACTCTCGATGCCACCGGCGTAGAGGAGACCTCCGGTATCCGAAGGACGGGGACGGA
Organism: Rubrobacter sp.; assembly: GCA_035563475.1. Classification (GTDB taxonomy): domain Bacteria; phylum Actinomycetota; class Rubrobacteria; order Rubrobacterales; family Rubrobacteraceae; genus Rubrobacter_D. The sequence goes on from DATMVF010000076.1 coordinate 307, forward strand.
CGATGGAGAGCAACTCCTTGCTTATCATCTAGCGCCGTCTTCTGTCGCGCAGGCGGTTCAGGCGGGCGTCGAAGCCCCTGACGGAGTCGACGAAGGCGCCCGTTTCCTCGGGACGGACGGCGGATTTCAGGGTCGGGTAGGCGCCCTCGTGGAAGATCAGAGGTCCCTTGCGCGTATCACCCAGACGCACCTCGACGACCCTGCCGAGGAACAGGTCGTGGTCGCCTCCCGCGTAGATCTCTGCCAGCTCGCAGTCGATCGCCGCGAGAGCACCGGCCGCAAGCGGCGCCCCCACCGAGCCGTATCCGCCGCCCAAAGAGTGGAGCGCCGGTAGTCCGCTGGAGCGTTCTGGCGAGGCGAAGAGCCTGCTCAGCCCCTCCTGGTCGTCCGCCAGTAGGTTCACCGTAAAGGAGCCTTCCTCCCTGATACGCTGGTTGATACGAGCGTCTTTGTGGACGCTCACCAGGAACAGCAGCGGATCGAGGGAGACGGAGATCACGGCGTTCGCGGTCATGCCTTCGACCTTCTCCTCCCTCCCGCTAGTTACGACCGTCACACCTGTAGGGAAGTGGCTCATCGCGCTCCGCAGGGCGTCGGCGTCGGCCTCCCTGACCTCCCAGTGATACTCTCGCTCGTCCTTACCGTCAGGTGGCATCCACACCTCTTCTGGCCAGCCATACCCTACCTGGCACGCGCGTCTCCCACGAGAGTGTCTCCCGCGCGCAACTCCTGCGGCCACCATCGCCCCACCGTCTCCGCGTCCGAGCCGTACCAACGGCCGAGACGCCTGTTGTGATGGAGGCCGTCAAGAACCTGGCTCTCCGAGCCGGGAAGCAGGGCCGCGTCGACGGGCACGATCCCGTCTCCGGCCACCCTACCGTCTTCGACGAACCGCTCGTAGCGTTTACGTACCCTCGGTGAGGAGGCGCCGTCGGCGACCCTACCGGCGACCGAGAGGTAGCGCAAGCCAGCTTCAGCGTGGAGGGCGCCGGGAAAGAGCTCGTTCACGCGGGTTATCGGAGCGAGGCGCGGTCTATCTGCGACGGTGTGCGGGGTGCCCAGTGTGATCAGGGACTGCACCCTCCTGTGTCCCGAGTAACGCCTGCCTCCATATGGAGGATCTCCGCCTATATACACCCTGCACGCGAGACCGCCAGCCGAGTGTCCCACGAGCACCGCCTTTTTCGGCTCGCCCTCGAGCAGCGCCCTGTCCACAGCGCTCGCGACCTCGAAGACCAGCTGCCCGAAGCCCCGGAAGTATCCCAGGGTCCAGTCAAGGGGTGTAAGGGGGGCAATGTGCACTTCTGAGCCGGAGATCTCCCGCAACAGACTTGCGAAGTTGCGGTAACTGCCCGGCCACCAGGTGGCCCCGCCGACGATCACTATGGGTGCGCCCGACATGCCCGTGAGTATAGCCGCCTTCAGGTGATGCTCGCCTGGAGGCCGTCAATCACGAACTGGACGATGGGGGCGAGACCCGGCGGGTCCACGACCACGAACAGCGTCACGAAAGCGTTGAACGCGATCTCCATGGGAAGGAACTTTACTTCACAGCGAAGAACTCTTGTCAGGGATAGCACGCCACCCACCCCGCAAAGACCGCGCCCGGTCCATGGTCATCTCTCCGATCCGTCCTTTCTCCGCCTCGTAACGCCCGCGCACTTCCTCAGTGAGCGCCTGTACCAACTGCGAAATATCTGCCGGCAGGTCCGCGATGCTCTCTGGCCGGAACGGCAGTCCGAGGAGACCGTAGACGCGTTCCAGTACGGTCCTGATTTCATCCGTCTCGGAGACCAGAACGAGGGCTTCGAGGCGCGCGGAACGGCGCGTGACCCTCTGGGCGAGGCCGGCGTGCTTGACGCCCCGCGGGCCGCCGGAACGCACGGAGTAAGCCCCGGGGCAGAACTCGCCTTCGACTTCGCCGCCCTCCGCTTCGATTCCGACTCGCTGCAGTGCCGAGGCGATGAGATCCAGGCCCTCCGAGTAACGTTCGTAGAGGCCGTGCCGCAGATCCTCTACGGGAAAAGTGAGAGAGAACGACAAAGAACCCCTGTTGGCCGCCACTGCCCCACCCCCAGAGTTCCGCACCAGCACGGGAAAGCCGAGTCCTGAGGCGGCCTCTGTCGCCGCCGCAAAGCCGGGCAGACGGGTCTCCGGCCGGGTTGCCCCGACGTAGCGCGAAGAGGTCCACATCAGGGCTGTGGGGCCGCGTCGGTGCGCCGCGACCTCCTCGAGCACGGCCTGTTGCAGCCCGAAGCCGTCTTCGGGGTCGTCGAATAGCCCTGTGACCAGGATCTCCACGCGCCTATTTGCGGGCGATGAAAAGCCCCGTGTCTTTGGCGATGTGGATGGCTCCCCGCGAGGTCAACTCCTTTTCCAGTCGCCCGGTCAGCTCCGTCACCCTCCGGTCGAACTCGTCGGCGTCGAGTTCCCGCGCCGCAGTGTCTGCCGCCGAGCCAGACAACAGGTAATCGACCAGCGGCCTTACTTCGGTGATGTGGAGCGCGTCTTCGTATCTTCGTAGCGTGACCTCCGAAAAGAAGGGCGACAACTGCTCGGCACCGTTCTCCAGGCTGAACTCGAGATGATTCCCAAAGTAGTAACCGTCAGTCGGCCGAGATCGGTCGAGAATTTGTTGCATCCAACCCATCTCGCCCTGCGTGCCCTCGCCGTTAGTCGCAGCGTACAGGTTGCCATCTGGTTTGAGAACGCGGGTGATCTCCGAGAATGCCCGCCCTCTGTCCGGCACGTGATAGAGCATGTGGTTCGCGACAACGGCGTCGAATCTCCCGTCCCGGAAAGGTAGTTCCCGGACGTCCGCAACCCGGAACTCGAAGCGTCCGTCGGGCTCGAGCCGGGCTTCGGCCTCGGCCACCATCCCGGGCGAGGCGTCCGTCAGCGTGATGGCCCAGTTTTTGGGGAGGAGATCCAGGTTCCCGGTCCACAACTGTCCGGGACCACAACCGACTTCCAGAATGCTGGCCTCGTTTTGTAGATCGAATTGGTCGAGGATCCAACGCGGTAGGCCGTAGGGGTTGGTGCTGAACCGTTCGTGCAACGCGATGCGGGCTTCGAGGTTCGAGGCGTCGCGGTACTGCCTCATTACGTATTCCGGGTCCGAGTACGTCACGCTTTGCCTCCTGGTTGGGTACCTGGCGGGCCGCGACAGCTATGGTGCTAAGATAGCAGCCCGGACGCAGGGTCGGAGAGTACGGAGGACGATGCTCAGGCAGGAAGCCATGATCGCACGCACGCGCAACGTCTGCAGGGAGGACGAACGTCTCAAGGCGGCGATGATGTACGGCTCCTTCGCCCAGGGCGAGGGGGATGGATTCTCGGACATCGAGTTCATCTTGTTTTTCAGGGATGAGGAGCTGGAGGGTCTCGACCAGGAGGAATGGGTCTCCAGGATCTCGCCCGTCGCGGTGTACTTCGTCAACGAGTACGGGAACGGAACGGCGATCTTCGATAATCTCGTCAGGGGCGAGTTCCACTTCGATCGTGCCTCGGAGATGGAGAGCGTCGTCGGCGAGTCGATGAGGGACACAGACTGGCTTCCCTCGCTGGAAGATACCCTCATCCTCGACCGCACCGGGGAGTTGGCCCTACGCCTGCGAAAAATCGTCGGTCCGCCGCCGCAGCGCGACACGCCGGGGCAGATCCGGTTCGTCTGCGACAGTTTCGTGAACTGGTTTATCTTCGGCTCGAACCTCTTCGCCAGGGGCGAGCTCGCGCGTTCGCTCGACCTCCTCGGGATAGTACGCGACCGCCTGCTGCAGATGGTCAGGGTGCTGGAAGGGTCGACATTGCACTGGTTCAACTCCGCGAAGTTCCTGGAGACGGAGATCTCCGAAGCGTCCTACGTCCGCTACGCGGCCTGCACGGCCCGCCTCGATGGGGAAGAGCTGCGGCAGGCTTACGCCTCGGCCTGGGAGTGGGGGAGAGAGCTTATGGCATCGCTCGGAAAGAGGCACGGCGTTGTCCCGCCGACGCCACTCCTCGAGCGGCTCGACCTGCGCTTCGCCGAGACCTTCGGCGGTCCGGAGGGACCGTGAGGTCGGAGGAGACTCAGAACCCGTGGCGGACTCTCGGTTCGAGGGACGTCTACGAGAACCCCTGGATCTCGGTCCGCGAGGACCGCGTGATCCGGCCCGACGGCGAACCTGGCATCTACGGCGTCGTCCACTACAAGAACACCGCCGTCGGCGTTCTGCCCGTGGAGGAGGATCACGTCTACCTTGTTGGCCAGTACAGATATCCCCTGGAACGCTACTCCTGGGAGATACCCGAGGGCGGCTGCCCGGAGGACGAAGAACCTCTGCGCGCGGCCAGGCGCGAGCTGAGGGAGGAGACGGGCCTCGAAGCCAGGAACTGGCGTAAGCTAGGGGAAGCTTACCTTTCCAATTCTGTCGCCAACGAGCGTGCTGTATGGTACCTCGCTACGGGTCTCGTACCAGGGGAGCGTCAACCAGAAGGGACCGAAGTCATAGGCGTTCGACGCGTCCCCTTGCGGGAGGCCGTGGCCATGGCGAGGGACGGCAGGATCACCGATGCTCTCAGCATCCTCGCGCTAACGACCTACGTACTCGAGGCTGACGATGTCGTGGCCGGCTAGGGCAGGCCGCCGCGTACCGGGGGCGCGGTGAAAGTCTGTGCGCTCGCCGGGGGAGTGGGCGGCGCGAAGCTCGCTAGCGGTCTGCGAGACGTGCTGCCGACCGGGGATCTCTCGGTGGTGGTGAACACCGCCGACGACTTCGATCTGTGGGGCCTGCACATCTGCCCCGATCTCGACACGGTCATGTACACGCTGGCCGGTATCTCCAACCCCGACACCGGTTGGGGCATCGCAGACGAAACGTTCGAGACCCTGGACATGCTGGAGCACTACGGCGAGGAGATCTGGTTCAAGCTCGGAGATAGGGATCTCGCGACCCACATACTCAGAACGTCCCGCATGCGCTCCGGGGAGACTCTCACGGAGGTTACGGCCGGGCTATCCGTTGCTCTGGGCGTGGAGAGCGCGGTCTTGCCGATGAGCGACGATCCTGTTTCGACGGTGCTAGAGACCCCCGAAGGGCGCCTCGAGTTCCAGGAGTACTTCGTGCGCCGCGGGCAGAGAGACGAGGTGTTGGGGATCGAGTTGCGCGGTATCGAGGAGGCCAGGCCCACAGAAAGGGTTCTTGCGACGATCAGCGGTGCCGACGCCATCGTCTTATGTCCGTCGAACCCGGTAGTGAGCGTAGGCCCGATCCTTGCCCTGCCGGGAATGACGGAGGCCCTGGCCTCGTCCACCGCCCCGAAGGTGGCCGTCAGCCCGATCGTCGGCGGACGGGCGCTCAAGGGTCCGGCGGACAGGATGCTCGCTTCGCTCGGCCACGAGGTCTCTGCCACGGGCGTGGCCAGGATGTATGCGGGCCTGGTCGAGGGGATGGTCGTCGACCGGACCGACCGGGGTGAACGGGCCGGCATCGAGGCCCTCGGGATGCGTGTGCTGGTAACGGAGTCGGTCATGCGCGGCGTCGAAGACCGGGCGCGACTGGCGTCGGAGACGCTGGAGTTCGGTGCGGGATTGGTGGCGCGATGAGTAGGACCAGGGACGTATCCGCCGTCGTGCCCGTCAAAGATTTGCGGGGCACCAAGAGTCGTCTGGCGCCGATTCTAGATCCCGGCGCCAGGGCAGGGCTAACCCTGTACATGATGGGCCGCGTAGTGCGCGCGATCTTGGAGGCGGGGATCGAGGACGTTTGCGTGGTCAGCCCCGACCGAATTGTCCTGGAAGAGGCGAAGAGACGCGGCGCAACACCGCTCGTCCAGGAAAGCCGCGGGCTCAATCCCGCCCTCGAAGAGGGCCGCCGCAGGGCGTTGGGACTCGGTGCCTCGACGCTCCTCGTGCTCCCCGCAGACCTTCCGCTCCTCGATGCGGGTGATGTTCGGGCGGTGCTGCAGGAGACCGGTGAAGGGTCTTCGGCGGTTATCTCCCCCGACGGGACGCGTTCCGGTACGAACGCGCTCCTAATACAACCCCCCGGTCTCCTGCCCTTCGCCTTCGGGGCGGACAGCTTCGAGGCACACCTTGGGGCTGCCCGCCAGCGCGGCCTGGACGTCAGGATCTGCGACCGACCCCACCTGGCCTTCGATCTCGATACGGTGGGAGACCTGGCCCGCCTCAAAGAGACAGGAGTAGCGCGCTCGTGAGGGGGGTCGAGGTGCTCGGCGTCGAGGGCTTCCCCGAGATCAGCCCCGGCGAAGACCTGAACCGTATGATCTCGGACGCGGTAGCGAGGGACCTGCGTCCCGGCGACGTACTCGTCGTGACGCACAAGATCGTCAGCAAGGCCGAAGACCGTCTGGTCGACCTTCGCACGGTCGAGCCTTCCGCGCTCGCCAAGGGTTACGCGATGCGCTACGGGAAGGACCCGCGCCAGATCGAGGTCGTGTTCAGGGAGAGCCGCCGCATCGTACGCATGGACCGTGGCATCGTCATCTCGGAGACCCATCACGGTTTCGTCTGCGCCAACGCGGGCGTAGACGCCTCGAACGTTCCTGGCGACGACACCGTGTGCCTGCTGCCCGTAGATCCCGATGCCTCTGCGGCGAGGCTCCGCGACGCGCTCGCCGAAGACCCGGGAGTCGAGGTGGCCGTGGTGATCTCGGACTCGTTCGGGCGGGCCTGGCGGCACGGCATAGCGGACGTCGCCATCGGTGTTGCCGGTATGGACCCCGTCGCCGACTACAGGGGGCGGCGAGACCCGCACGGCTACCCCATGGAGGCCAGCGTACTCGCCGTGGCCGACGAGCTCGCCGCCGCCGCTGAGCTGGTGATGGGCAAGACCGACGGAATCCCTCTGGCCATAGTGCGGGGGTATTCGTACTCGCCCGCAGAGGGCAGCGCCAGAGAGCTCCTCATGCCGCCCGATCGGGATATGTTTCGCTGATTCAGCATTTCAGCACGCCGCCAGGCTTCGCCAGGCGGCTTGTCAGCACTTCAGCCCGGCGGCTGCGCCGCCTCGTCAGCCGGCAAGGGTTCGCTCGAAGGCTGAAATGCTGACTGGCTGAAATGCTGACTAGCGAAGGCGAAGCCTGGCGGCGTGCTGGTATTCGAGAAAGCAGGACTTGAGTGAACAACCTGAGAGCGTATCCGATCTACCTCGGTATCAGGGGGTCGTTCGCGTTTTTCTTCACGCTTTGGGCCACCGTGGCGGCCGTCTACCGGATCGAGGTCGTTCATCTGGACCCACTGCGGCTCGTGTTGCTGGGGACGGCGCTCGAGGTCGCTGTCTTCATCTTCGAGGTTCCCACCGGCGTGTTCGCCGACACTTACGGCCGGCGACGGTCGGTCATTACGGGTTGCGTACTGATGGGGTGCGGTTTCGCGCTGGAGGGTGCCATCCCCGAATTCATAACCGTGCTCGCCGCCCAGGCGATTTGGGGTGTGGGGTACACGTTCATCAGCGGGGCTCTGGAGGCCTGGATCGCGGACGAGGCCCCAGAAAGGGATCTGGGAAGGGTATACCTGCGTGGAGAGCAGGCGGACTACATCGGCGCCTTCGCCGGCATCCCCGCCAGCGTGCTTCTCGGTCTCGTCGCGCTGAACCTGCCGCTCATCGTCGGCGGCGTCCTCACCATAGCCCTGGGCCTCGTGCTCATCCTCACGATGCCCGAACGCAACTTCCGACCCTCCCCGCGCGAGGGCCGCTCCTCGTTGCAGCACGCGGCCACCACGGCGCGCAGCGGCGTGCGGCTCGTCCGTTCCAGGCCCGTCCTCTTGACGTTGCTCGCCGCCGCCCTGTTCGCCGGCATGTCCGCGGAAGGTTTCGACCGGCTCAACCCCAAGCAGTTCCTGGACGTCGTGGAATTGCCTTCCGTCGGCGGTCTCGACCCCGTGGTCTGGTTCGGTGTAATCGGGGCCGGGGGCCTCTTCCTTAGCTACCTGACGGCCGGGATCG
>DATMVF010000077.1:0-11376 GCA_035563475.1 Rubrobacter sp.
CGTCCTCCACGAAGGGCGGGTCGTGGAGACCGGAACCCACGCAGGACTGCTCGAACGCAAAGCGCATTACTCGCTTCTGGTTGGCGCCTACGAGGACATGCCGGCGTGAGGGTATTTCTGCGTCTGCTCGTCTTCATGAGACCCTACAAGTGGCGGATCCTTCTGGGCGTCCTGCTGGGGGCAGCGACGGTGGCGAGCAACGTGGGGCTCCTGGCTACGGCTGCGTACGTGATCTCCGCCGCCGCGGTGGTGCCTTTCCTGGCCATGCTCACCATCCCGGTCTACCTCGTCCGGCTCTTCAGTGTCTCACGGGCCGCTTCGCGTTACGCAGAGAGGCTCGTCTCGCACGACGTTACTTTCAAGCTGCTGGCGGAACTCAGAACCCGCTTCTACGCCCGCCTCGCGCCCCTCACGCCGGCCAGCCTCCTGAGATACCGCAGCGGAGATCTTCTCTCGCGCATCGTGAAGGACGGCGAGGAGCTGCAGAACGTCTACCTGCGCTCCTTCTCCCCCGTGGCCGTGGCGCTCGCCGTCTGCACGCTCGCCGCCCTCGTCCTCTACACCTTCGACCCCACGATGACTTTCGTAGCGATAGCCTTCCTAGCAGCGACCGGCGTCGGGGTGCCGGTGCTGGTGCGGGCGCTCTCTAAAGGACTGGGACAGCGGCAGCTGCAACTGCGGGCGGAGCTCGAGGCCAGGATCGTGGACGACGTCCAGGGGGTACAGGACGTCCTCGCTTTCGGCCGGGAAGGCGGGGAGCAGCACGAGGTCTCTATCTTGAACGGCAAGCTCGGCCGGGTGCAGCGCCGGATGGCCCTGGTGACCGGTCTGCAGAACGCTCTCAGTGACCTGATGATGAACCTGGCGCTGGTGACGGTGCTGATCGTCACGATACCCCTCGTCGCTGCAGGGAAGATGGACGGTGTCTTTCTAGCGTTCATCGCGCTCATAGTGCTCGGCAGCTTCGAGGCCGTAGCGCCGCTCGGTGCTGCCTTCCAGGTCCTCGGCCGTTCCGTCGGAGCCGGCGAACGCCTCTTCGAGATCACCGACTCAGAACCCTTGGTCACGGACCCGTGTGAACCCCTGTCCCTGCCACAGGACGGCACGCTGGCGCTGGACCGGGTGAGCTTCCGCTATGAAGAAGAGGGCCCGCCGGCGGTGCGGGATGTCTCGTTCGTATTGCGGCCCGGAAAGCGGGTCGCGGTCGTGGGGCCTAGCGGTTCGGGCAAGAGCACGCTGGTAGGTTTGATCCTGCGTTTCTGGGATCCCGAAAGCGGCGAGGTACGACTCGGTGGATGGGATGTCCGCCGCTATGCCCAGGAAGATCTGAGATCCAGGATCGGGGTCGTCTCCCAAGACGCCCACGTCTTCAACGACACGATGCGCAACAACCTGCTTCTCGCCGATCCGGAGGCGGATGACGTTGCTCTGCACCGGGCGATAACAGAGGCTCATCTGGTGGATCTCGTGGAAGGGCTGCCTGGTGGCCTGGACGGGTACGTCGGCGAGCAGGGCCAGCGGCTCTCCGGTGGGGAGCGGCAGCGGCTGGCCGTCGCCCGGGCCCTACTCAAAGACGCCCCGCTGCTCCTGCTGGATGAGGCCACGGCCGATCTGGACACCGTTACGGAACGCGAGCTCCTCGGGACGATAAGGGAGTTGATGCGGGGCAGGACCACGCTCCGGATCACCCACCGGCTCGTCGAGATGGAGATGATGGACGAAATACTGATGCTGGACGAGGGACGCGTCGTCGAGCGTGGCACCCACGAAGAGCTGGTCCAAAGGGACGGACCGTACCGCCGGATGCTCGCCGTGCAGGACGACATGCTGGCGACGGGCTGAACGGAGGGCGGTTTGGCCTGCCACCCACGAAATTGGTCAGATTTGATCAGGCGCCACCCCGGCGGGACCTGTAGCCTGATCCAGAAATCCGCAGGAGGTTAGGTCTTGGAAGACGCATTGTTGGTATCCCGGTTGCAGTTCGCCTTCACGGTGACCTATCACTACCTCTTTCCCATGCTCACCATGGGGTTGGCGCTGCTCATCTTCGTCTTGAAGAGCGCCTACATGCGCAACCGGAACGAACTGTACAACGACTCGGCGCGGTTCTGGGGCAAGATCTTCGCGGTAACGTTCGTTATGGGCGTGGTGACCGGCATACCCCTCGAGTTCCAGTTCGGGACCAACTGGGCCGCTTTCTCCGCGTACGCCGGGGACATCATAGCCCAGACCCTGGCCATGGAGGGTGCCTTCGCCTTCTTCCTGGAGTCCGCGTTCGTGGGTCTGTTCCTCTGGGGTGAGGACAGTTTCGGTCAAAGGGTGCACTGGTTCTCGTCGCTCATGGTCTTCCTGGGCACCTGGGCCTCCGGGTACTTCATCATCGCGACCAACGCCTGGGTGCAGCACCCGGTCGGCTACCGGGTGCTCGAGAACGGCAACATAGAGCTCGACAACTACTGGGCGGTCCTGCTCAACTCCTGGATGTGGCCCCAGTACGCGCACAACATGGGCGGGGCCGTGGTCTGCGGGGCGTTCGTTATGGCCGGCCTGGGGGCCTTCTACGTGCTGGGACGGCGCCACGAGGAGTACGGAAGAATATTCCTCAAGGTCGGCGTGATAGCCGGCGTGCTTGCCAGCCTCTGGATGCTCTTCCCGAGTGGGCACTTCTCGAGCGAGCAGGTCGCCGAGCACCAGCCCGTCTCGCTCGCCGCGATGGAGGGTCAGTTCGAGACGGAGAGGCCCGCGGGTATCGTGTTCATCGGCCAGCCCGACGTAGAAAACAGGCGCATTGACAACCCCATCGTTCTGCCGCGTGCGCTCAGCTTCCTGATCTACCAGAACTGGAACGCCGAGGTGAAGGGACTCGAAGCCTTCCCCGAGAAGAACTGGCCGGACAACATCCCGCTCCTGTACTACAGCTACCATGTCATGGTGGGCCTCGGCACCATCTTCATCGCGATCATGGTCGTTTCGGCCTTCCTGCTGTGGCGGGGAAGGCTGTACGGCTCGCGCTGGATGCTCTGGGTCCTGATGCTCGCCATACCCTTCCCTTTCATCGCGAACACAGCAGGGTGGTTCACGGCCGAACTCGGCCGCCAGCCGTGGCTAGCTTACGGTCTGTTCCGGACGTCGGAGGGCGTATCTCCCCTCGTCTCCTCGGGTAGCGTGCTCTTCACGCTCATAGGGTTCGCGGGGATGTACCTGATCATGGGTCTCCTGTACATCGTACTCATGGTGCGCGAGGTGGCCACGGCCCGGGAGGCGGAGGAGATGTTCTCGAGTCACCCGAGAGTCTGACGGCCTGAGGAGGAGTGGTGGAGACGATCTGGTTTATCTTCGTGGCGCTGATGGTCACCATGTACGTCCTGTTGGACGGCTTCGACCTTGGCGCCGGCGCAATACACCTGTTCGCGGCCAGAAACGACCGGGAGAGGCGCACGATCATACGCGCCATAGGCCCCGTGTGGGACGGCAACGAGGTCTGGTTGATCGCGGCCGGCGGCACGTTGTTCTTCGCGTTCCCGACCTTGTACGCTTCCGGCTTCTCCGGGTTCTACCTGCCCCTCATAATCGTGCTCTGGCTACTGATGATCCGGGGCCTCTCCATCGAGCTGCGCGGGCACATAAGCGACCCAATGTGGGCCTCTTTCTGGGACGCTGCGTTCTTCGTCGGAAGCTCTCTGCTCGCAATCTTCTACGGCGCCGCCCTAGGCAACGTGGTGCGCGGCGTCCCGCTGGACGAAAGCGGCTACTTCTTCCAGCCGCTGTGGACGGACTTCAGCCCGTTCTCGGGCACCCCCGGCATCCTCGACTGGTACACGGTCCTGATCGGGCTGCTCGCCCTGACCACTCTGGTCGTGCACGGCTCGAACTTCATCGCCGTCAAGACGGAGGACGACCTGAACGCCCGCTCGCGCCGCATCGCGCGCCGTTTCTCCTTCGCGACCATCCTGCTCACCTTGTTCGCCACCCCGGCCACCTTCTGGGTTAGTCCCGAGGTGCTCTGGAGCTTCAACGAACGCCCCTACGGGTACGTCCTGCCGCTCGTAGCCGTGGCCGGGCTAGCAGGGATGGTCTACTTCGACCTCAGGGGCCGGGACAGGGAAGCGTTCCTCTCCTCCAGCGCCTACATCGTCGGGATGCTTACCAGCACCGTCTTCGGCGTCTACCCGAAGGTGCTGCCTGCGGTGGACCCGGCGAACAGCCTCACGGTCCAGAACGCCTCCGCATCGACGTACGGCATGGCGGTCGGCCTCGTCTGGTGGAGCATCGGAATGGTCCTCGCCGTGGTGTACTTTACCGTCATCTACCGCCTGTTCCGCGGCAAGGTGCGCCTGTAGTCGTCTCCTCGCATACCGAACAGTCCACGATGTTGACCGAACAAGCTTTAGCACGGCAGAGTACGTAAGAAATGGCCCGAAAGATGCATGACCGGGCGGCATGTCGGTGGCAACATGAATGTCACAAAGAGAACGGAGAAAGAGCTGTCTTATGCGGAAGTGACGGTTCACCACATCGAGGCGTAACGGACGACCATCCGGCGCCGGGCAAAACGTTCCCTCGAGTCCGAAGGGTGAGACGACAGAAGGGTAGAGTAGGACGTGTTCTACGAAACAACGCACGCGTGGAAGGGCAGTTCGATGCGTTCTCCGTGGTGGCTGATCGCGAGGGGCCCGACAGACCACATGGAGGTGTTCACGCTCGATGGCGGTAGCATCCTGCCCGTCTTCAGCGGCGAGGACGAAGCGGAGATGTACCTCTGGTTCGAGGAGGCGTGCGATGATGGCTGGGAGGTGCGCAGGAGCTCCCCAGAGGAGCTGATGTCGGTGCTCTACGGACCATGCTCGGACGCCGGGGCAGTGGCCCTCGATCCCTCGCCGGAGATCATCGACGGGCCGTCTGCCTGGCTCGTTAGCCTGAACCGGAGGCGGTTCTTGGGATGGATGGTCTCGGGAAGGATTCCCGTCTCATGAGGGTTCAGTACCTGAGCCTGACAGTTAAGCGAGAAAGCATGAGTAGAGCATGCCCGGAGACTACGATCTGATCATCGAGGACGCCGAACTTTACGAGAAGCTACGCGAGGTGGAGCGAGCGAGGAAGAGATTGCGGTGATCGCCAACACAGGCCGCTCGGCCGCAGGTAAGCGAAGCACTCCAGGAGCTGTCCTAGAGCGAGTTGCAAGAGCGTGCCAGGGGATCATCGTAGGGGGACGCTCCAGGACGGACAAGGATGGGCCCATCGATGCCCTCCGCAACTACTGAAGGGACCGAGAGCCGTCCGGATTCTGGCCATCATGCACCTTTGTGTGCAGTCCACTACACACTTCGGCCCAAAATACCCGTACCGGCGAGGTTACGTGTCCGGTTTCACAGCCCAAGGAGCGGGTGGCCGCGCAAAGTAACATCGATTATGGAAGGCAGTGACGATACCATGGCGCACCTGTCGGGTTCGTCTATGAGCGCGCAAGGCGGTGCAGGCCTTGCTTTGATCGCGTTCATACTCGAGCACGCCGGGTGCGCGTTGGTCGAGTCCAGGTTGGGGGAGGATCTGCTGGCCTGCTGGTGCCCGCAATGCAACGAGGCACAGACCTTCGGTACTCTGGCATCGAGGACGTATACGGCACCCGGATAACACCGAATAGCGTTGCTTACTCTATGGACTGAACCCACGGCCCCCTCCAGTAGAAAGCGACCCCTTACACACCGTGAACGTAGGGAGAGAGGATGACCAAGGACTACGAGCAGAGCCAGACGATAGACGCCCCGCCCGAGGAGGTTTTTGCCTGGCTCGCGGACGTGGACAACCTCCCGAGGTATCTGCCACCTGTCGTCAGTTCCTCCGCTGAGGGGCCGTCTGCGGAGGGAAAGCCTGGCCGCAGGGTAAGGACGACGCTGGAGTATCCGGGCGGTGAGGGCACCTTCGACGCCCAGGGTTACCTCGCCTTCGACGAGCTGGAGCGCAGGATGGAGTGGGGCGCCGAGGCAGGACGAGACTACTCGGGATGGCTGAAGGTGGGCAGCCACGGCCAGGGAGGGAGCGAGGTTGTCGTGCACCTCTCCTTCGGGGAGCGCTCGGTGGAGGGTGAGATCCAGTCGGAGTCGCCGGAAGGGCAGGATCCCTTGACCGAGGGCATCCTGGCGACCCTCGAGTCGATCCGCCGTCAAATAGAGGAGGGCGCGGGCAAGGTCCAGCCTCCTCGGTCCGGCGTCGAGCCGGACACCGGGGAGAACCCGGCGGTTGTCCGCGACGACCCGCCGTCCGGCGCCCCCGGATCCTGAGAAGCTACCTCGATGATCGAACACAGGCTCGAAACCAGGATTAGAACATCCCCCGAAGCCCATCGTGCAGATTTATCCCCAGAACGGGTGCCCGCGAAGACCGAGCCCGCCCGTGGATCTGGGTCTTCGAGTGTTACGAGAAGAAGCCTGAGGCTCGGAGCACAACCCATGCCCGCTGCGAGATGAAGGGAGTGATGATCACACCCAGAACAGCCGGAGTTTGAACGTCTATTCCGAGGTACTTCATACTGAAAAACGCAGGACGAAGGGAGTCGCAAATGCCCCAGCGCGTACAAGAGAGCGTGGAAGTCCAGGCCCCACTCCAAGAGGTTTTCGACTACTGGTCGAACTTCGAGCACTTCCCCGAGATCATGAGCAACGTCGAGGAGGTGCGTGTGATCGACCGGGAGAGAAGCCACTGGAAGGTCAAGGGTCCTGTCGGTACCAGCGTAGAGTTCGACGCGAGGACCACGGAGATGGACCCGGCCCGCGGGATAGGCTGGAACAGCGTCGAGGGTGAGGTGGACACCTCGGGCGAGGTGCGCTTCGAGGAGGTCGCTTCCGACAGGACACGCATCGAGGTGACGATGAACTACGCCGACCCCCCTGGCGGTAAAGTGGGTGAGGTCGTCGCCGACGCGATATCCAATCCGGAGCGCATGATGCGCGAGGACCTCGAAAACTTCGCCGCGAGAGTAGAGCGGGGCGAGGTAGAGTTCGCCGGGCCGGGCTCCCAGGCACAGGGTAGATAAGCAGCGAATGTCCATCATCTGCCGCGTAGGCCGGGTGACATGAAGGCCGCGGTGCTCAGTTGTACGTTGAAAGCGCGGCCCATCCCGCCCGAGCAGCGAGGTTGATCGGCAGTCCAGCCCGGTGCACCGGGCAAGAAGCTCAGCCGAGAGTTGGCAGGCTGAATGACCAATTGATTCAATCTTCGATCCTGAGATGATCCGGCGCCCTGGGGGCAGGGTCGGGTAGCACGAGTGGTGAGCGTCCGGGCGTAACGCTGCCAAGCACTACCGCCGAGCGCGCCCCTGTGCAGGAGGGCACGTTCGACGGCAGACCGTGCACGCTCAGAAATCCCATCAGGGCGAAGGCATAGGCTTCTTTGGCGCCCGAGGGGATACCCCAGTCCTCGATCCTGCGCAGCCGCACCTCCTTGGCGTCCTCCCGCAGCATGCCCATCAGTGTGGGGTTCGACGTTCCCCCGCCCGACGCAACGACCTCGAGAATGTCGTAGCGCTCCAGCGCGTCCGCAACCGTCCGCGAGGTCAGCGCCGTGACGGTCGCTACCAAATCGTCAGCCTCGATGTCCCCGAACGGCGCAAGACGCTCCAGGAGGTAGGGCAGGTTGAAGAGCTCCTTTCCTGTGGACTTGGGTGGCCCCAGCCCGTAGTAGGGTTCCGCGAGTAGCGAACGGAGGAGGCCCTCGTGGATCCCACCCCGTGCGGCCCTCCTGCCCTCGTGGTCGTAGGTCTCTGAGCCGTCGGTCAGGTACTCTACGGCCGCGTCCAGAAGGGCGTTGGCCGGCCCCACGTCGAAGGCGAATGGAGTGTCCCCGGCTTCGCCGTCGGGCACGACCGTGATGTTGGCGATGCCGCCGAGGTTGAGCGCGGCCCGCCTCCTTTCGCCGCTCCCGAGCAGCAAGACGTCGAAGATGCTCGCCAGAGGCGCCCCTTGTCCGCCCGCCGCTATGTCACGGCTACGCAGGTCCGACACCACGGGCGAGCCGGTCCGATCTGCGATCCAGGCCGGCTGCCCGAGCTGCAGCGTGCCCAGAGCCTTCTCGCCCTCCACCCAGTGGAAGACAGTCTGCCCGTGCGAGACGATGAGATCCGCGTGCCCGCCACAAAACGCCAGCGTGGCATCGGCCGCGGCCTCCGCGAACGCACGCCCCAGGCGCGTGTCGAGCATGCAAACCCCACCCGCGGTCGTGGCGGCGGGGGGCAACGCTTCGGCGACCGCCGTCCGCAGCCCTGTATCGTAAGGTACGCCGCGCGACCCCAGGGGTCGCAGCACCACAGCGTCGCCTTCGAGGCGTAGATCAGCGGCTGCGGTCTCTATGGCGTCGAAGGAAGTGCCTGAGATTATTCCGACTACCTTCACCGCTGCCTCCCTGTCACGTCCCTGGCGAGGTCGCCCCTGGCCCCGGATCTCCCGCGCACCGCCCGGCCCGTGTTCCCAACACTACCATCGAAACGCTCTGGCGCGCGCCGGCTGCCACAAGATATTAGTATGTTGCGTGTACCAATGTACGCGAAGGCCGGGAGAAGGTGGCGCTGCAAGCGACGTAGGTGACCCGAGCGCATGGTCTCTCGTCGTTGCCGATAAAGGAGGAGAGCATCATGGCTTCTGTTTCGGAAGGACGAGGTGGATCGCCGCTCCGGAGCACGGGGGAGGCGCTAAGGGCCCTCTCGGCCGGTTGCGTGGGAAATTTCGTCGAGTGGTACGACTTCGCCATCTACTCATACTCGGTCCCCATAATCGCAACGGTCTTCTTCCCCGAGGGCAACCGTACCGCAGCCATACTCTCTGCTTTCGCCCTCTACGGCGTCGCGTTCCTGGCACGTCCTTTGGGCGGTGTATTCTGGGGCAACCTGGGGGACAGGGTGGGCCGCCGCAACACGCTCGCCGCGATCGTCCTCCTCATGGGGGGAGGAACGATGCTGATAGGCCTCCTGCCTACCTACGCGCAGGTCGGCCTCCTCGCCCCGACCTTGCTCGCCCTCCTGCGGCTCGTCCAGGGTTTCTCGGGCGGCGGGGAGTTCACCGGCTCGACCTCCTTCATAACGGAGTACGCCCCCGAAGGGAGCAGGGGGCTCTACGCCGCCATCTCGGCGACTTTCACGACCCTGCCTTCGCTGCTCGGCGGGCTGACCGTGCTGGCCTTCACTGCGGTAATGTCCGACGCCGCCTATGCTTCGTGGGGCTGGCGCATCCCGTTCTTGGTGGGAGGTCCGCTGGCCCTCGTAGGGCTGTGGATAAGGCTCAGGATGGAGGAGACGCCCGCGTTCAGAAGGGTCCAGAGCACCGAGCACGTCGAGGGCGTCCCCGTCAGGGAGGCGATCCGGCACCACAGTAGAGAGATAGTGCTCGTCTTCGCGATCGCTTCCCTTAGCGCGCTCGGGGCCTACACCTTGGGGGCTTACTTCGTCACGTACCTGCAGGAGGTAGTCGGACTCGACCCGACGACCGCGATACTCGCCAACTTCACGGCTTTCTTCGTGACCGTGCCGCTGGTCCCGCTCGTCGGGGCCCTGGGAGACCGGATCGGGAGAAAACCCCTGCTGTTCATCGGTTCCGTGGGCTTCGTCGTCTTGAGCGTGCCGGGCTATTTGCTGGCCGGCAGCGGGGGCCTCGTTACCGCCATACTGGGCCAGCTTCTGGTGGCGCTGCCGTGGAGTTTCGTCGTCTCGGCCGTGGTCGTCACGCAGGTCGAGATCTTCCCGACGAGGGTGCGCTACAGCGGCGCCTCGGTCGGCTACAACGTCGCCTACATGATCTTCGGCGGGACCGCGCCCCTGGTGGCGACCTTCCTGGTGGCGCGGACGGGCAGCGACATCGCCCCCGGAGTCTACCTCGTGGCTGTAGCCCTGGTCGTGTTCTTCGTCGCCTTCGCGGTGCCGGAGACCTACAGGTTCTCCCTGCTCAGAGAGGGCGAAGAGCGACGAGAGGGTTCTCTGGACGCGACCGGCGCACGGCCCTCATAAGGGGACGAAAGCCGCCGAGGAGGGCACGCAGTTGGCGAAAAGGCCAGTGATCACCGAGCAGCGTAACCAGGCCAGCGCGGGGCTGGACGAGATGCCTGTGGAGTCGATCCTCTACCTCATGAACCAGGAGGACCGGCGGGTCCCCGAGGCAGTAGCGGAGGCCCTGCCACAGATCGCCGAGGCGGTCGGGTTGATGGTCGAGGCGTGGCGTTCGGGGGGACGTTGGATCTACATCGGAGCGGGGACGAGCGGCCGCATCGCGGCCCTGGATGCGGCCGAGTGCCAACCCACCTTCGGGGTGCCACAAGGCCGGGTAGTGGCGCTGATCGCGGGCGGAGAGGCCGCCCTCACGCGGTCCGTAGAGGGCGCCGAGGACGACCGCGCAGCGGCCGTCAAGGACCTCGAGGACTCGAGCCTGGAGCCGGGCGACGTCGTGGTAGGGATCGCGGCGAGTGGACGTACCCCTTACGTCGTGGCAGGCCTCAGGTACGCTTCCGGAATGGGATGCCCCACAATCGGTATCAGCAACAACCCAGGTAGCGAGCTCGGCGCCGCGGCCGACGTCTGCATCGAGTTGATCACAGGGGCGGAAGTCCTGACCGGTTCGACCCGGCTCAAAGCGGGAACCTCGGAGAAGCTGGTCCTCAATATGCTCTCCACCGCAGCTTTCGTTCGCCTGGACAAAGTGTACGAGAACTTCATGGTGGACCTCCAGGCCGGTAACGAGAAGCTGAAGGAGCGCTCCCGACGCATCGTTTGGGAAGCCGCAGGGGTTACAAGAGACGAGGCCGGGGAACTGCTCCGCGCCGCCGGCGGCTCCGTCAAGGTGGCCGTGGTGATGGGCAAGGCTGGGGTCCCGGCGGACGCGGCCAGGGAGCTGCTCGCTGCGGCCGGGGGGAACGTGCGCCGGGCGTTGGACGCAGCGACCCCGCCGGATCGAGAATGGTGACCGAGAGCCGGTAAGCGATGAGCCGCTACATCCTAATCGATGGGGGACAGGGCGGCTGCCGCATCGTCTACCTGGCGGACGGGAAACAGATACTTACGGGCAGCGGTGCCGGGCTCGGCCGTCGGGCTCGGGACCGCTCCGCAGGCGTACTTGGTGTGCTCGAACGGGCCTTCGCGGATCTGGGGCCGCGCGCCCCCGATGCCGTCGACGCGATCGTGGCCGGTCTTACGGGGTTCGACGGTGCGTCCGAGACGGCCGGTGCGGTCGCTGACGGCGTCCGAAAGCTGGTTCGGAGTGGACGCGTAGTCGTGACCAACGATGCCGTGACCTCCTACCTGGGGGCCATAGGCTTCGAGCCGGGGGCGGTGGTCGCGGCCGGTACCGGGGTCATAGCCCTCGCCGGGGATAGAGACGGGAACTTCGCCCGCAGCGACGGCTG
>DATMVF010000078.1:0-5452 GCA_035563475.1 Rubrobacter sp.
TCGGCAGGGTCTATGTGCATCTAGATCTCGACGTCCTCGACCCAGAGAAAGCCGGCAAGGCCAACGAGTTCGCCCCTGCAGGCGGCCTGAGCGCCGAAGATCTAAAGATGGCCCTCGGTTTGATCCGAGAGCGCTTCGCCGTCGTTGCGGCCGGCATCGCCTCCTACGATCCCACCTTCGACCCCGACGGGCGCGTCCTAGCCGTCGCGCTCGCCTGCGCGCGGATACTCACCGCCCCGGCGAAGTCCGCCGTATAGAGATCGGTCAAGGCTCCTACTCTGTCCCGCCGAAG
Organism: Rubrobacter sp.; assembly: GCA_035563475.1. GTDB lineage: Bacteria > Actinomycetota > Rubrobacteria > Rubrobacterales > Rubrobacteraceae > Rubrobacter_D. Next base: position 293 of record DATMVF010000078.1, read on the forward strand.
AGATTCCCTAGGAGCTCTCGGCCTTGGGACGTGTTCAGGGAGCGGGCAGGCTTCCACGCAGACCGAACCTTGCGATGCGACGGAGTGAGGAGGGCGTAAATAAGTGCGTCGGCTCATCTACTCCTCTGAATCTCAGCCGATTCTTAGCCGATTCTCAATACTTTCTCATACTGCGCAGTTAAATATTCTGGTCATGAGAGCTCGACCGGATAGGAAGGGGAACATACAGGGCCGGTACAGAGTGAACTAGATGAGCATGCCCGGGAGCGGCTAGCACACCACTTTACTCTCCGATCCCACCTACTCACAGGAGAAGTATATGAGGTCAGTGGAACAAGTCCAACTCAAGGAGATACCGGGGCGACCACACCGTCTCGGGAGTTATCCAAACCGAGGTATGCGCAATCGATTTGTTCGGGATTGGGGAGGCGACCCCGCAGGCCAGCCAACCGCGCGTGGCGTACGCCAGGCCGGAAGAGCGGGGAGCTGGATCGTGGAACTCGGAATCGTCTCACACGGGACGACCAGCAAGAAGCTGGACGAGCAGTTGTCCGATGCGGAGATCTCACAGCTGGTGGCTAGAAAGCTAGTGGCCCAATGCTCGATTCTCGTCGTGATCGCCGGGATCGTCTCGTGGCTCATAGCAACATAGGGATAGGCTTACGCCAAGCCTCTTTCCATGATATGCTGCGGACCCCAGAGTAGGTCCCGCCTTTCCTCTCACCCTTGTTCCCCAAATGACCTGGAACTAGAGGTCCCCGAGATACAGCCGCCGAGTAAGGCGAGAGTGCCCGGCAATTCCCGTTGTGCCACAACGTAGCCTTCCCCGATGTGTTAGCTTTCGAGATCCCTCCAACACCATTACAAGCTTCCTCGGCTAGTATGCGTCTTAACTCTGAAAACTTGCTGAGAAAGTAGCCACGACCTTTCCCTGATGGCGCTCCAGTAAGGATAGTTCACCGAGGTGGCCTTCTACGAACTTTGCCTGTGAGTGAATTCGTGCAAGCTTCACGTGCAGGAGGGTTCAGATCATTCGCGCTTAGTCAGAAGAGGTGCCATCTGACAGATACAACTCAGGGGCTAGTTTGACAACTCTGGAATCTTTGAGAAAATTCTACAAAATATGAAGGTTGAGGAAACTCTATACGTATATGGAGTTTACAGGTACAATTTAAGGACTAGTATGAGACAATTGTAAGATTAGCTTGAAAGTGCGCGCAGGAGAACGCCTCGGGGGGAGAAGCGTACGATTGAGGGTGTAGAGAATGCTCGAACATGGGGTCCAGGCCGGTCCGTTTCGAAGCCGCGGGTCGGCGCTCAGTGGCTTTTTGGCCAGCTAGCTGCGCCCGGAGCTGCCTGCGGGGCTTTGCTGTCAGCTATGCGATCCGCGATGCTAGCGCGCCTGTGCTTCCCGCCTTGCGAACCCATGGATGAAGGAGGTAGTGGTTAGCGATGGGCAATAAACCCTTGAGAATCCTATTCGCCATCGCCGAAGCCTATCCTTTCATCAAGGTCGGTGGACTCGCCGACGTGGGAGCTTCTCTGCCGAAGGCGCTGGCCCGGCTCGGCCACGACGTGAGGCTGGTGCTGCCGGGGTACTCGTGCGTGGGGGCGGGGAGACCAACCGTATCGTTGGAGACCCCGATGGGGTCGGAGACGGAATTGGTCCGCGTTAATCATCACGGCGTGCACGGGGGCGTAAGCGTCTACGCGTTGGGCAACGAGAGCTACTTCGACAGGGAGGCGGTGTACGGCGGCTACGAGGATGACGACGTCGCCCCCTTCGTGTTGTTCTCCAAGGCCGTAGTGGCGTTTGCCGCTCGCACGGAGTGGAAGCCCGATGTCATTCACTGCAACGATTGGCACTTGGGGCTGGTCCCGCAGTACGTTCGTTACGGCCCGGACCGGGCGGCGTTGGGTCGGACGCGGACGGTGTTCACCATCCACAACCTCGCCTATCAGGGGCACCTGGGACCGGAGACGGAGGCGCTCGCCGGGCTGGAAGACAGCGAGGGCAGCATGCTGGCGCGGGGGATAGCCTTCGCCGATGCCGTGAACACCGTCAGCCGAAGCTACCTGGAGGAGATCCTCACCGTCGAACACGGGATGGGCATGGACGGCTTGTTGCGCTCCAGGATGGACGACCTTTACGGCATCCTCAACGGTGTTGACTACGAGGAGTTCGCCCCCGAGACAGACCCCTACATCGCCGCGTGTTACGACGGGTCGTTCGTCGAAGGCAAGCGGAAGAACAAGACCGTTCTCCAAAAGTTGAGCGGTCTGGAGCCCGATCCGGACGCGCCCCTGCTCGGCATGGTGGCCCGCCTCGTGGATCAGAAAGGCGTGGACCTTCTGTGTGGCAGCCTGGACGAGATGACCGCCCTGGACGCTCAGGTCGTGATAATGGGCCGGGGAGATGAGCATTACGAGCGGTCGCTGGAGGATGCGGTGTCCCGTCACCCCGGCGTCGTCGCCTACCACGCCACCAGCGAGGAAGCGCTGGCGAGGCAGGTATACGCCGGGTCGGACTTCTTCCTGGCACCCTCTACTTTCGAGCCTTGCGGCCTTGGGCCCCTGATCGCGCTGCGCTACGGCTCCATCCCCATCGCCCGGCGCACCGGCGGCCTGGCCGAGACTATCAGGGATCACGCCCGGTACCCGGAATCCGGCCTGGGCTTCACATTCGGCCGCCGCTCTCCGGGGTCCCTCGTGAAAGCGGTGAGCAGAGCCCTCAAGACATATAGCCGCAAGAGCGAGTGGCAGTCCCTGCAAGGGAGGGCCATGGGCGCCAACTTCTCGTGGGAGGACGCTGGCAGGGCGTACGAGCGGATCTACGCGCGGACCCTCGCCGGCCGCCGGACGACTGACTTCTCCAGAAACAAAGGCGCGCCACTCACCCACGGGGGATTCCGGGGGAGGGCGCGCACCAAACGGGCCGTGCCCCTGTTCCTGGTGCACCACGCCAACCAGTACCTCATCACCGACGGCTACGACAACCGCGAGGGGATCACGGAGATAGTGGAGGGCTACGCGGCGGCGCTCAGGCTACACGGGAAGTACGGTATCCCCGCGAGCCTCCATCTGAGCGGAACCCTGATCGAGACGCTCGCCTGGCACTACCCGTGGTTCCTGGAGCTGGTGAGGGACTTGCGGGAGAAGGGACTCATCTCCCTGATAGGCGGAACGTACTCCGAGAACGTGATGCCTCTGTTCGAGCCTTCTTTCAACTCGCGGCAGCTCGACGAGTTCCTTTGGCTCTATCACCGCCACCTGGGCCGCCCGCCGGAAGAGGTCGAGGTCTGCTGGGTGCCGGAACGCGTCTGGGACACCGAGAAGCTGGCGCCCACCTTGACCAGCAGCGAACTGGCAAACGGTGGCTACCGCTATGTCCTGCTGGACGACCGGCTGCTCTATCCCACCAATGGTTCCTATGCGGGCAGCCAGCGCGCACGATTCGACTCGATCGGACCGTTTGGCTCGAGCGCCGGCGGGTCCCATTCGTATGATGAGCCCGCTTTGGCTGAAACCCACAGGGCCTACCGCATCGCCGGGGCGAGCGGCCTGATGATGGTGCCCATCTCGGCCAACCTGCGCTACTGGGTACCGCCCAGCTTCCCCGAGCATTGGCGGAGCCTGGAGAAGACGGTCGAATCACTCAGCCAGAATGGCGCGGACGATACCCTGCTCGTCTACGCCGACGACCTGGAGATAACAGCGGGCGTCGGCGGTTGGGACGCCAGCGCCCTCGGACGCTACGACGCCTTTCTGCGCTGGGTAGCGTCCCGAGAGGACGTGGCTCCCGTCTCGATGCCCGAGTGGTTGGCCGAACACCCGCCGCAAGGAGAGCGCAGGCTCGAGCCCGGTACCTTCTTCGAGGTGGCGCAGCAATGGGAGGCGGGCGAAGACTACCGCGGATGGTGGGATAGCGTCGCGTGGGCGCCCTACAAAGAGAAATTGGTCCGGGCCCAGAGAGCGCTGCGCCAGGCCCAAAGGGAGGGTGTGGACCGGCGGCTGCTGGATCTCGCCTGGAAACACCTCCTCGCCTCCGCCTACGAGACCGCCTGGTACGACCCCGTCGAGGACGGCTCCGTCGCCGCTCCCTGGGCCAAGGCGGTGGCCAGCCACGCCCGCGCCTGCCTGGTAATGGTAGACGCCGCCCGGTGGTTCGCCAGAACGGAGCGGCCTCCCTCCGCGGAGGTCGCGGACATAGACGAAGACGGCGAGGACGAGGTGATCCTGAAGGGCGAGTGCCTCTACGCCGTCTTGGCGCCCGAGGACGGCGGGAGGCTCGTCTACCTCTTCACCCTGACGCCGGAGGGCGGCGCCCTGGTCGTCGGCAATCCCACCGACGACTGGAACTTCCAGGAGGAGCTCAACCGGTACATGGACCATCCGCCCAACCATCCCGGCGCCCTGGCCGATGCGGGTTTCGAGCACGACAGCTACCTTGTTTCCGCCCTCAGCGACGGCACTCACGCCTGGGTGGAGATGACCAACGTCGAGGAGGGCAGCCGCCTGTTCGGGGCCCGCAAGAGCGTGCTCCTGGCGCCCGGCAACCCCGCCCTCGCGGTCTGCTACCGGATGCCCGAGGGGTCCGGCGACCTCGCCACGGAGGCGTGCCTCGGACCTGACTACTACCGCCTGTTACGCGAAGGGCGCCGTGGTTTGAGCCCGTGTACCGGCGAGAGCCGGCGCGGATTTCGGAACGGAGATGTCGCCGTCTGGTTGGGGCTGGCCGGCGACGAACAGACCGGCTGGACGGAACCGGCCAGGCCGGAGGCAGGACACGGGATGAACGTCCGCGTGCGGGCAGAGGCCTCTCATTTTCACCTCCTGATCTCCTGCGGCGACACGGACGAAGACTCGTGCCAGCAGCTCCTCCAGGAGCACAGGGCAGCACTCCACGAGATAGGCAAGAGAACAGGCGCCGTGCATCTCAGAGGCGGTGTGCTGTTGTGTGGTAACGGGGAGAGTAAGTGCTGAGAGGTATCTTCCGACGGTTCGCCTCTTCGGGAGGTCAGGGCGAGCGGTCCGCGCTCGTGACCCTGCAAGCCTTTTTGCCTTTCGTGCGGCCCCACTGGCGCGGGTTCGTCCCGGCGCTGATCGGGGTCATCGCGGTCAGCCTCGTTGCCCTGCTAAAGCCCTGGCCATTGGGGTTCC
>DATMVF010000079.1:0-15303 GCA_035563475.1 Rubrobacter sp.
TGGCCCCCGATGTAGCCGACCGTGCCCTGGAGGCGTTGCGCAAGGTAGAAGGTGGCGAAGAAGCCGCGATCATTGGCGAGATCCGCGAGGAGCCGGCGCGCATGGTCCTCATGCACACCCGCTTCGGTGGCGCCCGCATGATTGACATGCTCGTCGGTGATCCGCTGCCCCGGATCTGTTAGGTGTAATAAGACTCAAAATGGATCTCACGGCTAGAGTAAGGACGTGTGGATTGTTAACCATAAAACGTACCATTTGACGTACGTACGTTTTTGCGTACAATTTTGCCAAGGATCTAGCGAAGGTGTGTCATGAGTTCGATTACGGCCAGCGAAGCCCGCGCCAACCTGTATCGTCTGATCGACGAGGCGGCGGCCTCCCATCAGCCGCTGCTTATCTCGGGTAAGAGAAACAATGCTGTTCTGGTATCCGAGGAGGATTGGACGGCCATCCAGGAGACTCTTTTCCTTCTGTCCGTGCCCGGCATGCGCGAGTCCATCCGAGAAGGGATGGATACGCCCGTTGACGAGTGCGGCGAGGACCCGGGTTGGTGAGTTGGCGACTCGTATATACGAAACAGGCGCAGAAAGACGCAAAGAAGCTGGCTTCGAGCGGGCTGAGACCCAAAGCCCAGGAGCTACTGGACATACTCGCCGAGGATCCTTTCCAAAAGCCGCCATCTTTCGAGAAGCTCGTGGGGGATCTCTCGGGCGCCTATTCGCGGCGGATCAACATTCAACACCGGTCGGTGTATCAGGTGCTTGAAGAGGCGCGGGTCGTCAAGGTTTTACGGCTGTGGAGTCACTACGAATAGGGTTATCGGAGACGATCAAGGTGAGCACGGGCTTGAAACCATGAGGATGTCCCCGGATCAACTCGATGGATACGAGAGAGCTGGGCCTTCAAGTTCAACCCCGGTCGAAAGCTGCGCACCTTCTTCGGCTGGTCCTCCACTTACTACGACCCGCTGTAGTACGGCCCCGGCGGCGTGAAGCATCCAACAGCCGCCAAATCTTGCGAACGTACCAGGCGCATATCACATGCTCAACGGAACAATCGCTGACGAGCAAGAGATTCTAATAGCTTGTCTCGCCCACCTACACCTCGGCGAGAGGCAGGTCGTGCGGTCTCTGACCCGCAGCGGTCTGCAAGTGCCGGCAGATGAGCGGATGCTCTCCTTTTTGCGTGAGAACCTCGGGGGGCTTGACGAAGAGACACTGACCGACTTTCTGGCGAAGAACCGCGTGCAACATCCGATCGAGCCGGATCTAAACCCTGGAGGGCGTTTGATCTGCGTGGGCGACGAGGAGTTCGAGCATATCTTCCGGGATGGGGATGGATGGGCCCGATTTCGCAAGGAGTTTCCCGATTCAGACGGCACGCTCCGACTCTCTCGGGTCGGGTTCGACAGGGATGTGACGCGGGCGATGCTCTACGCCGGACAGCAGTTCGACTGGAACGTGGGTTCCGGCGGTTTCTGGCTCTTCTCGAGACTCGACGGAGAGTGGACCGAAGCCGGAAGGGCGGGAAGCTGGCTCTCATAGGCTGCATTCGACCGATGGACACAGCCACACTCGCGCATCGGAGCGTCACTTTCGACATTACTTCTCCGGCGCAGCGATATCTTGGAAGGATTCTTCGAGGCTCAGGCACCGAGCGTGGCACAGGCGTGCCACGAGATTTCCCGACGCTTTCTTGCTGGCGTTCGGTGTGTTGGAAGAAGGTCGTATGATCAATCGAGAGTACGGTCTTGTCGAAGTGTCCCCCGCGAGAGGGCTGAAGGGGCCCACCAGCGGTGGTACGAGCAAGGACGCCTGACCAGGCGCTGCATTACCCGTGGAACAATCGCGAGGAGCATTGCGTCGTGAGGTTCAGACTTCGCCGCTGGTCGAGCCGCTTGGCTCGAGCTTGTAGCTAGGCCCGGCGAACCGGAGGAGATGGGCGAACTGATACTCTTCTTGCCGCTGTCGTTGGAGATGCAGACAATCGTCTATCTCGCCTCCCGGTATAACCCAGGTTATACTTCAGGCATGAAGACGGCGATCTCTATTCCCGAGGAGCTATTCGAGTCGGCCGAGGAGTTCGCGCGGTGGCGAGGTATGTCGCGCAGCGAGCTCTACACGACGGCGCTGCGGCGCTATCTGGAGGAGCAGCGGGGTGAGATGATCACCGGGCGGCTCGATGAGATCTATGGCCAGGAGCCGGATGGTCTGGACCGGGATATCGCCCGCCTGCAGGTCAGGTCGTTGCCGGAAGATGACTGGTAGTGCGGCGCGGAGAAGTCTGGTGGGCGGAACTGCCCGAGCCCGTCGCCTCGGAACCTGGATACCGGCGACCTGTACTCATCGTCCAGTCGGACGACTTCAACCGCAGCCGTATCCGTACTGTGATCGCGGTGGTGTTGACGACGAACCTGCGGCTGGCGGGGGCTCCTGGTAACGTGCCGGTTTCGAAGGAGGATACAGCGTTATCCAGAGACTCCGTGGCAAACGTGTCGCAGATAATCACGCTCGACAAGGCGTTTCTTACTGAGCGGGTGAGCCGGGTCAGCGACCGTATAATGATGTCCGTAGAGGAAGGCCTGCGGACGGTGCTCGCCCTGTAGAACTCGGCGCTTCTCGTGGAGGGAATTGTTTACCGGAGGCCGGATTGACGGGCTGGAGGTACACGCGATGAGCCGGGTAGATGCGGACGCCCTCACTGATCAGAGTCGCGAGGAACTGCTCCGGCGCAATGGTGTCTTCGAAGGATTCTTCGAAGTGGAGGCGCCTAGGCTGGCACAGGCCTGCCACGAGATGTCCCGGCGCTTCCTCGCCGGTGGCCGGCTCCTGGCTTTCGGGAATGGCTCCGCCGCGACAGATGCGCAGCACGTCTCGGTGGAATTCGTGCACCCGGTGATCGTCGGCAAGCGGGCGCTTCCGGCACTCGACCTCGGTCCCGACTTCGAGCACCGCCTGCCCGTCGTGCTACGGCCCGAGGACATGGTGATGGGCTTCGCGTTCCCCGAGACCGACAGGCCGGTCGAGCGGGCCATCCAGTGGGCACGGGAGCGGGGAGCGCTAACGTTCGGCCTGACGGGCGAGGCGGGAGAGTACTCCTTCACGCCGCCCGATGGGGACCCGTTTGTCGTCCAGGAGGTCTTCGAGGTCCTCTACCACGTGCTCTGGGAGACGGTTCACGTGTACTTCGAGCACCGCGAACAGGGCCACGACGTGGGCAACTCCTCGTTCCTCTATCCCTTCCTCGGCAAAGGACAGCAGCCGCTCGAAGAGGTCGTGCGCGAGGTACAGGGTTCGATGCTCCAGAAGATGCAGGAAGTGAACGGCCTGCGGTCCGCGGCTGCCGAATCGGAGGCCAGGACCATCTCCCAGATAGCCGTGGCCGTCGCCGAACGGCTGGAGCGTGGAGGCAAGCTCATCACCTTCGGTAACGGCGGCTCGGCAACAGACGCTAACGACCTCGTCTCAGACTGCGTAGACCCGCCGCCCGGTTGGGGCACGGTTCCGGCAGTCTCCCTGTCCGCCGAGCCGGCCAACATAACGGCCATAGCCAACGATATCGGCACGGAAGCGGTCTTCGCCCGCCAACTAATCGCCCACGCGAGACCGGAGGATGTTGCTGTCGGTATCTCTACCAGCGGGGGCTCTGCCAACATACTTGCCGCGCTCGCCGAAGCCCGAAAGCGAGGACTTCTGACCGTCGGCATCGTGGGATATGATGGAGGTAGGATCGTCGCCGAGCGGCTGGCGGATCACGCGGTAGTCGTCCGCTCGGACTACATCCCGCGCATCCAGGAGGCACAGGCCTCTATCTACCACGTACTCCGCGGGGCCATCGAACGGTGCATGGGTTGAGCCCCGGATCTGGAATGGGAGGTATCGTATGCGCTACGTGCTGCTGATCTTGGGAGGGTTGATGATCCTCATGGGCGGCGTCTGGCTGTTACAAGGCATCGGCATACTGCCAGGTAGCTTCATGACCGGACAGATGTTCTGGGCCGTGATGGGCGCAGTTCTGTTGGCCGTGGGAGGATTTCTAGTCATCGTCGGGTTTCGATTGGGCGGCTGAGAGTAGATGAGTACAGCCCGCCTATTACCCATTTTGGGGTAAGCTCTGTCATGGCCCGGACAGGTCCAGGATAATAGACTTCAAACCGACCTAGCGAAAGGGGCTGGCGCGTTTGCAGGGTAGCGGAGAGAGCGTAGACGCGAGGACGATGCTCGCCATGGACCGTTCGGCGAGGCTGATGGAGCGTTCCGTCGGACTGATGCCGGGTGGCGTGAACAGCCCCGTGCGGGCGTTCCGCCCGGTCGGTGGAGACCCGCTGTTCATGGAGCGCGGTGAGGGATCTCGCATCTTCGACGTGGACGGCAACTCCTACCTCGACTACGTGATGAGCTACGGTCCTCTCGTCCTCGGTCATGCTTATCCCGAGGTGATCGAGGCCGTAGAGACCACGGCCAGGAAGGGTACGACCTTCGGCGCCCCGACGGAGCTCGAGGTCGAGCTTGCTGACCTCGTGTGCGGGGCCGTCCCTTCCGTGGAGATGGTCAGGATGACCAACTCCGGAACGGAGGCGACGATGAGCGCCATCCGGCTCGCACGCGGATACACGGGAAGAGAGAAGATACTCAAGTTCGACGGAAACTACCACGGCCACGGCGACGCCCTCCTAGTCTCGGCCGGATCCGGAGTCGCGACGCTAGGCCTCCCCGACAGTCCCGGCGTCACGAAGGGGGCCGCAAAAGACACCGCCGTCCTTCCTTACAACGACCTCGAGGCGGTCCGGGATCTCTTCGCGCGCGAGGGAGAAGCGTTCGCCGCGATTATCCTCGAGCCCGTCGCAGGGAACATGGGCTGTGTCCCGCCCAAGGACGGCTATCTCGAAGGTCTGCGCAAGATCACAAACGACTACGGAACCCTCCTCATCTTCGATGAGGTAATGACCGGTTTCAGGCTCGCCCGTGGTGGCGCCCAGCAACGTTTCGGCGTCACGCCCGACCTGACGTGCCTCGGCAAGATAATCGGCGGTGGACTCCCCGTCGGCGCATACGGGGGGAGCAGGGAGATCATAGACCAGATCGCACCCTCGGGCCCCGTCTACCAGGCAGGCACGCTCTCTGGCAATCCGCTGGCGATGGCCGCGGGACTCGCTACCCTGCGCGTCGCAGGGCAACCGGGTTTCTACGACCGGCTGGAAGACCTCGGGTCGCGCTGGCGGGAAGGCATGGGCGAAGCCGCCGCTGCCGGAAGCCTACCCTTCACCATAAATCAGGTCGGCTCGATGGTAAGCATTTTCTTCACCGGCGGCCCCGTAACGGACTTCGGATCGGCGGCCGCGTCGGACACCGGGACGTTCAAGGGGTTCTTCTGGCACATGCTCTCCCGCGGGGTCTACCTGGCCCCGAGCCAGTATGAGGCCGGCTTTATCTCCACGGCCCACTCTGAGGCGGACCTTCAGAAGACCTTCGAGGCGGCACACGAGTGGTTCGACGGGCGGGAATAGGTGCAGGAGCCGGCCGGCCGCACGCCCGATCTCTCGCTCGAGGATACGTTCCTCAGGGCCGTCGCGGGTCTTCCCGAAGAGGACCTGCGCGCCGGGGTAGTGGCCGAGGCGCTCGGGTACCTGCAGCAAGGCTTCGACGCCCACTACGCGGGGGACGGGGCGACCGACGATGATGTCCTCGTCGGGGACAACGCGTACGCGCTGGCCGTAGAGACGATAGCCCGTCTGGACGAGCCGCGGTTCGTCGCCGTGGCGAGCCGTATGATCCGCGACGGCGCAGGACGCATCGCCGCCGGAGGAGCGGTCTCCCTACAGACGTGGACTCCCCACCTCGCAGGCCTCCTCGACATAATCTCCGAGGAGGGAGAAGAGAGATCCGAGGCGAGGATCAGGGATGCTGTAGAGGAACTGCGTGGGTAAGGGAACCCGAAACAGGCTGCCCTCGGGTGAACAGCGGGCGGTGCTGGTGCGCGAGATGTTCGACCGGATCGCAGGCCGCTACGACCTCATGAACACCCTGATGACCGCGGGCCTCAACCGTCTGTGGAACAGGAAGGTCCTCAGGGCAACGGGGCTGAAGTCCGGCGACAGGGCGCTCGATCTCGCCTGCGGCACAGGGGCCCTCACCCGAGACCTCGCAAAGAAGGTCGGGCCGGATGGCTACGTCTTGGGCGTCGACTTCTCCAGGGAGATGCTGCGCGCGGCCCGCCCGGCGCAGGGCGTCGAGTACCGGTTCGGGGATGCGACCGACCTCCAGGGTGTGCCCTCCGGCGCCTTCGACGCGGCCACCATAGCTTACGGGGCAAGGAACATCCCCGACCTGGACGCGCTGTTCTCCGAGATGGCGCGTACGCTCAGGCCTGGCGGCGTCGCGGTGTGCCTGGAGATAGCGCGGCCGACGGGCAGGGTATCCTCCGCGTTCTACGGGGTGTGGTTCGATAAGATCGTTCCGAGACTCGGAGGTTGGATCTCCGGTGACCCATCAGCCTACTCTTATCTTCCCGAATCCGTGAAAGAGTTCGTGGCGCCCGGCGAATTAAGTGACATAATAGAGCGTAATGGATTACAAAACGTTACATGGGAGCGCGTCGCAGGCGGCATCATCACGCTCCATCGTGGGGTCAGGCCACACGACGCAGGCTAGCAGGCTCCACACAGCGCTGCCCGAGGGCGCCTTCGAGATCATCGACGAGGTCGAGGGTTTGCTCGTGGGGGTGGCCGGGAACGCCCCTCCGGATCTGGTCGAGTCGTCGCTCGAGGCCCTTACGTCGGGGGGAAAGCGTCTCAGGCCGCTGCTCTTGGTGTTGAGCGCGCGCATGGGGGAGCCCAGGCTGGAGGACCTGCTCGGGGCGGCGACGGCCATAGAGGTGCTCCACACGGCTACCTTGATCCACGACGATATCGTGGACCGGGCCGAGAGCAGGCGCGGCGTGCCGACCACCGCCGCCGGATATGGGCGTGAGATCGCGGCCGCCACGGGAGATTACCTGTTCGCCGAAGCTTTTTCGGAGCTGGCAAGGATCAGGGACCCGAGGCTCGTGCGCGCCTTCGCCGAAGCCTCCGTGGGGCTCGCAGCGGGGGAACTAGAGCAGTTCCGGGCGAACGGGGCGACGGTCGACGTCGAATCGTACCTGGAGCACATAAGGAAGAAGACCGCGGGCCTCTTCCAGGCCGCGTGCGTGGCCGGCGGAACGCTAGGCGGGCTCTCACTCGTGCAGATAGACGCGCTCGCCAGCTACGGCCAGGCGCTCGGCATAGCCTTCCAGATGTCAGACGACATAATGGACCTCGTCGGCAAGCCTGGCCTTATGGGCAAGGGCATAGGCACGGACCTCGTTGAGGGTACGGTAACATTGCCGGTCATCTTCGCCCTGAGCGAGGGAGACGCGGGCACGATCCGGCGCGTCCTAGCAGATCCCAATCCGACGCCTGAACTGCTCGAGGCAGGCATAGAAGCCGTGCTCGCCACGGACGCGGTGGCCAGGACCGAGGAGTGGGCCAGGGGCGAGATCGAAGCCGCCCTCGCAGATATCGGCCTCCTGCCCGTTGGTCCGGAACGCGAATTCCTCGAGTCCGTGGCCTCGGAGGTGGTCGGGAGGAATGTCTGAGAGCCGGGCGGAGCCTGGGATCTTCGCGGCCGGAACCCTGATGCCCATCTCGTCACCTCCACTGCAGGACGGTGCAGTTCTCGTGAGGGAAGGACGCATAGGGGCCGTAGGAGATCTCGCAACCATCGGGCACGAAAACCCTGGCACCGAGATCAGGTTCTTCCCCAACTGCACGATCATCCCCGGGGCGGTCAACGTCCACGCCCACCTCGGCTTCCGGCGCAAGGATGCGCCGGAGGACGGCGCGTTCTCGGAGTGGCTGCGTACTCTCATAGAGCGCCTCCCGGAGAAAGAGGCCTGGACGGCCGAAGCGGCCGGCGACAGTGCCAGGGAAGCCGTAGCAGCGGGGACGACGTATATGGCCGAGTCATCCCCTTACGGAGAATGCCTGCCGCAGCTCGCCGAAAGCGGGATGGCGGGAACCGTCTACGCAGAGTTCTTCCCACATGAGATAGGCGCCCCAAAGGAGGCCATCGACTATATAGTCGCCAAGGTGAGTGATCTTCGAGTAGGTCTACCGGAGCGTGTCGACGCGCAGGTGAGCGTACATTCTCCATACACCGTGGACCCTGAGTCCTCGCGTCTGGCTGCGCGCCGGACGCGGGAGATGGGGTGGAAGCTCGCAATACACCTCTCCGAGAGCCCCGAGGAGGTGGAGTTCCTGAAGAGCGGCACCGGCGGCCTCGCGGACATCTTCGGTTCCAACGAGTGGGGTGGAATCGGCGTCTCGCCCGTCCGCTACGCGCAGGGCGTAGAGCTTCTCGCCCCCCAGACCATAGCCGCGCACCTGGCGACGGGGGTCTCCGATGAGGACATAGAGGTCCTGGCGCAGACCGGCGTGGCGGCGGCGCACTGTCCCCGTTCCAACGCCTATCTCAGGTGCGGCGTCTCGCCCGTGCCAGCCATGATCGCCAGTGGCATCAGGGTCGGTATGGGGACAGATGGGCTCTGGAGCAGCCCGAGCATGAACCTCTTCGAGGAGACGCTGTTCGCGGTGGAGTTGCACGGCATGAGTGGTGCGGCAGGCCTCGAGCTGGCCACCCTGGGAGGGGCTCGGGCGCTCGGTATCGAGGCCGGAACGGGGACGCTCGAGGCGGGGAAGTGGGCGGACTTCGCCGTGGTCGAGACCCTGGGGGAGGGCAGAGACCCCGAGCTGGGCGTTCTCGAAGCCGCCGCCGGCGGGGGAGTCGCGGCCACGGTCGTCGGTGGTGACATGATATACAATCGTCTCGGCACCTGAAGATTCCGGAGGACAGACCGCCATGATGATGAACCGCGACAAACTCAGTTTCTGGGTGAGGTTGGTCTCCATCGTGCTCGCGGCGTTCTTCCTCCTCTCCTTCATCTTTCTCGGCCTTGGGACCAACATCAGCTACAACCTCTTCGAGCTGATCGGCAACCAGGACCAACAGCAACAGCAGGCCGACCAGGCCCCCGATCCGCAGGAGCAGATCGCGGATGCCGAGAAGGCCCTGGAGAAGGACCCCAAGGACCCCGAGAAGATAAAGGACCTCGCCGCCCTCTATTACACCGCGGGCCGCTACGACGATGCGATTCAGGTACTGCAGCGAGGGCGCGAGGTCGCCCCGCAGGACGAAGAGATCCCGACCCTCATAGGTCAGATCTACAGCCAGCAGGCACAGGCCGAGAAGGGGGAGAAGCAGAAGGAGCTTCTTAAGAAGGCGGGGGATGCCTTCGCCGCTTCAGCCGCGGCGGAGCCGGACAACGCAGAAGTCTACCTGCTGGCCGCGCAGGCTTATGACCAGGCAGGTCAGCCCGCCGATGCCATCGAATACTACAACGGCTACCTCGACCTCGAGCCGAAGGGCGAGAACGCCAAGCAGGTGAAGGACAGGATCTCCGCCCTCCTCGAAGGCGGTGGCGGTAGCGCTGGGCCCTGATCCGCATCAGTAAGGAAGGCGTATAATGTGGCGTGAGATCCAGCAGATAGCTCGTTAGGAGGAAAGGTGTTTGGATCGGTCGGAATGCCAGAGTTGATCATAGGTCTTGTCGTCATACTCCTGCTCTTCGGGGCCAAGCGCGTTCCCGAGCTTGCCCGCGGCCTCGGCAGCGGCGTGCGCGAGTTCAAGAAGGGTACGCAGGAGGGTGAGATCGAGGACGAGAAGAAAGAGGAAGCGAAGAAGGACGAAGAACAGCTCGAAGCAAGCAAGAGCGACGACGAGACAAAGCTGGAGGAGGATGCTTCCGTCGAGGCCGAGAAAGCCGAGCAGAAGCATAGCTAGACCCCTTACGGGTTCCTAAGCTCCACATGGCCTCTCGCCTGAGACTCCCTTCCCGTCCGCGCGACGAGATGCGTATGACCCTGATCGAGCATCTCGACGAGCTCAGGTCCAGGATCATCAAGGTCGGCGTTGCGTTCTTCGGCGTCGCCATCGTCGCCTGGTTTTTCCGGCAGCGGATCTTCGAATGGCTACTCGCCCCCGCGGGCGGGGCCCTACAAGGCAAGTTGAACGTCACAGGGGTTACCGAGCAGCTGTTCACCGACATGAAACTCGCACTCTACGTCGGGTTCCTGCTCACGATCCCGGTACTCCTCTACCAGGTGTGGGCGTTTGTGGCCCCCGCGGTCGGCGACATGGGCCGGGTCTTCACTTACACCATAATCAGCATGGCCTCCGCGCTGTTCATAGCCGGGGTGGCCTTCGGGTACTTCATAGTATTGCCTGTCGGCACCCAATTCCTGCTCAACTGGGACCCGGAGCGCTTCGATCCCATCATTACCGCCCAGAGCTATCTGCCTTTCGTGACGAGGTTTCTTTTGGCCTTCGGGATAGTCTTCGAGTTACCCGCGGCAACGTACGTCGCCGCGAAGCTGGAGCTCGTCGACGCCCCGCTTCTCAAGAGGTACAGGAAGCACGCCATCATCCTCAACACCGTCCTCGCCGCCGCCCTGACGCCCGGACAGGACCCCTACAGCATGGTCCTGATGGCCGTCCCGATGATAGTGATGTACGAGATCTCCATACTGATCGCCCGCTACGTGAACCCGACGACACAGGTCACGGCACACGAACTGGTAAGGGACGATGGGGATGAGTCCGAAGAGCCCGAGCCCGATGAGCCCGATATAGATGACTTCGAAGACACAGAAGATCACCCCGAGAACGGGCACGAGCGGGACCTCTAGCCGTACCTCAGGTGCGCGTCGAAGCGGCGCATCGAGCGCCTGAGCAGGTCCTCGGTAAGCCTGCGGAAGAAAGGCTTGTGGGCCAACTTGTCGAGCCAGGCTGGTCTGATCAGGTAGTCTGTCGAGAGGGTTATCCTGATGGCACCGGGGGCCTCCTGCTCGACGAGCCAGCCGCCGCTTCCAGTGGCGCCTTCGACGTAGTTCCATTCCAGCCGGCGTGGCGGTTCGACCACCGTGACGATGCTCGATACCTCGTGCGTGAGACCGGCGGCGCTCAGGGTAAACTCCAGCCTGACGCCGGGGCGTAAAACTTTCGTCTCTACTTTGCCGGCAGGGTCGAGCACGCGGCAGCGCCGGAGGCCGGCCGTCCATTCGGGGAAGCGTTGCACATCGAGGAGGGAGTCGAAGATCCTCTCCGCCGGGACCCCGGATAGAACGTAGCTCGCCTTGAAAGGCCTGTGTCTCTCAGGCACCGATGAGGACTCCCGCCGTGTAGAGCAATCCGAAGACGAGGTGGAGCCCGGCGGTCCGCTTGACCACGGGGTCGAGGCGACTCGGCGTCGAGTAGCTGGCCACGTCGCGCCAGAGGCGGAGGGCGGCGAACACGCTCGGGAAGACGAGGGCACACTCTGGGGGGACGACGCCGAAGGCCATAAGCACGGCGACCGCGACGTAAGCCTCGAGCAAGAGTGCCCGGTACACGAGGATCGCGACCTCCCTGCCGAAGACCACGGGCAGCGTCCGCCGCCCGCCCCTACGGTCGGAGACGAGATCCCTTATGTTGTTGGCGAGCAGGATCGCGGCCACGGGCCCACCGATAGGCAGCGCCGCCAGCGGCACGTACACGGGAAAACCGCGAGCCTGCACGGCGTAGGCGATGACGACGATCAAAACCCCCATGAAGACGAACACCGCGGCCTCGCTGGCGGGGGTGTAGGCGATGGGGCGCGGTCCGGCCGAGTAGAGGTGGCCGCCGAGCGCCGAGAGACACCCGAGCACGAGTATGGGCCAGCCGCCAACGGCTATCAGGTAGATGCCGAAAAATAAGGCCAGGGTGTAGCAAAGCAGCGCACCCGCAAGAACGCTGCGCGAACTCACCCGACCACTCACTATAGAGCCGGCGATCCCGACCGTCCCCGCTACGTCGAGGCCGCGCTGCGCGTCGTAGAACTCGTTGAACATGTTGGTGGCCGCCTGTATGAGGAGACTTCCGAAGAGCATGGCGAAGAACGGCCCCCAGGCGAACGTGCCGTCCTTGAACGCCAGCGCGGTCCCGATGAGCACAGGCACCGCCGCCGCAGTCAGGCTGAAAGGTCTGGCAAGGCGGAACCACTCTTCGAAAGCCTGCCGTCTCGTCGAAGTCGCCATTCGGCCAATTCTGGAGAGAGTCGTCGGCGTTTGCAATCGGTCCGTTCACGGTTTTCGAAGCATTAGGCTACAGGCATCAGGCTTCAGGTAGGTTTGCTAGTGGCATCTTCGCGGGTTCTCCACACGCCCTTTCTTGCAGTGCCTCGGGGATACCAGGCGGTGCGGCAACGTTGCCCCGTTGCTCCCTGAACAAACCGAAACCTGTAGCCTGAAACCTGATACCTGATAGCTCAAACCTGAAACCTGACACCTATTGTGATACAACCGGCAGTCGTGGAAGCCGGCAGTTCCAGTGGACTCGCGAGCTCTTATCTGCGGCTGGTCAGGCCCAGGCAGTGGACCAAGAACGGGTTCGTGCTGGCCGGGGTGGTCTTCGCAGAGAAGGCTCTCTCGGCGACCGCGTTGGCCGACGCGCTGCTCGCTTTCGCGATCTTCTGTGCCCTCTCCGGGGCCGTGTACGCCGCCAACGACGTGTTCGACGTCGAGGAGGACCGCAAACACCCACTCAAGAGGTTCAGACCCGTCGCGAGCGGTGAGATCTCCGCCCGCGCAGCCCTGATCTTCGCCGCCGTGCTTGCGGCAGGTGCGCTCGCCGTGAGCTTTGCCCTTTTGCCTTACGGCGTCGGGATCGCCGGTATTGCATACCTCGTCTTGCAGGTCTTCTATACGACCATCCTCAAGCATGCGGCGATCCTCGACGTCATGAGCATCTCGGCCGGCTTCGTCATAAGGGCGCTGGCCGGCGTGGCCGCCGTATCCAGCCCTATCTCACCGTGGCTCATCGTATGTACCGGCCTCCTTACGCTCTTCCTCGGCTTCTCCAAGCGTAGACACGAGATCGCTACGCTGGGCGAAGGGGCGGTCGTCCACCGCAAGAATCTCCAGGACTATTCCGTTCCCATGCTCGACGAAATGATGAACATCATGATCTCGGCGACCATCATCGCCTATACCCTCTACACCTTCACGGTCTACGAGAGGCAGGATCAGATCTTCATGATGGGGAGCATCCCGTTCGTGGTATACGGGGTCTTCCGCTACATGTTGCTCGTCCACCGCGACGGCGGCGGCAACCCCGACACCCTGCTCCTCTCCGACAGGCCGCTCCAGATCTCGCTGTTTCTCTGGCTGGTCGTAGTAGGGACGGCCATCTACGTAATACCCCTGTGGAACGGCTGAGACGAAATCTCGTCCTCGCCCTCGCCCTGGGCGCCGCCGTCTACCTGATCCTCGCCGTTCTCTCCGACCTCGGCGAGCTCGTCGCGGCCCTCGACAGCTTCGACTACGCCCTCATACCAGCGATCCTCGGCCTCGTCGCCCTCTCTTACGTCGTGCGCTTTTTCCGCTGGACGTACTACCTCAGGGTACTTAAGGTCTCCGTTCCAACGGGGATAAACGCCGCGATCTTCACCTCCGGGCTCTCGATGACGATCTCACCGGGCAAACTCGGTGAGGTGCTGAAGAGCGTCTTCGTCCGCGACGCCACGGGAACCCCGATAGCCCGCACGGCCCCCGCGGTCGTTGCCGAACGCGCCACGGACGGTACAGGCATGGTCCTGTGGGGTTTCCTTGGAGCCTTCGCCCTCACCCTTCCCCCCTGGACGATGCTGATGTTCCTCGCCCTGGCAGCCTTCGGGATCGCCGTCCTGCGCTCCAAACGCCTCTCTCTCGCGGCCGAAAGCGTCCTATCGAAGCTGCCGCTCCTGAACCGCCTCGCCCCGCACCTGAGTGTCTTCCACGGAGCATCGAACGAGCTTCTGGGAACGAGACCGCTCCTGGTGGGGACCGCCATCTCCTTCTTCTCGTGGGGCCTGGAGTGTGCCGGCGTGTATCTGTGCGCGGTTGGCCTCGGCGTGGACCGGCCATTCCTGCTCATCGTCTTCGTGTTCGCGACCAGCTCGATCCTCGGGGTCCTTAGCATGCTCCCCGGAGGACTCGGCGCGGTCGAGGCCGGTCTCTACGGCCAGTTCGTCGCCGTGGCGAACCTCTCGACGGGGGTCGCCGGCGCGCTTACACTGGTGATCCGCCTGGCAACCCTCTGGTTCGCCACACTACTCGGGATCTGCGGCCTACTCCTGGTCAGACGCCTGCTCGGCGACGCGTCCATAGAACCGGATAAGACATAACCGAGGAAGGCTTCCCTACTAAACCATCGTCCCTCTAACGATGTAGCGTGCGTACCAGTTCGGACCGGGAGTCCAGTAGTCCCCGTAGTCCTCGATGCACGTCTGCAAAGTGACCACATCGCCGCCAGTTGGTGCGGTTACGGATAGATCCGTGGGTGACACTTCCAGGATCTCGCTCACAGCGTACGTGTACGTCGTGCCGTCGGAGGCGGTGAGCAGGATCCGGTCTCCCTGACCCAGATTGGGCAGGTTCCAGAACACGTGATCGCTCGCGGTGCCAGGGTATCCTATCCTGTGACCGGCTATGTAGGTGTTGGAGCCGGCAACCCACGGGTAGCCGGTGCCAGGAAGGTGCCCAGCCCCCTGCGAGAGGCTCGCCTCCGATGTCCCCTCGACCACGGGAATGTCCGAGATACCCATAGCAGGCACACTCAAAGACATCAGCGCGCCTGCAGGGACGGTAGCCGGTGGCGAAGCAGACGCCTCGTTCTCGGGCTCGGTCTCGGCGACAGGCTCCGGTGTGGGCGCCTCCGCCCCACTAGGCTGGATGGCCCTCTCGGCAGGCTGGGCGTCAGCCCCCGCAATCATCCCACGACCGGCCAGAGCGAGCGCGCCGATAGCAAGCATCGCAATGACAGCACACGTAAAGATGCCAAACCTGCCGAGGCCAGTACCGAAAAAACCCCTCATAACCCGTCCTCTACTTCCCCCGAATCAGAGGCTATCTACGACCCCCACCCAACAAGCCCAAACACGTCAGCCGTGACCCGCCGCACTCTAACACCGCCGCGCATGAACAGCAAGAATCTTAACAAACTTGTAACACGTCGTTCTACGAGCGACTTGCAGAGATCGACGGCTACCATCGATCAGCGAGAACAGAACGCTGAGACGCTTCTCTAGTCCGCTTCTCGCATCGTGCGGCTCAGTGCTCCCAACACGGCCGTTAGTAGCAGTAGCGCTCCTGCGGCCAGGAACATAGACGTTAGATCTAGCTCGACGAGGATCCCGGCAAGGGCGAAGGAGATCGGGTCCAGGGCGACGGCG
>DATMVF010000080.1:0-16275 GCA_035563475.1 Rubrobacter sp.
GGGATGAGGAGCTCGTCGCTTTCCTCCACTGCGACATCTCGGGTCTGAACCGGGGCCGGTCGGTCCCGGCCGCGGAGCTCGACGAGCGGTTCGCGGCGGGCGTAGGGTGGGTGCCGGCGGATCAGGCACTCACCCCGTTCGGACCCATCGCCGAGCCTAACCCGTTCGGGTCGCTCGGTGACCTCCGCCTCCTCCCCGACAGGGACACCCGCGTGCGCGTAGATCTGTGGGACGGCGTTTCGCCCTTGCACTTCTACTTCTGCGACGCCGTCAACACCGATGGTAGTCCCTGGGACGCCTGCCCGCGTACGCTGCTCAAAGGCGCCCTCTCCCGTCTCGAGGAGGCCGGGTTCCGCCTGGTTGCCTCCTTCGAGCAGGAGTTTATCTTGGAAGGCCTGGGCTCGGAGCCCGGACCAGGCTTCTCGCTGGAGGCCCAGCGGCTCGTCGAGCCTTTCGGACCGCTGGTGATGGCCGGACTGCGTCAGGCCGGTCTCGAGCCGGAAGTGTTTCTTCCAGAGTACGGAGAAGGCCAGTACGAAGTCCCCTGTGCACCCGCGGAGGGTGTCTCGGGTGCCGACCGGGCAGCTGCCATGCGGGAGATCGTTCGCGAGGTGGCCCGTAGGCTCGGCTACCGGGCGAGCTTCGTCCCGAAGGCCGACCCGGAGGGCGTAGGAAATGGCGTCCACATCCACCTGAGCCTCCTTGACCTGGAGGACCGTCCTGTCTTCTACGATCCCGAGCGACCAGGCCGGCTCAGCACCGTCGGCGCACGCTTTGCGGCGGGCGTCCTCGAACACCTGCCGGCCCTCTGCGCCTTCACCGCCCCGAGCGTCGTCTCCTACCTGCGCCTCGTGCCGCACTTCTGGAGCGCGGGTTTCGGTTGCCTGGGCTATCGCAACCGGGAGACGGCCATCCGGATACCGCCGATAGTAGAGCTGTCGGGCGGCGACCCCGCGCGCCAGCTCAACCTGGAGTTCCGGGCGGCCGACGCGGCGGCGTGCCCCCACCTGGCCCTCGCCGTGCTCGTGCTCGCCGGCCTGCGCGGGCTCCGGGACGAACTCCCCGAGCCGATCCTGATCGAGGACGATCCCACCGGGCTCGACGAAGAAGAGCGAAGGAGGTTGGGCATAAGCGAGCTTCCAGGCTCGCTGGAGGAAGCCCTCGGAGCCCTCGAGTCCGACGAGGTCGTACGCTCCTGGCTCTCGAAAGACCTCCTCGACTGCTACTCGAGCGTGAAGCGGAACGAGATAGATCTCCTGGAAGGAACGGAGCCCTGGGAGGCCTGTGAGCGGTACCTGCGTGTCTACTGATCTCCTCGAGACGCTCCTCCATTCCCTGGAAGAGGAGCTTCCGCGAGCTTTCGAACTGCGCGAGAAGCTGCATGCGATCCCCGAGCCGAGCCACGAGGAGCACGCTACCTCCAGCCTCGTCGCGGAAGCCCTCGGGACCGGGAACATGAAGTCCGTCGCCCGAACGGGCCTCCTGGCGCACGTCGGACCACCAGGGGAGGCCATCGCGGTGCGGGCCGAACTCGACGCCTTGCCCATCCAGGAGGAGACGAACACATCCTTCGCCGCCACCAATGGGTTCATGCACGCCTGCGGCCACGACGTCCATATGGCCGCCCTCGTAGCACTGTTTCGGGCGGCAGGGCGGATCGAAGAACCCTTGCCAAAGCCCCTCGTTGCCCTCTTCCAGCCGAGCGAGGAGGCTTACCCTTCGGGAGCGGATCTGGTCGTTAGAGAAAGGAGATTGGAGGAGGAAACGGGTGCGGTCGTGGCAGCGCATGTCCACCCGGACGTCCCCTGGGGCTCGGTAAGCGTGGAGGCCGGCCCGGTAAACGCTTCCTCGGACAACCTGCGCATAACCGTCGAGGGATCCGGCGGCCACGGTGCCTATCCCCACCGCGCACATGATCCCATACTCGCCCTCTCTCACGCGGTCGTCGCGCTCCAGTCGCTGGTGAGCCGCAGGTTGGACCCGACGCACGCCGCGGTCTTCAGCGTCGGTTGGATGCGTGCAGGCTCCGCCGAGAACGTCATCCCGGGCGTCGCCGAGGCCGGAGGTACGCTGCGCGTCCTCGATCCCGAGGATCGCGAACCGCTGCGAAAGATAGCCCGTGAGATCGTGGATAACACGGCCAGGGCACACGGCTGCGCTGCCAGGATAGAGGTGACCGAGGGAGAACCGGCGACGGTAAACGACCCTGCCCTCGCCGAAGCGGCGAACTCGTTGCTCACCGAAGCCGGGTTCGAGCCGGCGCCGCCGATGAGATCCTGTGGATCGGACGACTTCGGCTTCTACGGCCGAACGTCACCGACGCTCATGCTGTTCGTAGGGATCGAAGACGGTCCTCACACCCCAAACGTACCGCTCCACCATCCGCGGTTTTTGCCGCCAGGAGAAGCGATCGGAGCGGTCGCCCGCGCCCAGGCCGTCGCCTTCACGGCTGCCGCGACTTCCCTTGACCGGGTCCCCCTCGGGTCCGACGGCGGGTAAGTGATGCTTTGAACGGAGGTGGCGCATGGAAGCCCTAGATTTCACACAGTTCCCCGTCGTGGACAACCACTGCCACGGCATAATGCGGGATCAGGTCTTCGAGGACATTACGGGTTGGCGACAGGCCTTCACCGAGTCTAGCGATCCCGGCATGGCGCGAGGTCATATCGCGAGCACGGCTTTCTACCGGCGCCTCATCCGGTCTCTCGCCGACTTCCTCGATTGCGAGCCGGGAGAGGAAGACGTCTTCGCAGCCAGGACTAAGAGGGACGGACGGGAGCTAGCGGGTGCGTTGTTGCGCGCTGCGAACGTCGACACCCTCCTCCTTGACACGGGTTTCCCTCCGCCAGAAGAGGTGCTGCCTGTACCAGAGCTGGGAGAGATCGGAGGCTGCCGCACGGAGCCGATGCTGAGGCTCGAGATTCTGATGGAGAGTCTTCTCGCAGAGCACGATTCTCTGGAGGACGTTAAAGAGGCGCTCGTCGCCGAGCTGGACGACGTGCGGGGCCGGGGCTATGTGGCACTCAAGAGCATCGCCGCCTACAGGACGGGCCTCGACATTCGGGAGTGGCCCCGCGAGGAGGCCGAAGAATCGTTCCGGGAATACAGGCGGGCCGCCGGAGCGGGCACTGCGCGTCTCGTCCACAAGCCGCTCCTAGACACGCTCTTGCACGTCGCTTTCGCTCGGGCGGCCCGGCAGGAGGTTCCCATCCAGTTCCACGTCGGCTACGGTGACGCGGACACCGATCTCCTGCTCGGCAACCCGCTCTACCTGCGTCCGGTGCTTCAGCGGCCGGACTATCGTGGCATGCCCGTCGTGCTGCTGCATGAATGCTACC
Source organism: Rubrobacter sp. (assembly GCA_035563475.1). GTDB lineage: Bacteria > Actinomycetota > Rubrobacteria > Rubrobacterales > Rubrobacteraceae > Rubrobacter_D. The sequence continues at coordinate 3,339 of DATMVF010000080.1, forward strand.
CGTACACCAGACAGGGCGGCTACCTGGCCGCCGTCTACCAGAACGCCTACCTCGATCTCTCCTACGGCATCCCGTTGCTCGGCTACGGCGAGATGCTCTCTTTTACGCGGCAGGCGTTCGGCGTCGCCCCGAGCTCCAAGCTGATGTACAGCTCGGACGGCATAGGCGTGCCTGAGCTACATTGGATCAGCGCCATAGACGGCAGGCGGGTGATCGGCGAGGCGCTCGGAGAGATGGTGGCGCAGCGAGATCTCGTCCTGCCCGAGGCCGAGGCTGTAGGTGAAGGTGTGCTTCGCGGGAACGCGGCTCGCCTCTACGGACTCAAAGCTGACAAGCGAAGCCCGAAGGGCTGAGCGTCCTGACAAGCCGCCTGGCGAAGCCGGGCGGCGTGCTGACGAGCGGAGGCCGCAGGCCGAAGCGTGCTGACAAGCTGGCGTAGCCAGCGTGCTAGAAAGGTGCGTGAACGGGCTAAAGCGGTTATCCTATCCTCCAGGGGTGTAGTCTAGGCTCGTAACCCGACCCGAGAGGCTGGCATTGTACCGACAGGCACGGTTACTTGGTGCGCTGCTTATTTTGCAGTTCCTCGCGATGGTGGGGCTCGGCGTCTGGTTGACTACCCGGGTTAATTGGGACCGGGCGCTGGATATAACAAGCGGACAGGGCCAGTTCAATTTCCAGTCCGTCGAAGGGCCGTGGTTGAAGGCTCTCGAACGATCGATCGTGTTCGACGTCTACTTTCTCGTGCCCATGATCCTGTTGCTTCTCTCAGGCCTCGGCTTCGTGCTACTTCGGCGCCGGGGATGGATGCTGGCCTCGATCGCGCAAAGTCTTATCATGTTGGCTTGCCTTTTCTACTACGGCGACTCGCGTCCCTGGTTCGCCTACCCCCTCATCGCCTACAGCATCCTGATGATCCTGCTCCTCAACTCCCGGAGCGTACGTGCCGCGGTTCAATCCAGACGGGCGGCCCCGGTGGGAACCCGATCGGAGGTCGCACATGGCGAATGAGGGGAGCGTGGACGCAAGGACTGCCGAGGAGTTGCTGCGTCGCTTCGAGCCCGTGATCCGGTTCACCAAAGGCGAATGGTTCTACCCCATGGACTGTGAGCCTTACGTCGACGCCTGCAGCCTCTGGGTCGCGCGCCCCAACGAGGACGCCGTCTGCGTAGTTCCGGCCGGAGAGCTCACCCTGGAGAGACTCGCCCAGCAGCCGGAGGACACCACCGGCGCCGTGCACTACCTCAAGATCCCCAACCCCAAGGAAAGCGAGAACGGGGGTCGCCGGCGGAAGCGGCGCTCGCACACGAACCCCGATTGGCCCAAGGAGACTTTCCGGGCCGGCAGGGGCCGCCTCGCGCGCGTCGGCTACATCTCGCGGTTGGCGGACGCGCTCTTCTCCCTGACGTTGCTGGCCAGGGGGAGGGTCCCCGGCGGGGACGTGGAGGGGGGGCGCGTCCTGTACGGCCGCTATATGGAGGAGGGACAACGCTTCAGGTACCACGGTAACGTGGTTCGCCAGGACGGTTGGATCGTGTTGCGGTACTGGCTCTTCTACGCTTTCAACGATTGGAGGAGCAACGTATTCGGTGCCAACGACCACGAGGCCGACTGGGAGAAGATCTTTATCTACCTCTCGGAGTCGGAGTCCGGCGAGGTAAGGCCCGAGTGGGTGGCCTACGCCGCGCACGAGGAGACCGGCGACGACCTCAGGCGCCGCTGGGACGACCCGGAGCTGGAGAAGATCGGCGAGCATCCCGTGGCGTACGTCTGCGCCGGCTCGCACGCGACCCGCTACTTCCGGGGCGAATACCTGACAGAGCTGGCTTTCCCCCTGCCGCGTTTCCTCTCCGCGGTCCGTAGGATCGCGCGTCGCTTCTGGTACGTAACGCTGCGCCAGTACGCCGATGAGGACTACAAGGAGAAGCCCTACGAACAGTTCACCATCCCCTTCGTAGATTACGGGCGCGGGGACGGATGGTCGGTCGGACCGGGGCAGGACAGGGAATGGGACCCCCCGCGCTTGATGAATCCGGTGCCATCGTGGGTCTCCGGGTACCGGGGGCTGTGGGGACTCTACACCCGGGATCCCTTCGAGGGCGAGGACGCCCCGGCGGGGCCGATGTACAACCGCGACAAGACCATCAGCCGCGAGTGGTTCGACCCCGTGGGCTGGGCCGGTCTCGACAAGGTGCCGACCCGGGCGGAAGAACTCGAGGTCATAACCGGGCGCCAGGCGGAGATCGAAGAGCGCCAGGATTTCCTCCGCTCCGAACTACGGGAGAAGAGCAGCCGGCTGAAGACGCTCGGCATGGACGCCGAGGCCACGCGGGATCAGTCCCACCTGACCAAGCTCCACGAGACCCAGACGCGGCACATCGAAGAACTATCCAGGGAAGTCGAGGCGCTGCGCGAGGAACTGTCCGACGACGAAGTCCTCGCCGAGACCCTGAAATCTCACGCCGAAAGCCTGAGAAGCGGCGAGCGTCCCCCCCCGCACGCCCACATAATGCACGCCACTCGCCCCGTCTCGGAGGCGGAGACCCACGCTGGGAGGGTGGCGCAGCTGTGGGCCTCGATCAGCATCGCCCTGGTGCTCGTGACGCTCATCCTCATCATCGCCTACGAGAGATCACACCTCCTCTCCGCGCTCGTCTTCGCCATCGCCGTGTTCGCGTTCATCGAGGCCAGCTTCAGGAGGCGACTGGCCAGGTTCATAGTGAGCGTCAACGTCGCGCTGGCGGTAGTAGGCGCCCTCGTACTCTTCGAACAGTACTTCTGGAGCGTCATCGTCTTCGCGGTCCTCGGCATCGGGTTCTACATCCTGTGGGAGAATCTGCGGGAGCTCGGACGGTAGCACCCGAGACCGGACGGGAGACCCGGGGTGGGACAGCCATACTTCAGGCGTCGAGCACGACGTCGGAGAGGGGACTCCCGATGCAGATGAGGCGTAGGCCCTGCTCCAGCTCCTCGTCGCCGATGGCGAAAGCCATGTCCTGGTCGATCTCACCTTCCAGGCACTTTTGGATGCACGTGGTGCATGTGCCACTGCGGCAGTCATAGGGGAGGTGAAGACCGGCGTGCTCGGCCTCTTCGAGGATGTACTCGTCCTCCGCGACGTCTATGGTGATGCCGCTCTGCTTGAAGGTCACTTTGTGAGATCTGGCCACGTTCGCTCCCGCCAAGTCCTGTCGTCGAACCGTTTGTTCTGGCTTGTTCTAGCATACCCACCCGTTCGATTCGGCGAACGTTTGGACGGTTTGTACACCCGGCAACCGGCGGTCACGAGCACAGCGGCGTCGGACAGCTGACACGTTACCGATTTTAAGGCGAGAAAGCCTCCCGCTTCAGCGGAGGGGATGAATCGCCTCGAAGCCTCGCCAACGGCACACTCTTGTTATTGCTTATCACCTCCGGGATACTTCTCTAACTCATGTTGCTCAAAAAAGTCTACAGGTTCAGGATGCGCCCCACGAAGGCTCAGGAGGCCGCTCTGTACCGGATGGCCGGAGCCCGTAGGTTCGTCTACAACTGGGCGCTTGAGCGGCGCAAGAGCTACTACACCGAACACGGCAAGGGCATCTCCGCCAGAGTGCTTCCTCCGAGTTGACGGCCATCAAGGGTGAGCCGGATACGCACTGGCTTAAAGAAGCCGACTCGCAGATGCTCCAACAAGCTCTCAAGGATGTAAAGCGGGCTTTCGATGCGTTCTTCGAGAAGCGTAGCCGCTTTCCCCGGTTTCGCTCCAAGAAGGCCGGGCACTTCACGTTTCGCATCCCGCAACGGGTCAAGGTCAAAGAGGGCAAAGTCTACATTCCGAAGGTCGGCTGGGTCCGCATCCGCCAATCCCGCGCCCTCGAGGGCACGACGAAGAGCGCGACGTTCAAGAGAGACGCTTGCGGACACTGGTACGTTGCCCTGACCACCGAGTTCGAGATCCCCGTGGCTTCGCTGGAGGCGCCCGCTACGGCCAAGCCGGTCGGCGTGGACCTCGGACTCAAGGACCTGTTCGTTCTCTCCGACGGCGGACGGGTTCCGGCTCCCCGGTTCGCCAGGAAGGGGAGCCGCAAACTCAGGGAAGCTCAGAAAGGGCTGTCTCGAAAGAAGCCAGGAAGTCGTCGCAGAGAGAAAGCAAAGCAGCGCGTGGCCAAAGTGCATCGCAAAGTGCCCAACCAAAGGAGCGATTTTCTGCACAAACTGACGACCGGCCTGAGACGCAAGTACGACTGCATCTGCGTGGAGGATTTGAGCGTGAAGGGACTTGCGAAAACCAAGCTGTCCCGCTCGATCCACGACGCCGCCTTCGGCGAGTTCGTGCGTCAAGTCGAATACAAAGCCGCGTGGAACCTTCGGCATAGCGTCAGAGTCGGACGCTTCTTCCCGTCCACGAAGCTGTGCTCTGAGTGCGGAGCACTAAATCCGAACCTGAAGCTTTCGGATCGGACGTGGCTGTGCGTTTCTTGCGGAACTCACCACGATAGAGACCTCAACGCTGCCAGGAACATACTCGCCGAAGGGCTAAGACTCGTCGCCGCCGGACAGACGGAGACGGTAAACGCTCGCGGAGAGCCTGTAAGTCTTCCCAAGGGAAGCACGGTTCGATGAACCGAGAATCCCGCCGCTTTAGCGGATGGGAGTGTCAACGGATCAGACCGAGGTTCCGCGCCACGGTGACGGCTTCGGCGCGGTTCTTCGCGCCGAGCTTGCGGTAGATGTTGCCCGTGTGGCTCTTGACGGTACCGACGGAGACGAAGAGGTCGCCGGCCACTTCGGAGTTGGTTTTGCCAGAGGCGAGGAGGGCCAACACCTCGAGCTCACGCTCGCTCAAGGGATCTTCCAGGCGGTGCGACGCCCCGTTGACACCCGGCTGCTCACGCCGCAACGCGGTATCCACTCCCGGCAACTCCTGGCTGCGGTGTCCAGCCAGGGCGTAGGCCACGATGCCGCCTTCCGTCTGAGTCTCTAGATAGCCTTTGCGGGCCAACCCATCCAACATCTTCGACGCCTCATCTACGGTGAGCGAGGTCCGCATCGCGGCCGCGGCGGGGGTGAGGCTGCCGCCCTCCTCCAGGGCGCCGAGTATTTCTTGCTCTTTCCTCCTCACGCCGAGGAAGGCGCCGCGCGACGTTTCGTGCGGCGCTATGACGCGGTTGATCTGCCCCAAGAGAAGCACTGGGGCCACGACGCCGAGTCCGAAGATTGCCAACCAGACTATCCCCACGTCGGCGAGTCCCCGGTCGATCACGAACGCGACCGATACGATCAGGATGAAGAAGCACCACACCCCGACGCCGAGCACCGCCAGAACTCGGATCAACACGGCGCATCCCCGAGAGTCAGGCCGAGTAACTCCAGAGCGTGCCTGTCGCAATCGTCTTCGGTCCGACCGGGAGCCCCGTTGCTTTGATACTCCATCCGAGGTCTACCATCCTATTTCCGTCCGATACCCGGGCGCTGCCTGCTTCACTCCTGTCGGCGACACTCTCCAGAGTATACGCAGATGCACGACCCAAAGATTCAAGACCCGCGAGCGAAAGCCCCGGTCCCATGAGCCGGGAACCGGGGCTTTTCCTGAGGCCTGAAGCCTACTTCTGTTCGAAGTCCTCTCCAGGAGCGCCGCAGACGGGGCACTCCTCCGGGGGTTGGACGCCCTGCAACTCCTCGCCGCACGTGGTGCAGACCATCGTCACGGTCATCGGCGGGTGAGGGGCCTCACCGTCTTCGGCTTCTATTCTCTCTCCCGCGTCACGGGCGAGGTCGGCGATGGAGACTTTGCCCGTAATGACGTCCTCCATCGTGGTGCGCGCTCCTGAGAGCGAGTCCTCTACGAGATCGAGGTCTATGTTCGTCGTGCCGCGTTCGCGGGCGAGCTTCTCTGTCATGTTGCGGGAGATGTTGCGCATAAAGCCTTTGGGCGCACGCTCCAGGCGCTCTATGGCGTCGTCGGTCCAGGTGAACTCTGTGGAGCCTCCCTCGGGGACGCTGGCGCCGGCCTTCTGGAAGGCGCTGTGGTCGATGGGACACTTCGCGCCCGTGGTCTCCTGCACCTGCTCTTTGGCGTGGCTGACCGGGCAGCCGCCGGACTTTACGTCGGGGGCTTCGCGGCCCGTCTCCTCGCGGTACTGCTGCTCGACGTACTCGCGCGTGATCGTGGTGTAGCCCTTCTTGAGCGCGCTCTTCTCGACGCGCGCCTTGACGCGGCGCTTCTCCTGCCACTCTTCGAGGGAGTCGAGCAGGGCCGTGGCGTCGTCGGTCCAGTGCAACTCGCGGCCGTCGTAGACCTCGGAGAGGTTCAGGTTCTCGTCCTCTGAGGTGGTTGCTATCTCGGCGTCCACGGCGTGAAAGTGGGTCGGACCCGATCCGCAGACAGGACACTTCGCGGGCTTGCCCTTCGCAACGTAACGGCAGACGTCGCATTCGAAGCGGTCCTGGCCCTGGGCGGAGCGCCGGATCTCGTCCTGAACCTCAGCGCTGACGCCCTCTATGTCGCCCTGGTCCTCGCTCTTGCCGAAGCCGCCGCGACCGGCATCGAAGATCTCCTGCTTCGCCGCAGCGTCGCTCCCGTTCGCGCCCTTGTTGTGGCCGTTGGTCCCGTTGGCCTTCCCGGCGGTCCGTTCGTCGAAGTCTTTGAAGAGGGAGTCTATGGGCTTGTCTTCGCCCATCGCCTCGGCCGCGCGCATCTGGTCTCCGATGGCGCGCATCGACTCCATGGCGCCGGGGGGGAGGATGCTCTTTATGACCTCGTCGATGACGCCCGTGGTTATGACCGTGTAGCCCTTCTCTATGGCGTAGCGGATGATGGCGCCCGTCGCCATCCCGACGACGAAGCCGGGGATGCGGTCGAGACGCTCCAGGGCCTCCTTCGTCCACGTCATGTGCTCTTCCGCGGTGTAGAGGTCGGGGGCCTGGTACTCGTAGTTCGTTATGAGGACGTTCGTCGGCAGGTAGCGCATCATGTTCTCGGTATTGCCGCCGATGTCCATCTCGTCGTCAGAGTGGTAGCCGATGCGGCCCATGACGACCATCGTCGGGTTTACCTCGTTTACGTACTTCAGCGTCTGCTCGAACGGCTTGCCGGCGAGGAGCGTCGTCTTCAGGTCCACGCCCTCGTCCTCGGCGATCTTCCTGGCTATCTCCAGGTGGGCCGTGTAGATCTTGGCCAACCCGGAGTCGATGATCTCCTCGTGCAGCTTCTCCTGCTCCTTGAACCGGAACACCTTCTGGGCCTTGGTGGAGAGCACGCCTGCTATGGAGTGGAACATCGCGTAGTGGAAGTATGGGTCGAAGACGGAGATAGCCTCGACGGTTCCGCCGAACTCCCCTGCAAGTTCTATCGCCCTCTTGAGGCCGCCGAGAGACTTGGCCGAGCCGTCCACGGCGACGACGATGTGCTCGAAGGGACTGCGGTCGAGGTCCTTGACGATCAGGGTGTCCGCCTTCTGGAGCCGGCGCACGACGCGCTCGGTAACGGTACCGAGTACCGTGTCCTTGACGGCGGCCATGCCCATCGCGCCCATAACGACGAGGTCGAAATCGTTCTCGTTGACGTCCTCGACGATGACCTTGAAGTTCTTGCCTTCGAGCGAGCGCCTGACGAGCTCGACGTCGTACTTCTCGCAGAGTGGCTCGAGCACGTCGATGTAGGAGTCGGTGATGATCTCCAGTCCCTTGGTGATGAGCTGGTCGTGGATCTTGCGCTGCCGCTTCATCTCGTCCTCGTCGCGGAACTCCTCGGGGAGCCCGCTCTCCATCTGACGGAAGCGGACATCGTGCATCTTGGCGGCGTAGGCGTGGCAACCCGCGACCCTGCCCCCGAACTGCCGCGCCACGTCGACGCCGATGACGCACGCCTGGTTGGAGTAGTCCGAATTGTCTACCGGGACGTAGATCTCTTTGTACATATACCCCGTTCTCCTAGCTTTGCAAGACGCCGAGATTTTTCTAGATCCGTCGTGCGCGAAGAACCGTTCTTCTCCGCGCCAACGTAGCTTACCGTTTAGCCCTATACACCGCAAATAAAAGCGTTCACACTGCGGGTGCGACACGGAGAGAGCGCCCCGGCTTTCGAGGAGACCCGCTCCGCATCGCTGGACAACCACGCTCGGCTGTCGCAAGATGGCCAGACGCGGAGAGAGCGAGGTAAGAGATGGGCCTGGAGAAGATGGAGCAGGACGTGAGGGCGAAGGATCACGGGTCTTACGCTGAGGGCGCGGCCTTCGTCGAAGGACGGTTCGTGCCCATCGCGGAGGCGCGGGTTCCGATTCTGGACTGGGGATTCTTGCGCTCGGATGCGACCTATGACGTGGCCCACGTCTGGCGCGGCAGCTTCTTCCGCCTGGAGGACCACATCGACCGCTTCGAGCGCTCGATGGAACATCTGCGTCTGAGTCTGCCCTACGATCGGAATGAGATCCGGGACATCCTCATCGAGTGCGTGCGCCTGAGCGGGCTGCGCGACGCCTACGCAGAGATCATCTGCACCCGTGGGATCCCCAGACCAGGCTCGCGCGATCCGCGTGACTGCGACAATCGCTTCTACGCCTTCGTTGTCCCGTTCATCTGGATCGCCGACCCGGAGAAACAGGAGCAAGGTCTGCACGCCGTAATCGCCGGTAAGCAGCGCATAGCGCCAGAGTCGGTGGACCCGACCGTCAAGAACTATCACTGGCTCGACCTCGAGACCGGGCTCCTCGAATCCTACGAGCGGGGTGGGGAGACGGTGATCCTGGTCGACGCCGAGGACAACGTCGTAGAAGGACCCGGTTTCAACGTCTTCGCCGTAAAGGACGGCACTATCTCCACCCCTGCCCGAGGTGTCCTGGAAGGTATCACCCGCAAGACCATCATCGAACTGGCCGCCGAACACGGTATACCGTTAGAGGCGCGCCCCGTACCGGCCGACGAGCTCAGGCAAGCTGACGAGGTCTTCCTATCGAGCACCGCCGGCGGGATCATCCCGGTCACGATCGTAGACAGCGAGGCCGTGGACAACGGGAAGCCAGGGCCCCTTACCAGGCAATTACGCGCCGCGTACTGGGAGCTCCACGACGACCCACGCTTCTCCCTACCCGTCCGCTACGATTGAACCTGGAAGTGGGAATTGTTTGCTCTACACTTTTCCTAACTTCTGGTTCACAGTTCCTACTTCTCAGGGGTAACTTCGCCGGCAGAACCGTCCACGGTGATCCGCCTTCCTGTTTCGATGAGCTCTGTGGCATCAGGCACGCCGACGACTGCAGGGATGCCGTACTCGCGGGCGACGATAGCGCCGTGGGACATCGGCCCGCCCATCTCCATGACGAGGCCGCCTGCGGGGAGGAACAGGGGCGTCCAACCGGGGTCGGTAGAGGGTGCGACCAGGATCTCACCCGGCTCCAGGCCGGCCTCACCCGGGTCCAGGATCACACGCGCTTTCTGCGTCACCACCCCGCCCGAAGCCGGCGTGCCGCGCAGGACACCATCCGCCCCGGTCGCATGGTGTGTCCCTGCGGTCGATTCGGTACCGTCGGAGAGCAAGACGCGCGGTACGTGTCTGCGGTCTATCTCCTGCTCGTAGACGGCGCGGCGGTCGCGGACCAGAGGGTGGAGATCCTCACCGGCCAGGGCCGCCCACGCCTCTGGCATGGAGAGGAAGAAGATATCACCGGCGCTCTGCAGTCGACCGGCCTCAGCAAGCTCTGCACCGGCGGTCCACAGCAGCTCTCTGGCACGAGCCATGAGCAGAATGATGCAGAACTTGGGCATCTCCCGCAGTCCTGATAGCGCCCTGGCGCGACCCAGCAGGAACCGGACAAGCGCCCCGCGAAGACGGCCCTTGCGGGTGGCGCGACGGGTCAGCTCGCCGACCATCTGTTCGGCCTCGCGTGTGGCCCGTGCGAACTGTACGTCGGGGGCTGCCTCAGGGTCGTCCAGGCGCAGGTAGTTCGCCAGCACGGAGAGGATGTACGTAGGGTCCTCAGACCACCGGGGCAGGCCGAGGTCGATCTCCGCCACCCCACGATGCCCGTACAGGCGCAGGAAATCTGCCAGACTCTTCTGGAGCTTCGGGGGCAGGGAGCCGAGGCGATAGTCTTCTGCCAGGCGCTCCGGCGGAGTTTCACCCAACATTCGGGCGACGTCCGGGTCTGCACGCGCCTCTTTGGCGAGCGACCAGAGCGCTAGATCCATCTCCGTCGTCGGGTTGTGCGGGAGCGCGCGCATCGCCACCCGCCTTTCGTTGTCGGTGGCGAGTCCTCCCAGTAGCTTTCCGGCGAGAGCATTGGCAGCGAGGCCGGCGGCGAAGACCGGGGGTACGTTGGGCAGCAGGTCCGGCGGGCCGTCGAGCAACAGGCGCTCGGCGGCTGCGAGGCACTCGGCGGCATCGTGGGGTACGTCCTCCGCCGCGCGGAACTGCCCCTCGACACGCGCCGCGCGGGCCCTCGCCTTCCCCGGGCGTGCGAGCGCCTCTACGACGCGCAGTGGGATGCGTCCTCGCACGAAAACGGTGAGGATGGAGTCGAGGACGGGTCGCATGGGTGTCGGTACTGGGGCAAGGCGAGGATCTGCCGCCAGGTGCCTGACGATAGCGACCGTTCGTGCCTCCATGTTCCGCATCGCCCACTCGAAGAGCCCGCGTCCTCGCTTGCTGCGCAGCACGGGCGTTATGTCCGCGAAGATGCGTCCGGCGGCCTCGGTGAAGAAGGCCGCGCCTTTGTAAGGGTTGCGCGGCGGACGGCCTGCCATTGTGGCCACCGCCGAGGTTATGAGTCGGAACGTCTGGATGCCCATCGGGGTCAGCGGACGGTAGACGCCCTGGGCGACGCTGAAGGAGAAGTACACGCGCAGGTCCTCGTCATTCGTCGAGGCTCCCTCAGGCAGGGGGAAGAGGGTCGTGATCGGACGCGCCTGCAACAGCCAGATCTTCCCGCTACTATCAATGGCCCACTCCGTGTCCTGCGGTTCCCCGTAGAGCTCCTCGACCCGCGCGCCCAGTTTCGCCAGAGCCCGGATCTGGGTGTCGGTGAGGGAAGGCTCCTCGTCCTTCTCTAACTCGACGCGGCGTGTTCCGCCGTCCTTGTCGGCCCGAATCGTCGCCCGCTTGTCGCCGAGGCGGCGCTCGAGGATCTCGCCCGTCACCGTGTCGACGACGAAGTGGTCGGGGTTGACCGCGCCGGAGACGACCGCCTCCCCGAGCCCGAAGCTCGCGTCGATGACGGCCTGCCGGCGCCTACCCGTGATCGGGTTGGCGGTGAACAGGACACCCGCGACCTCGGCCTCGACCATCTTCTGCACGACGACCGCGAGGCGCACGCTCCTCGGGTCTATCCCGTTGGTGGCGCGGTAGCTGACCGCGCGGTCCGTCCACAGCGAGGCCCAGCAACACCGCACCGCCTCAACGAGGGACTCCTCCCCGACGATGTTGAGGTACGTGTCCTGCTGGCCGGCGAAGCTCGCGCTCGGCAGGTCCTCCGCGGTCGCCGAGGAGCGGACCGCCACCGCCTCTCCGTCCCCGAACGCCCGGTACGCAGTCGCGATGGTCCCGGCGACGTCGGGTGGCACGGGAGCCGCCAGCAGCGTGTCGCGTGCGTTGGCGGCGAGCTCGGCCAGGCGCGCGGCGTCGTCCGGGGACGTAGTTGCGAGGTCATCCAGGATCCCACCCAGCCCGGCGCCTTTGGCGACGAGTTCGTAGGCGGCCGTGGTCACGCAGAAGCCGGGGGGGACCGGCAGGCAGGCCCGGGTCAGCTCGCCCAAGTTCGCCGCCTTGCCGCCGGCCATAGGTAGGGCGCTGCGGTCCAGGTCCTCGAACGGCAGGACCAGCCCTTCTCCCACTGTCTCCTTCTCTCCGGTTTTCATGGCACCTCCTGTTGTGGCCGGATAGAGCAAGGCCAGACCGGCCAGGCGACGAGAACAATGCGTGCGGTGGTCACGGTGTCCTCACTCCTTCACGCGCACCGGCCAGAAGCCGAAGGCGACGATGCGGGCTGGGATGTCACGCAGGATTGGGACACGCAGGAACAGGCGCAGCGGAAGAGGAGGGGCGAAGGGCTCGTTCGAGCGGAGAGCGCGGGCCAGGACCTGCTGCTGGATCAGAGCCTGTGCCCTCTGGATCATCCGCGTCGGCAACTCGCGCCGGCGCTGTACCTTCGCCAGGTGCTTCACGTCGAGATCTCTGAGCTGCGCCTGGCTCGCCTTCAGCGGCCTAATGAGAACGTTCGCCGCGACCACGGCGTCCTGAATGGCGTAGTTGATGCCTACGCCAGCGACCGGGCTCATCACGTGCGCGGCGTCCCCGATGAGCAGCAGCCCCGGCCTGTACCACCGGGGGCACATGCTCGATTCGACCGAGAGCAGGGACACCTGGCTCCAGTCCTCGATGTACTCTACGCGGTCGGCGAACTCCGGTATGAGCTCGCCGAAACCCCGGTGTAGTGTATCGATACCTTCGCGGCGCAGCCCGGGGTAGGTGCCCTTGGGGATGACATAGCCGGCCTGCCAGTAGTCGTCGCGGTCGAGCATGATGGCGATGTGCCCGCGGCCGAAGCGGCCTTGCAGGCCCTCGGGGTCCCCCTTCTCTCGCGGCAGCTTGAACCAGAGCACGTCCATAGGTGGCGAGGTCTTCATGGGCTCGAAACCCGCCAGCCGCCGCACCCGGCTCCCGCGCCCGTCCGCCCCGACCACGAGGACCGCGCGCACCTCGTGCCGGCCGTCCTCAGACTCGTAGCGGACGCCGCGGACCACACCGTCCTCTTCGACCAGCTCCCGCACCCGCGCCCGCATCAGGAGCCGGAAGCCCGGGTACCGCTCCGCCTCCTGCGTGACGAACTCGAGGAAGCTCGTCTGGGGCATGATCGTGATGTACGGGTACTTGGTCTTCAGGCGGCCGAAGTCGATCGGCGTGAATGGGCCCGAGGCGGTCTGCAGCGTGAAGTTGCGCACCTCGGAGTGGCGCAGCTCGAGCAAA
>DATMVF010000081.1:0-3348 GCA_035563475.1 Rubrobacter sp.
CACCGAAAGGCTCGAAGCCCGCGAGCGCGAGACCACCGGCCCGAACGGGCAGAGGACCACCGTCACCGACAACGTCATTGCCCTAAGACGCCTTGCGCGGTGACCAGCCCGCCGAAGGCCGCCTCGGATCACCCACCGGCCGGCGTTTCTCATGCGAACCCGATTCTTCCTATCGGTAGCCGGGACTTGTGACGAAGTAGGCTTTCGTCCTTGGCCCTCTCAGGAGAGGGGCGCACCGACCAACGCGGCCAGGTACATGTACACCCACGGCTTCCAACCACTTCGCTCCTGCTGCGTTGCTTGCGCGTTGGAGCTCGCCTCGCAAAAAACGTCGAAAAAGGGACTCATACCCCCGAAATTCATCGGGAATTCATCGGATGTTGATACTAATACGGGACTGCACCCGCATCTGTGTGGGCTGTGAGAAGGGCAGACTCATCGCGAGGCGCAGGGCGTAGAGGAGCGTTTCGCTTGCGGAGTGGTGCGCAGGACGTAAGGACAGGATCGGATCCCCGAGCGAATCTTCCAGTTGGTATACCTGGACACCGGACCGCTCCCCGACGGTACAGCCCTCATCGATACGTTCCCTCCGGAAGCCAGGCGGCACACCGAGCGTCAGGTAGAGGAACTCGGCGACGGTTGGCGGTTGCCCATGCCGCCTTGGGACGAACTGGCACAGCAGGCCAGCCTGGAAGGGCTGGGCGACGACCAGCTAAGGCTACTGCGCTCGAAGGCCGTTGCGCAGCCGTTCGGTACCTATACCCAGGAACTGCGTCCGGAGAACCCTGCCCGAGAAGAGCTGCCCAAGCTGGGGATTCTGTGTAGTTTCTCTGTGGATCTGGTACAAGAGATGATCGCCAGCGACAACCCTTTGACTCGGGGCTTCGTTGGCCCCGGCTGGCGGTTCGTGGACCTACCCACGGGACACTGGCCCATGTTCTCAAGGCCCGATGACCTAGCCGAGTTGCTCCTCGGCCTCCTCCCTCTGGGCTTCGCGGAGGCTGTTTAGAATAGAGTACAAACAGTTGATGGAGGTGGGTAATGCGCTACGCGGTTCTCGGGGTGGGTGGGGTCGGCGGACTTGTGGGCGGTGCGCTCGCGAGGGCGGGCCACGACGTTAGCTTGCTCGTGCGTCCTGGCCGGAGGGAGCATTACTCCGAGCATCTTAGCGTTCAGAGCGAGCTGCTCGGAAACTTCGAAGCTCCGGTACGGGTCGCCGATTGGCTCGACGAGCAATGTGACGTCGTCTGGATCACGGTCAAGGCGCCGGCGCTCGAGGCGGCGCTTGGCACCATTCCTCCTGAAGTACTGGGAGATGCCCTCCTGGTGCCGCTGCTAAACGGCGTGGATCATGTTGGGCGGCTGCGCGATGGGTACGGTGCCGAGCGGGTCTTGCCGGGGACGATAAGGGTCGAAGCCGAGCAAGCGGGTCCGGGGCGAGTTAGGCACCACTCTGCGTTTGCCGATGTGCAGGTCGCACCGAATCCGGCAACGCAGGAGCGGACCCAGACCTTGTGCGAAGAACTGCGTGACGCCGGGATGGGCTGCGAAGTGCAAGACGACGAGACCACCATGCTCTGGAGCAAGCTCTGCTTTCTGGCGCCGTTTGCGCTGGCGACCACGGCGTCGGAGGGCCCGCTCGGGGATGTCCGGGAGGACCCGGGCCGGTGGGTAAGCCTGGAGCAGTGCGTTAGTGAGGCCTGTGCCGTCGGTGCGGCCGAGGGGGCCATGGTCGCCCCCGAGCCGATCCTCACGGCACTAGAAGGGCTGCCCAACGGTTTCCGAAGTTCGATGCAAAAGGATGTTGCGGCGGGGAAGGTGCCGGAGCTCGATGCCATCGCTGGACCCATCCTTCGTGGCGGTAGCGAGCACGGCATCGAGGTGTCGGCGACCCGTTCCCTCGTGGAGCGGGTTCTGGCCCTAGAATGACGGCGAATGAACACTCAGGCGGGCCCCTGCCTTCCGCACCCAGCTCCGCCCTCCGTCGCTCCTGGGTAGGACAGGGGCATCGGCACGAGAGGTTCGGATCGGCATCGAGGATACCGCAGTCGAGGAGAGGAGTCTCCGGTGACTAACGACGCGCTCATCGAGGAGATCAATGCGGCATACCGCCGGCTCGGCGCCGCCACGGAGGATCTGGCTAGCGCCGACCGCGAGCTGGCCGAGTACGTCAGGAGAGTACGCCTGGACAACGCCGAGGCGATTCTGGAGGCCAGGAACGAGAGGACGGCGAGCCTCTACCTCGACGGCCTGCTCGATACCCACGACCATCGGCGCCTGGAGGCAGACCGGGCGAGGGCCGATCTCGCCCTCCTGCATGCCAGGCGCGAGGTCGAGCGGCTGCAACTGATAGTCCGGCTGCTGGGGACCCGACCGAGCGAGGGGATACCAGGATGAGTGGTAGGGGGATGCGCGAGAGGTTCGGCTCCGTTGCCTGAGGCCTCCGCCTACACCGACGGGGCTTCCACCGGCTCCCGTGGTCCCGGGGGCTATGGGGTCGTCATCCGCTGGGAGGGCAAGATCAAAGAGATAAGCGGCGGCGAGCCGGACACCACCAACCTGAGGATGGAACTGACCGCCGCGTGCGTCGCCCTGGAGTCCATAGAAGAGGGATATACGGTGAGCGTCTACTCGGACGCGTCCTACCTCATCAACTGCATGAGGAGGGGCTGGTACAAGAAGTGGCGAGAGAACGGTTGGCTCAACTACCGCAACGAGGCCGTGGCGAACAAGGACCTGTGGGAGAGGCTCCTGGGAGCGGCACGGCGCCACCAGCGAGTGCGCTGGAAGAAGGTCAAGGGGCACCAAAAGACCCAAGGGCCACACAAGTCTGGCAACGACCGGGCCGACGAACTCGCCGTGGCCGCCAAGAACGAGGCAGCCAGACCATCGCTACCGTCGTGACCATGAGGAGATGGCACGCGCAAACTGCTCTAGCGAAAGAAGGCCCGGTATGTCTCCAGGGAGATGTCCTGAATCGCCCCTCTGGCCTCCCCTTCCGAGGTGCCTTCGGAGAAGACGACGATGAAGTATTCCCGACCGGTGCCGGAGCTCTTCCCGGGAAATACAATCCCGGCGTCTGAGAAGGTGCTCTCGTAGGATCCGATCTTGTGCGCCACGCGGGTCTCCTCGGGTAGCGGCTGGGGCAGGCGATCCTCGAAGGATGTGTTCGTCATTAGCTCGAGCATGTCGGCCGAGAGCCGTGGGCTGGTGTAGGAGGGATCGGCGATCTTCTTCAGCACGTGCAAGATATCGTGCGGGGTCGTGGTGTTGATGGGATTCCAGTAGCGCGTGGAGTCCGCGCCTATGCGGTGGAGCTCGGCCTCTATCCTCTCCTCCTCCAGATAG
>DATMVF010000082.1:0-2102 GCA_035563475.1 Rubrobacter sp.
GCTTGGGCCGTGAAGTTCTTCGTGTCCAGATGCAGGTCCCCGGCCTCGATTATCTTGCCCCGGCCGCCCGTCACGCTGCGTTTCAGGTTCGCGTTTATGCGGGCGATCAGCTCCTTCATGCCGAAAGGCTTCGTCACGTAGTCGTCGGCGCCGGCCTCGAACCCGCGGACCTTGTCCTCTTCCGCGTCCTTGGCCGTGATCATCACGATCATCACGCTCTGGTCGCGCTCCCGGATCCTCTCGCACACCTCTATCCCCGACTCGCCCGGAAGCATGAGGTCGAGCAGGATCAGGTCTGGCCTCAACTTCCTCGCGAGCCTCAAGGCATCGGCGCCGCTGGTCGCCTGGCTGACCCCGAAGCCATTTCGGGAGAGGTTGTAAGCGAGGGTGCCCATGATCACCTCGTCGTCCTCGACTATCAGGATCTCCGCTGTTGTGGTTATCAAGGCATCTACTCCTGTTGGATCCGGCCAACGGCTACGGCCAGTATAGATGCTGCTCTCACATGCTTCATTCTTTTAACCGAGCTTTAACGGAGGCGTCCGGCACCGGGGGCTCCGGCGTCGTCGCTCGCCTTCCTGCCTGTTTGGTGGGGCGGATGATTCGATCCGCCGATGCGGAGTTCTGGGTCAGTGCGGCCAGCATGGCGGTCCTTCCCCTGCTGGCCCATCCTTTGACCGTACCGTCGGGGACGCCGAGCGCCTCGGAGATCTCCGCGCAGGAGAGACCCTCCATGTGACGCATGACCATGGCCGCGCGGTGCTCGGCCCTTATGCTGCCAAGGGCTACCTGGATCTCTTCCCGGCGTTCCGCGTCGAGCGCGGCCTCTTCGGGATCTCCGTCGCCGCCCGATGATAAGGAGAGATGGGCCAGTTCCTCCTCTACCTCGCGCGTCCTGCGGCGGGACTCTTTGCGCCGGAAGCTCAGGCAGGTGTTGACCGTGACCCTGTAGAGCCAGGTCGAAAAGGCGCTCTCCCCCCTGAAGCTCTTCATGTTCGCCCAGACCCTGACCCAGACCTCCTGGCTCGCGTCCTGGGACTCCTGGGCCCCCAGCATGCGAAGCGTCACCCCGCGCACGAGGGCCGAGTGGGCGCTGACCAGCCTCGAGAACGCGTCGACGTCGCCGCGGGAGGCGCGGGAGATCAGCGCCCGCTCTTCGGCGCTCAAAGGCGATTTCCCTCTGTCGAAGCACAGCGAAGACAGCCGGAAGGCAAAACCGGAGCCTCGCACGGCTCTTGGGGAGCTATAGGATCGACCATTACTGCCGGCAGCAAGAAACGTTCACGACAGGTCTCCATTGCCCTCCACGGCC
Source organism: Rubrobacter sp. (assembly GCA_035563475.1). GTDB lineage: Bacteria > Actinomycetota > Rubrobacteria > Rubrobacterales > Rubrobacteraceae > Rubrobacter_D. The sequence goes on from DATMVF010000082.1 coordinate 1,313, forward strand.
TTGAGTACCTCCCGCAGCAGCCCGCCGGCGAGTTCCTCGCCACCAGGATTCACTATCCAGTTGATCCCGCTTCCTCCCGGTATCGCCGCGCTCCGCACCCTCGCGCAGATTACGTAGGTCTCGAGCTTCGCATCCTCGCCATAGTGGCGGGTGAGATGGTTCAGCAGCGTGCTCACCGAACCGTTGAACATGGACAGGTCCAGAGCCATGCGTACCCCCGTTTTTCTGTCTTGGCCATCCTGATCCCAATATTACCCCGATAACCATCCGCACTACCACCAGGAAGTCGAGATACTGCTCGAGAAAGAAGGACACGCCCGCCACCGCTACAATGCAATCTCGAAGAGACTGGAGGAGGGGCGGAATTGGAGACGAGCGTAAAGACGGTCAGGGTGCACACCGAGCGTACCTTCGCGATCGCCCGCAGTTCGGCAGACACCTTCGAGCGTGTAATCTTCGAGATGTCGGAAGTCGGCGTCACGGGCAGGGGCGAAGCCGCGCCCACGAGCTATTACCGCCAGGACGTGCGAGCGGTGGCGACGGCTCTAGAGACCGTCGAAGTCTGGGACCCCTGGGACATCGAGGGCACACTCGCACACAACGGCGCGATGCCCCCTTCCGCGCTCACGGCCCTCGACAACGCCATGCACGACCTCGCGGCCAGGAGACTCGGCGTGCCGGTCTACCGTTTGCTCGGGCTCGCCAGACCCGTGCCCGTCTCGGCGTACACCCTGGGCATAGCAGACAAGGAGACGACCGTCGCCCACGCGCAGAGGCTGAAGAAGCACCG
>DATMVF010000083.1:0-24204 GCA_035563475.1 Rubrobacter sp.
GAAGATTACCGGCGTAGGCCGCACCACCGACGCGTACAATCTCACCGACCCGGATCCCAAGGGCTTCGGCATCATGCGGGCCATGCAGCTAGCCGTCGCCGACGCCGGACTCGAAGGGGAGCAGATCGGCTACATAAACCCGCACGGCACGGGTACTGTGGCCGGTGACGGACCCGAGTCGCAGGCGATGGCCAGGATAAACCCCAACGTCAAGGTCTCGGCCACGAAGTCCACCCTGGGCCACTCTTTGGGCGCGAGCGGCGCCGTGGAGACCGCGATCTGCGCCCTGGCCATAAAGGAGAGGAAGATCCCTCCGATGAGGAACCTCACGAAAGTGGCAGAAGGCTGCGCCGACCTCGACTACGTCGTGGACGAGCCACGCGAAGCACCCGACCTGGAAGCCGCCCTCTGCGCCAACCTCGGCGTCGGCGGCCACAACGCAGCAGTCGTCCTGGAACGAGCCTGATGAGCAGCATGGACCTTCCAGAGAACGTATACGAGGTGCCACAGGGCCGACCCGAGCCGGCAGACGATGGAGCCTGCCACCACCTGGCAGGCATGAGGATCGCTTCCCTATCCCTAACGTCCACGGCGGAAGACCCTGTGGTGCGCCGGCTCTCCGAACGTACCGCAGGCTAGAGAGGACGTACAGATGAACCCCGTCACGACCGACGTTTTGCACAACAGGCTAACGGAGCTCGAACAGATACTCGCCCCCCGAGGGAGCGCGCTCGTCGCCTTCTCCGGTGGGGTCGACTCCTCGCTGGCTCTCGCCGTCGCGGCGCGGGCGCTTCCGAGACACAGGGTTCTCGCCGTCACGTCCAACAACGAGACCTATCTTCCGTCGGAGTTGGATCTCGCGCGGGAGTTCGCCGAGTCTCTGGGGGTAGAACACCTCGTCGTGAACACCCGCGAGCTCGACAACCCGAACTACGCGAGCAATCCCACGAATCGCTGCTACTTCTGTAAGAGCACGCTTTACTCTGACCTGGCGACGCTGGCGGAGCAGAGAGGATACGCCTGTGTCGTCGACGGGGCGAACAAAGACGACGAGGGTGACTACCGTCCTGGCAGGAAGGCCGCGAGGGAGCTCGGGGTCGTCTCCGTGCTCTCGGAGGCGGGGATGACCAAGGCCGAGGTGAGGGAGCTGGCGAAGCACCTGGACCTACCGACCTGGGACAAGCCGGCGCTGGCGTGCCTGTCGAGCCGCTTCCCATACGGGCAGGAGATCACACCCGAGAAGCTCTCCCAGGTCGCCCGCGCCGAGGAGTTTATGCGCAGAGAGGGCTTCTCGCAGGTCCGTGTCAGGCACCACGGGGAGATTGCCCGCCTCGAAGTCGGTCCCGAGGAGCTCGAAAGAGCCTTCGCCATGAGGGAGGAGATCTCCGCCGAACTCCTCGACGCAGGCTTCCTCTACGTCACCCTCGACCTCGCCGGTTACAAGTCGGGAAGCCTGAACGCCGCCTTGAAGAAGGGCAAGAAGGCCCTTCCCGTAATCTCTTCGTAGAGCATGGACGGTGTAGAGGGCCCGCTGCTCGCCCTCACCCTCGTCTTGATGTTCGTTGGCCTGCTCGGAAGCGTCTTGCCCGGTCTTCCTGGTGTTACACTCATCTTCCTGTCTGCCCTCGTATACGCCTTGCTCACAGACTTTCGCACCATCGGCGCCGCAGTCCTCGTAGCCCTCTTCATTTTCGCCGCGCTCGCCCTGGTCATCGACTTCGTCGCTACCTCTTACGGCGCCCGCCGCTTTGGGGCTAGCAACTGGGGCACCTTGGGCGGTGCCCTCGGAGGGATCGCGGGCGCCCTGATCGGGCTCCTCTTCCTCGGCATAGGCTCCCTGTTCGGCCTCATCCTCGGCACCATAGCGGGCGTCTTTCTCGGCGAATACCTCAAGCGCACGCGCCAGGACCAACAAGAGCCCGGTTCCACACGATCCGACTGGCGCCGCGCCTCGCACGCGGCAGGCGGCGTCCTCGTCGGCTACCTGGCCTCCGCCGTTATACAGGGCCTGCTAGGACTCGCCAGCATCGTTGCCTTCGTGCTAGGGGTGTTGTATTAGCAGGTCAGCACGCGCCCTGGCGGGCGCTTGTCAGCACGGCGCTTCGCGCCTTGTCAGCTTGTCAGCTTTCGCATGTGCGAGTCATTGCTGAGATGCTGACAAGCGAAGGCTAAAAGCCTGAGCGTGCTGAAGTGCTGACAAGCGGAGGCGAAGCCTGAGCGTGCTGACTTGCTAATCTTCTTCGCGCCGGTGTTCGCGGAGGAAACCTTCGAGTTCCTGGGCGAGCTCGTCGCCGGAGGGCAGGTTGCGCGGACCCTGATCCGCCTGGGAGTCGAAGCGATCTTCGAGCATTCTTACGTAGGAGGAGAGATCCGAGTCCTGGGAGACGGCCACTGAGACCTGTTCCTGGTAGGTCTCGGCGGTGCTTTCGAGGTCGGCGGTGTCCACCTCCATGCCGAGCAGGCCGGAGAGCTTTTCCAGGAGCGAGAGGGCCGCGGGGGCGGAAGGGACGGCGGGCAGGTAGTGCGGGACGGAGGCCCAGAAGCTCACCGAGGGCAGACCGGCGTCGGCGCACGCCCGGTGCAGGACGCCGGTTATACCCGTAGGCCCCTCGTAGCGCGAGGCGGAGAGGCCTAAAGAGTCGACCAGGGAGGCGTCCTGGGAGTTCGCGGAGACCGAGACGGGACGCGAATGCGGAACGTCGGCGAGCAGGGCTCCCATCGTGACCACGAGTTCCACGTTCAACGCTTTGGCCAACTCGACGACAGCCGCTGAGAAAGCCCGCCACCTGAAGTTCGGCTCAGGTCCCGTTAGCAAGACGGCTCCCCGGCCGCCGGCGGCCTCCAGCCTCGGCTCCGTCGCCGAGAGCATGTTTTCGGGCCATTGGATCTCGCGCGTCACGCCGTCGACCAGCTTTACCTGCGGCCGCGTGGTCTGGAAGTCGAAGAACTCTTCGCCGTCGAAGCCGCCGAAACGCCGCGCCTCCCAGGAGCTGGCCAGGGCCCCGACGGCGACGCTCGCCGCATCAGCAGCGTCGTTCCAGCCCGTGAAGCCGGCGATGAGAACAGGTCTCTCCAGCTCGGGCGTCCAATCGATGTCGATGTGTCGTATATCCATGGAGCAAGCTTACCACGCGGCAAGCGCCGAGCCGAAAGAACATTCCTCTATGCAAAGGAGCACTCCAGGGTCAGGGCGTGCTGCAGCCGCCTGAGGTACTCCTGTTCGGGGATCTCACGCGCCCCCAGCCTGGCGAGATGGGGGTTCTGGATCTGGCAGTCCAGCAGTGCGTACCCCCGCTCTTGCAGCCGGTTCACCAGGTAGACCAGACAGACTTTGGAGGCGTCTCTAATGCGGGTGAACATCGACTCGCCCATAAAAGCCCCGCCAAGGGTGACCCCGTAGAGACCACCTGCGAGCTCGCCACGCCTGTAGGCCTCGACGCTATGAGCCTTGCCTGCGTGGTGCAGCCCGACGTAAGCGTCGATGATCTCCGGGCTGATCCAGGTCTCCTCCCTGTCGGCACACGCCCTTATGACGCCGTCGAAGTCCTCGTCCACGCGCAACTCGAAGGTTCCCTTGCGGATTACACGCTCCAGCGAGTGGGGGACGTGCAGGTCTTCGAACTCGAGCACGCTTCGCGGGTCTGACCGGTAGAATTCGATGCGCCCGTAGGCATCGGCCATAGGGAAGGCGCCTGCCCTGTAGCATGCTTCGAGGATCTCCGTGGTCAGCTTCATAAGGATGGTAGCGGTGCCACGGTCCTATGCAGACGACCCCGGCGAGTCGGACCATGAGAAGGACATGTAGTTCATCCGGGAGCCTGGATCAAGGGCCGGATCTCACCGACTTTCTCACCGTGTAGGGCGCGCACGCTGGAGACCGCCTCGGGAACCTCGACGCCCATGCCACCGAGCACGGCGAGCGCCGCGGGACGCACGGCCCTGACCGCACCGTCGGAGATCTTCAGCGCCATCCCCCAGCCTTCCTGGCTTCCGACAGCGAGCATGGCTTCGGCCCCGCCCTTGACGAGAAGGTCCGTCGAGTCCATGAGCTCGGTGTCGAATCTTCCCGTACCCGCGACCATAAAGGGATGCTCCCTCATCGCGTCCCCGATGCGCAGGGCCGCGAGGGCGAGTTCATCGGAGAGGGCTTTGCCCGTGGCGATGCGGGCGAGGCCTGTCGCAAAGCTCCGCAGCGGCAGGGCGAAGGCCGGCACGCCACAGTTATCTCCGGCGACGAGCACCTCATCATCCCGCAGGCCGCAGACCTCGGCGATGAGACCGAGTATGCGGCGTTGGAGCGGGTGGGCGGGGTCGCGGTAGGTGGCTGTATCGTAGCCTTCGTGGACGCAGACGGCGAGCATCCCCGCGTGCTTGCCAGAGCAGTTGCCGTGGATCGGACGCGGTTCTTCGCTACTGCGGATCAACCTGTCTGCCTCTGGTTCGTACAGCGGCAGATGGGCGCCGCTCTGCAGGTCGTCCTCGGTCAGGCCGGCTTTCTCCAAAATGGACGTGACGGCGGTGAGGTGAGGCTCCTCGGCGTTGTGCGAAGCGCAGACTACGGCGAGCTCATTATCCGTCAGCCCGAAGGCGTCGGCTGCGCCCGAGCGTACGAGCGGTAGCGCCTGGAACGGTTTGGCCGAGGAGCGGGCGTAGATGTAGGCTTCGGCGTCGCCAGCAGCCTCGAGTACCTTGCCATCGGGATCGCAGATGACGAGACGCCCGCGGTGGACGCTCTCGAGAAGCGCGCCACGAGTGACGGCAGCGAGCGGGGCGTCCTCCGGAAGAGCGGCCTCGCCAGGGACCTGGCTATTCATCCGAGAGACGGATGATGTGTAGGGAAAGCAGGTCGTGGGCCACCCGGATCCGGCCCATCGCGACGGAGAAGTCGCCACCCGCCAGGTACTCGCGCCCCTCCCTGACGAGGGCGCGGAGCTTCTCGATCAGTTCGTCGTCTTTGCCGCCGGGACTCCCACCCCTCAGGCTCGCTTCGGCCATGCCGAGCATGGCGTCGACCCTCGGGCTCGCTGTCCACATTGCGAGGATCGCGATGTCCATGTAGCTGTCGATCCTGAGCAGATGAGCAGTCCTCAGCGCCGCGCCGGCCCTCTCCCCCGCCCTCAAGGAAACCACCGCCTTATGTTCTCCGAGAGTATCCTAGGCAGGGTCTCCTCAGGCACGCCCGCAGCCTCGGCCGCCGCGAGGATGGAATGCAACGTCGACGGCAGGTCGCCGTAGGGTATGTCCGACCCGAAGCAGATCCGGGAAGGGTCGACGGAGCAGCAGAGTTCGTACAGATCTTTGGCCTGAACAACGGAGGTTTCGAACAGCACGTTCGGGTGGCCCTCGAAGGCGCGGGTGGCCGAGAGCACCTCGACCATCGCGCAGTGGCCGAGGATCAGGCGCAGGCCGGGGTGCGCCTCGACCGTGGGGAGGAGCGGCTCGACGATGCGCTGCATGGCGAAGCCGGTGTGGATCAGGATCGGAAGATCTGTCTCCGCCGCCATTCCGAAAAGGCGCACGACCCTCGGATCGTCCAGTTCGAACTCCTGCGAGACGGGATGGAGCTTGAGCCCCATAAAGCCGCGCTCGACGCAGCGAGAGAACTCCCTGTCGTAATCGAGGTGCGGGTTGAGGCGGAAAAAAGGCACAAAGGTGGAAGGGTACTCCTCGTATGCCCTCCAGACAACGTCGTTCGGGCCCGAGAAGTCGTCGCGGGCGTTCGGGTCGTTCAGGGGAAACACGATGCTCTTCTTCACCCCTGCGGCCTCCATGCGCTCCCGCATACCGTCTCCGGTCATCGTCCTGCCGTCGACGTCCGTACCGATGTGGGCGTGGGCGTCGAAGACCTCCACACCGGCGGGGATCTTCGCCCTGACCCAGGACCAGATAGAGGCCATAGCCCCGCCCGTCAGCGCCTCGATGTCGTGCTCCATCTGCAAAGTGACCATCATCCTAAGACTAACGACCGTGCAATGGTACCAGGGGGCATTTTCTGATGCTCGGGTAACCGCCCGCATCGGTGGTGCCTGGTACCATGACCATTATCGTCGGGACGTGAGAGGACGGTGGAGTGTAATGATCGCATGGGTGCTGCATATCCTGGAGCTGATCGCGGGCGTATTCGGCATTTCGATAGGGTTCTCACGCTTGCCTAACGCCGCTTCAGCCTTGCAAATCGTTACCCTTACCGCCGTCGGTCTCGTCGGACTGTCGGCCTTCGTAAGGCACTTTATCTTCCACAAGAGCGATGCCAGACGCCTCGGGTGGGACTCGACCAGGCCGGAGTTCCAGTACGAAGTGGGGTTCGCCAACCTGGGCTTCGCGTTGGTGGCGTTCTTCGTATACTTCGGAGAGTGGGGACTCGCTCCCCACGTTGCGGTCGTACTCGGCTACGGCCTCTACCTCTTGCAGGCGGCGCTTCTCCACACCTGGAAGTCAATAAGCGGGGACGGCGGTGTGCGCCGCTTTCTCCAAAGCGCCTTACCCGCGCTCATCTTCAGTTCCGTGATGATCTACTTCGCCGTAAAGGGAATGATCGCAGCGAACCTTTCCGTCCTCTGACTCGGAAAGGACCTCGCAACCCATCAAGAGCCTGAGACCCTGCTAACATTCCCATTGGAGGCGGAAGGAGAGGAGTCAGAGTGGAGATACCCAAAGCCATGATCGTAGAGCGCATCCGCAGCCAACAGGGTGCCGAGAAGGCCAAAGAGGCCGACAGCGAGCTCCCCGACAAGGTGGACACCGAAGCCAACTCCGACCTGCTCCAGAAATACGGCCTGGATCCCGGCCAGTTGACCGACATAGCGGGCGGCGACCCGGCCGTGGGGTAGCGGCCGAAGGCGGATCTCGCGCAACTCGCTACGGGCGAATCAACAAACTGACTTGCTTGTAAAGAGGTTCGTCCGCTTTGCGATTCCTACGGCGCGCCGTCAAGCAGACCCCGGCGCGCCGCCTCGTGCATGACTTCGCCCACGTTTATCGTTAACGGGCCGTTCGGCTCGAGGCGCACCTTCACCTCGTTGTGTGGTCCGATCTCTATCTCGCGCTCGCCGTCGAGCGCCAGGCTCCCGACCTTCGGCTCCAGCTCTACCGACTCGCCCGGCTCGACGCGTCTCGACTCGACGACGCCCACAGGAGCAATGAGACCAGGAGCGAGCGGTACAGTGAGGACCGTATCGGCCTCCACCGGAGGGGCGAGCCGAACATAAAGACCGTGGGGCGTCGAGCGGTCTACCGGATCCAGGAGGCCCGCTATGGAAGAGAGTCCCACGGCTTCGGGCGAGGCGGAGGCGACTACTACCTCCGAGATGTCCGGGGCCCGCCACAGGGCGCGCGCCCCGACGAACCGTTCCGAGTTTAAGGCCACTTCCACGAGGGCGCAGTCGCGGTCTGGATCGCCGTCGATGGAGACGTACAGGATCTTCTCCCGGCGCAACACATCGTCCCCGACTCGCCCGGTCGCGACCAGCCCGGTCGCCAGTCCCGCGACCGTCGCCTCCTGCATCTTGGGGAAGGTGTTGTTGGTGCCGGTGGAGAGCGTGCAGAGGGGGATGTGGGGATAGCAGTGGCGGGCGACGACGCGGTTGGTCCCGTCGCCGCCCAGCACGACGATGGCCGAGACGCCCCGCTCGCACATCTCGCCGACGGCGTACGCCGTGTCTCGCGCGCCGTGCCGGATCTTCATCTCTACCAGCTCGAGTTCGGGCAAGTCCTGCTTGCGCTCGCTGGCGGCATTGGCGCGCCGGTTGCGGTCCAGTCCGTCGAAAAGCCCCGAGGCGGCGGGCATCATCAGAACACGCTCGACGCCAACCGCCGCGAGCCCCACCATCAGCCGAAAGACCATGTTGCCCTTCTCGGCGTTGTCGAAGACCGAAGCTCCCGCTACCAGGCGCCGGATGTCCCGGCCCGAAGCGGGGTTCGCGACGATGCCGACCGTCGTCATAGGGTGGGAGTCTTACTCAAGGCCGTCCAGAAATCCCCCGATGAGGCGATTCGTCCGTCCCGCCGACTCCATCTGCGGCATGTGGCCTGTGTCTTCCAGGATCTCGATTCTGACGCCGTCGGACAGGTTCTCGGTGTGGGAGGCCGGGATGATCTGGTCGTCTTGTCCCCAGATCACCAGTACGGGCGTCTCGAGGCCGGAGAGATCGGGCCCTTCGGCCTGGCTGCCGTCCGGGAACATCTTGTCGGCAACCGCGCGCAAGGCTTCGTCCACCCCGTCCATGCGCTTGAAGCGCAGTTCGTCGTTGACGAGCCGGCGTGTGACGAGGTCGGGGTCCGCAAACAGGAGCCCCAGAACTCTCTTCATCTCCCTGCGCCGGTTCGCGGCGATAAAACCCTCGATGTAGTCTTCGTTGATCTCCTCTCCGAGGCCGGCGCTCGCGATGAGGACGAGCGACGCGACCTTGTCGTGGTGTGCGAGCGCGAACGAGCCGGCTACCGCACCACCCATCGAATGCCCGACCAGGTGCGCCTTCTCCACACCCACCTCGTCCATAAAGCCAGCCAGGATCTCGACGAAGGAGTCGAGGTCGCCCTCGCCAACGTCCTTGGAGGACTGGCCGTGGCCGGGCAGGTCGAGGGCGTAAACGGTGCGTCCCGCCTCGGAGAGGGCCTCCTGGTTGAAGACCCAGATGTTTATGTCGCCGCCGAAGCCGTGCAGAAGGATGAGGGGAGGACCTTCGCCCTCCCCGATCTTCAGGTACTGTACGTTCCTGCCGCCGATCTCGACCGTCTGCGGTTCGGGACCGCCGGCCTCCGCCGCCGCCTCTTCGGGGTCGAAGCTCTCCAGGAACTCCTCGACGAAAGAATCTATCTCCTCGTCGGGGACCTCTGACGGCGCGATCACGCCGAGTAGACCGCCCACGGGCAGGACCTCCCCCTCCCTGGCGACGCGGCGGCGAAGGACGCCCTCGGCCGGAGACTCGATAGCGTTGTTGATCTTCTCGCTCTCGACTTCGACGACCTCGTCGCCCTTGGAAATCTCGGTCCCCTCCTCGATGAGCCACTCGACGACGGTTCCTTCCGTCATCGAGAGGCCCCACTTGGGCATCCCCAGCTTGGAGATCTGTTGCGTCTCGCTCACGCCCGCGCCCCCGCGCCGGTGACCTCGCGCGCCGCCTCAGCGATCCGGTCGGGATCGGGCACGTACAGGTCCTCCAGCGAGGGGCTGAACGGCGGCGGCGTGTGCGGTGCCGTTACCATCTTCGGCGCCGCCTTCAAGTCCTCGAAGCAGTTCTCGGCCACGCGCGCCGCGATGTCGGTCGCCATGCTGCAACGCGGGTTCGACTCGTCGACCACGACCAGCCGCCCGGTGTTCTCGACGCTCTCGAAGATCGTCTCCTCGTCCAGCGGCGAAGTCGTCCTCGGGTCGACGATCTCGCACTCGATACCTTCGTCCGCGAGCGACGCGGCGGCCTGCTCGGCCATCGAGACCATGCGGCCTATGGCGACTATCGTCACGTCCTCGCCCTCGCGCACGTACTCGGCCTCGCCCAGTGGTATCGTGTAGGGCTCCTCCGGGACCTCGCCTTCCACAGCGTAGAGAACCTTGTTCTCGAAGAACATAACGGGGTCGTCGTCCCGGATCGAAGCTATAAGGAGTCCCTTGGCGTCGTAGGGGTTGGAAGGGATCACGACCTTTAGGCCGGGGATGTGGGTGAAGATGGGGTACAAAGACTGTGAGTGCTGGCTGGCGGCCCTGATACCGGCCCCGAACATGGTCCTTATGACCATCGGGGTCTTGGCCTTACCGCCGAACATGTAGCGAAACTTCGCGGCCTGGTTGTAGATCTGGTCCATGCAGACGCCGAAGAAGTCGACGAACATGAGCTCCGCCACGGGACGAAGCCCGGAGCAGGCCGCCCCGGCCGCCGCGCCGATAAAGGCGGATTCGCTGATCGGGGTGTCCAGGATACGCTCCGGGTATTTGGCATAAAGCCCCTTGGTAACGCCCATGACGCCGCCCCAGGCGTCCATCTCCCCCGGTGAGCCGGCTCCGCCGACGTTGTCCTCGCCGAAGACCACCACGGTCTCGTCGCGCTCCATCTCCTGCGCGAGCGCCTCGTTGATGGCCTGCATGTAGCTGATCGTGCGCGCCACTTTGCCTCCCTTCGGTCGGCGCTATAAGCTGTCAGCATTCAGCACTCAGCTTGTTGACGTGGCTTGCCATGGGCCAATGTCCGCTGACTGCTGATGGCCGATGGCTAATAGCTAACGTAAACGTCCGTGAGCAGGTTGTCCTGGGACGGGTCCGCGGCGGCCTTGGCCTCGTCCACGGCCTCATCAATAAGCTGCTCGACTTCTTCGTCGATCCTGTCGAGGGCGTCCTCGTCCACCAGACCCGCCGAGGTCACGCGCTGGCGGAACAGGGTCAGGCAGTCCTTCTCGTTGCGGATCTCCTCTACCTCGTTCTCGCCGCGGTAGGTCTGGGCGTCGCCCTCGAAGTGGCCGTGGTAGCGGTTGACCTTGCACTCGATGAGCGAAGGGCCGCCGCCCTCGCGGGCGCGCCGGATCGCCTCGCCCGCGGCCTCGTACACCGCGAAGAAGTCGTGGCCGTCGACGGTGACGCCGGGCATGGAGAATCCATCTGCCCTCTTGGCGATGTCTATGCCCTTGCTGTGGAACGCGTGCGCGGTAGCCTCCGCGTAGCCGTTGTTCTCGATGACGAATACGCAAGGCAGATCCCACGCGCTCGCCAGGTTGAGACTTTCGAGGAACGTGCCCTGGTTGGCGCCTCCGTCGCCGGTGAACGAGACGCCCACCTGCCTGGTGCCGCGTATCTTGGCCGAGAGGCCGACGCCGCAGACCAACGGTGGACCGCCGCCGACGATGCCGTTCGCGCCGAGCATGCCCTTGTCTAGGTCGGCAATGTGCATCGAGCCGCCCTTGCCGCGGCAGATGCCCTCGTCCTTGCCGTAGATCTCGTACATCATCCCCTTGACGTCGCAGCCCTTGGCGATGGAGTGGCCGTGCCCCCGATGTGTGCTGGCCACGTAGTCGTTCTCGTCGAGGTGGGCCATAAACCCCGCCGCGATGGCCTCCTCTCCGGCGTAGAGGTGCACGAAGCCCGGGATCTCACCCGTGGCGAATTCGGTGTGCAGCCTATCCTCGAACTCCCTGATGGTCTTCATGATCCGATACGCTTCGAGCAACTGTTCCTTGCCCAACTCGCGCGCCCCCGCGACCTCCGTCATTGGGCCTCCTCTCTTCGACGCTTCCCCAAGCAACAGTCCACAATATACGGGCCGAATTTCCGCGTCAAGCGTGGGATGGTACTCGGTGCCAGGGGGGAATCGTGCGGGCGTGGCCGGCCGCAATCAGGGTCCCGCACGTGACATCCTGGTTGGGACAGAGCCTTCGTATCGCAGCGAGGACGTTGGTTCTTTGTCAGGTTCAGATATGCGCTAGAGAACCCTGCTGCGGATTCTAGGAAGGGTCGTTGCGTTGGAGGGTGAGCATGGAGACGCGGGGGCCGTCGACGCTCTTGACTTGCATGGTGACGCCGTCGGCCTCCACGGTGTCGCCGGTCTCGGGGGGGCGACCCAGGGAGCCCAGGATGTAGCCGCCAATGGTATCGAAGTCCTCGTGGGGCAGGTCGATCTCGAAACGCTCGTTCACGTCGATTATGGGGATGCGGCCGTCGACCGCGTAGAGGTGGTCACTGATCTTCTCTATGACAGGCTCACCCTCGTCGAACTCGTCCTGGATCTCACCGACTATCTCTTCGACGATGTCTTCTATCGTGATAAGCCCCTCGACGCTCCCCCACTCGTCGATAACAATAGCCATCTGCAGCGTGCGGGTCTGGAACTCTTTGAGGATCTCCTCGATGCGCTTGTTCTCGGGTACGACCAGGCACTCCCTGATCACGGACCTTATGTCGAAGTCCTCGTCGTTCGTGCGGGCGGCCCGAAACAGGTCCTTCACGTGGACCGCGCCGAGGATGTGGTCGAGGTCTTCCTCGTAGACCGGATAGCGCGTATAGCGCCCGTAGACGGCGGCGTCGACCAGCTCGGGGAGCGGGGCGTCGCTCGCGATCGCCTCGATGTCAGGCCTGGGGACCATGATCTCGCGCGCCACCCGGTCGCCGAAGTCGAAGACCTTGTTCAGGTAGTCGCGCTCCTCTGGTTCCAGCACGCCAGAGGCGGTGGAGGAGGAGATCATGATCCTCAGTTCCTCCTCTGAGTGGGCCTCCATCTCCTCCCCCAGCCTTATGCCCCAGGGCCTCAAGACGAAGTTGGTCGAAGCGTTAACCACCCAGACCACGGGGTTGAAGAGGATCTTGAACAGGTTCAAAGGACGGCTGATCCAGAGCGACACCCTCTCGGCCTTCTGGATGGAAAAGTACTTGGGCGCCTGCTCCCCGAAGACCAGGTGGGCGTAGGTGATGGCCGAGAAGCCCAAGATGATGGCGATAATGGAGACTACCCCCTCGTTTGTAATCCCTACGGCCTCGAGCACGGGACGGATAAGGTGCGAGACGGCAGGCTCGCCGACCCAACCAAGCGCCAGGGAGGCTACCGTGATCCCAACCTGGCAAACGGAGAGGTAGGCGTCGAGGTCGCGCAGCGTCTCTCGCACGAGGGCCGCCCGCGTGCTGCCTTCCTGCTCCAGCTGCAAGATGCGCGATTCCCGCACGCGTACCAGCGCGAACTCGGCCGCAACGAAGAAACCGTTCAGGCCCACGAGGACGAGGGCCAAAAAGAGATTAAACCAGGATAAGAGGGGTTCCGGCACTTCTACGCGGGCCCACCGGCGGTCGGGCCGCAAGGTCTTCGTCGGTGGTGTCTAGAGTGAGGTTCGTCCATCGCGTTACGGGGCGAATTATACCGCAGCCCACTGCCCGCACAAATCTAGGAACACGATAGGAGGCCCGGCCTCGGTGGCCGGACCTCTCAGTGTGTCGTTGACTGAAGGCTATATCTACGCGAGGCCTTCAGCTTCGTACTCGCGCAGGAAGCCTTCGAAGAGGCGCTTGTGACCCTGTTCGTCGTGCAGGATCTCTATGACCATATCCTGCGTAACGGGATCTACTTCCTCGGTCTCCTCCACCATGCGCGTGTAGTGCTGGATGGCGCCCTCTTCCGCGTCTATTACACCCTTTATGACGTGTACGATGTCTACCTGGTCATCGGGCGGCTGGAGCGTGTCCTGCGACGCCTTGAACTCCATCGAACCAGGCACGACACCATAGAGCTCCTTGATGCGGGCCGCAAACTGCTGGGCGTGGGTGAGCTCTTCCTGTATGTCTTCCTCTATGCTCTCCTTGACCTCCTGGGCGCGGACGCCATCGGGGTTTATGGAGTTCGTTACGTAGTTCATGACGGTCTCGAGCTCCATAAAGTAAGCCGTCTTCAACAGCTCGACGATCTCCTCGCGCTTCCCTGACATCTCTTCGGAGAGAATACCCTCGCTGCCGCGATTGGTCTCCATGCTCTGTGACCTCCTTCAAGATCGCATGAGATACACAGAGAATGTACCCTCGCACCCCCCACTTAAACGTGAACTGGGAAACATGAAGACGCGCCCGGAGAGTCTGCCCCCGGGTCCACGCATGCGGGACCCCTCTAGCTCTACTGCAGCTTCGGTTCCGTGCGGGCTTCCATCGCGGCCTCCACGCACTCTTCGGCGTCCGCGCCGGTCGAGGCCGTGACCCCGGCCGCGAAAGCCCCTTCGACGAATGGGGCGTCGACGAGCGTGACCTTCTCCCTCTCTTGCGGGGGCAGCATCTCCAGGACGGTCTCTGCGGAGAGGACGGCGCTGCCGAGGTCCATGAACACGAGCACCTCGTCGGTTTCGAGGCCGCGAATGGAGGCTTCGATCCCCTCCGGGTCCGTGCCGAAAGAGCCGTCGGCGTCGCCTCCGACGGCCGAGATCTCGACCTCTCCTGCCATCTGCAAGACCAGATCCGCCGTGCCATCGGCGATCTCCTTGCTGTGCGAGACGAGCACGATCCCGACCATCAGGAGGAACCTTCCAGCACCCGCGCCGCGGCGTCCAGGAGCATGTACGTGGAGGTCGCCCCTGGGTCCTGATGACCCGCGGCCCTGGCCCCCAGATAGCTCGCCCTCCCTCTCTTCGCCGTGAGCGGAATCGTCGACTCGGCCCCCTCCTTCGCGGCATCCGCCGCGCTCCTGAACACCCCTGCCACGCTCCCTTCGCCGGCGGCTTCCTTCGCGGCTTCGACGGCGGGTTCGAGGGCGTCCACGATCGTCTTGTCCCCCACCTCGGCCTTACCGCGCTGCTTTATGCCGCCGAGTGCGGCTTCCAGAGCCTCGGCAGCGTCATCGGCTAAGACCTCTTCCTTGTCTTCAAGCGCCGAGGAGGCGCGTAGGAAGGCGGTGCCGTAGAGCGGGCCGGCAGCCCCGCCGACCTTGCTGATCAGGGCCATAGATACGGCCTTCAGTACGTCGGCAGGCGTCGAAGGGTTCGCGGCTTCGAGACGTTCGAGCGCCGCCTTGAAGCCGCGGTTCATGTTGTTGCCGTGGTCGCCGTCCCCGATCTCCGAGTCTAGCTTGGTCAGATACCGCCGGTTCTCCTCCATGGCGGCGGCCATCCCCTTCACCACATCGCTGGCACTTTGCGTCGCGTCCAAATCCTACACCTCCGGTTTGCCTAATCCTTCACTTACCTTGTGCTTGAGTACCTTCCCAAGGGCATTGCGCGGCAGGTCTTCGACGATCACCACCTCGCGAGGCTTCTTGTAAGAAGCCAGGTCCTCGCGGCAGAAACTCGTCACCTTCTCGGCGGTAAGACCCGGGTCTTCGGGCACCACGACGGCGACCACGCGTTCCCCATACTCGGGGTCGGGCATCCCGACGACGGCCACCTCGGACACCCCGGGACAACCTTCGATCACTTCCTCGACCTCGCGGGGGTAGATGTTATAGCCGCCGCTGATTATGAGCTCCTTGGCCCGCCCGCTTATGGTGAAGTAGCCGTCCTCACCGACGTAACCGAGATCCCCCGTGGCGAACCAGCCCTCTCCGTCGAAGCTCTCCTCGGTCGCATCGGGCCTGTTCCAGTAGCCGGGGAAGACGTTCGGGCCACGGACCTCGATCTCCCCGATCTCCCCGTCGTCCAAAGGCTCGCGCGTCTCTACGCCAACGACCCGCGCCTCCTGGCCCGGAAATGGCCGTCCCACGGTACCCGGCCTGCGCTCGCCTTCGTAGGGGTTGGTGAGGTTCATGATCGTCTCCGTCATGCCGTAGCGCTCCAAAATACGCTCCCCGAAGAGTCCCTCGAACTCATCGAAGGCCTGTGGGCTCAAGGGAGCGCTGCCAGAGACGTAGAGCCGGATCGGATCCGGACGCTCGTCTCGACCCTCAGCCTCCCTGAGCAGCCGCGTGTACATGGTCGGGACGCCGAAGAACATGGTGACCCTCCCTGCGAGCAGGGCATCGTAGGCCGCAGCCGCATCGAATTTCCTGTGCAGCTCGGCGCTTGCCTCCATAAGGAACGTGCCGTGCGCCCCGACCATCAGGCCGTGCGTGTGGAACAGCGGCAGGGCCAGAAACAACGTATCTTCGCCCGTCCAGCGCCAGGCCTCGCATACAGCCTGCGCATTGGCCACGAGGTTGCGATGTAGCAGCATCGCCCCCTTGCTGCGTCCCGTCGTCCCCGAGGTGTAGGCGATCACAGCCAGGTCTTCGCCACGCGGCATCTGTGGGGCGTGCGTCTCGCCAAGGAAGTCTTCGAACCCCTGGCCGGTCTCGATCACCGCTTCCAGCTCGGACAGATCTAGGCGCGTGCGTTCGAGTTCCGGCTTACGCTCCTCGTCGGTAAGGCACAGACGCACCCCTGCGTCGCCGAAGATGTGCCTGAGCTCTCCCCTGCGGTACTGGCTGTTCACGGGCACAATGACGCCCCCGGCCAGGTGCGTCCCCAGGTATGCAGCCAAAAGGTCCGGGTGGTTACCGAGATAGAGGGCCACCCGATCGCCGGGGCGCAGTCCCCAGGCGGAGAGGCCGGCGCCGAAGCCCTCGGCCCGTTCGCGCATGCCCTGGTAAGAGATCTCCTCTCCCTCGAAGCGCAAGCAGAGCTTGTCGGGTGATCTCTCGGCGCTTCTCACGAACGCCTCCGCGATCGAAGCCGGGCCCTTCTCACTCGCGCCCATGGGTTTCCTCCAACATTCGGTGGCCGGTACGCTCGAAGTAGGGTACATCCACGCTCCGATCTCGCGCAACGGGAAGCGGGAAAGGGCCCGCCGCAACATCCGCTTATGACCTGTTGACACGCTGAGTCCAAAGCTCTATTCTCGGCGACGACGGCAGGGGCGCTCTTCCGGGCGTCAAGGCGGCGGGAAAGGCGGGCAGCTAGAGTCGCCGGGTGTCGCAATTTACGCCTCTGATGTGGCTTACATAGGTTCTCGCCGAGGCTCGCGACGGCAGGGTGGCGGAGAAGGGGTTTTCCGATGCGGAAGAAGTATTCTCGTCGTAGCTTTCTCAAGATGACGGGTGCAAGCCTTGCGGGGGCTTCGCTCCTCGGCGCAGTGGGGTGCGGCGGGTCGGCATCTTCCTTTTCTCCGAACGCAGAGATGTGGAAGCAGTACTCGGGGACCACGCTCAACTTCGTCTCGGAGAACACGGCCCCGACCACCGCCATAGCAGCGAACCTGAACGGCTTCAAGGAGCTCACGGGGATAAACGTCAACGTTTTGCAGCTGGAGCTCGGCGCGCTCGTTCAGAAGGTCGCGCTCGACATCGGCTCGGGGGAGGGCGCCTACCAGATCGTCTACGCCGATCCCTACCAGATCATGGCCCCCTACCACGCCGCGCTCGCCGACCTGAATGAGTTCGACGGCGACGACGATCTACCTTCCATACCCAAGGGCACAGACGACTTTATCCCGACCCAGCTCGCGGCCGCAGGGCGCTTCGAGAACGAGCAGAACCTCTACGCGCTCCCCTACGACTGCCCGACCATGATCTGGATGTACCGCAAAGACCTCTTCGACAAGTACGGCGACCGGATGAGCCAGGACCTCGGCTTCGACCCTCAGCCCTCGCCATCCTTGACCTGGGAGCAGTACTACCAGATAGCCGACTGGTTCAACGAGAACCAGGATGAGGTCCCTTACGGCACGGGCCATCAGGCCAGGCAATACGACTCCCTGATGTGCGACTTCTCCAACATCTTGTGGTCCTACGGCGGCGACTACTTCCACAGCAAGGAGATCGGGAGCCTGGGGACGACCGACCCGGGCCCGTGCACGCTCGACGAGCCGAATGCGCTGGAGGCCGCCGAGTTCTACAAGAAGCTGCTGTCCATCGCCCACCCGGGCAGCGTCTCGTGGGACTGGAACGCCACGGACGAGGCGTTCAGGACCGAGCAGGTCGCGATGGTACCGAACTGGCACGAGTTCGCCGCCGTGGACCAGGACCCTGCCGAGTCGACGATAGTGGGCAAGATCGGGTACTCTCCGCTCCCCAAAGGCCCTGTTAGAAACGCGAACATGTGGGGCGGGACGGGCGTCGGCATAAACGGCGCCTCCCCGATCAACGAGCAGAAGGCGGCCTGGCTGTTTCTGGTCTGGGCCACCTCGCCCGACACGATGCTTATGGGCTTGAAGAGCGATGTCGGGGGCGGGACCCCGACACGGGGGTCCCTCTACGAACTTCCGGAGGTGAAGAAGGCCATGGAACCACCGACTAACCTGCCGAACCTGCTCACCTACGACGCCGTCTCCGAGGCGTGGCGGCCCGAGAATATCGGGCTCAGGCCCAAGATCCAATCGTGGAACGAATGCGACACGGCCATCTACACCGAAGTCTCCAAGATGCTGGCCGGCCAGAAGACGCCCGAGCAGGCGATGAAGACGGCCAAGAGATACTTCGACGAGGCGCAGGCCAGGGTCGAGAACCTCGCCTCCGGGCCAACGGGGGTCGCGTAATGGCCGCCACACAGAGACGCAGTTCCGGCGCCACGAAGGGCGCCAATGGCGGGGGTAGGATCTCGCTGGAGATGAAGATGCTCGTACCGGTGCTCGCGCTGCTCGCGGTCCTCTCGCTCTTCCCGTTCTTCTACATCATCTGGATGAGCCTGAACATCGTCTCGCTCATAAACGGCATCTCCTTCGACTTCGCCGGCCTCGCCAACTGGACCCGCATGTTCACGGACGAGATCGTCGGCGCGGCCTGGGCAAGGGCCGCGCTGTACTTCGTGGCCACCGTAGGGCTCGAGATGATCCTGGGCATAGCCATAGCCCTGCTCGTGCACGAGCTAGTCTGGGGCCAGAACCTGGTGCTCTCGCTGATACTGCTGCCGATGTTCATGGCGCCGGTCATCGTGGGGCTCCTCGGGCGCTTCCTCACGGACTCCTCCTACGGCCTGTACGCCTACGTGTTGCGCGAGCTCGGCATCTTCGAGAGCGACATACTGGGGACCGCCAGCTCGGCCTTGCCGGCCGTAATCCTGATGGATGTCTGGGAGTGGACGCCGTTGATCGTCCTGATCGTGCTCGCGGGACTAGCCTCGGTTAACCAGTACGTGATCGAGGCCGCCAAAGTGGACGGGGCAGGCTACCTGGAGCGGCTGCGCTACATCGTGGCCCCCTCCATAGCAGGCGTCGTGATAGTGGCCCTGCTCGTCCGTTCGATGGACGCCATCCGCTACTTCGACATCATCACCGTAACGACCAACGGAGGACCGGGCAACACGACCAAGATCATCCCCATAAGGCTGTACGAGACGGCGTTCCGCTTTTTCGACCTCGGGTACGCGGCGGCCATCGGGCTCGGGATGCTGGTGTTCTCGATCCTGGTGGCCAACGTGTTCGTGCGGATCCTCGAGAGCAGGGGGCTTGCGAGATGACGACTTCTACTACGGGCCGCAATTCGGGCAAACAGGTAATACTCTACGCCATCCTCTTCCTCGTGCTGCTGTGGACGCTGGTCCCGATAGTGTGGATGGTCCTCGCGTCGTTCAAGCCCGGGGTCGCCCAACTCTCTTCGACGCCGGTCTTCGTCTTCAAGCCGACCATGCAACACTACGTGGCATTGTTTACCGGCGGAAACCTCGGGGCCTACTTCCTTAACAGCGTGCTCGCAGCCGGATTCTCGACGGTTATTGCGGTGTCCCTGGGCTGCCTAGCGGGTTACGGGCTCGCCAGGAGCCACTTCCGTGGCAAGCAACACGTGGCGTTCTGGATCATCTCCACGCGCATGGCCCCGATAGCGGCGATCGTGCTTCCGCTCTTCATCCTTTTTCGGTACGTGAACCTGCTCGACACCATACCGGGCCTCATCGTCGCCTACCTGACGTTCAATTTGCCTTTTGCGATCTGGATCATGAACGCATTCTTCATGGATCTGCCACCCTCCCTGGAAGAAGCGGCGATGGTCGACGGCGCCACGAGGTTCCAGGCTTTCTACCGGGTTGCCCTTCCGCTGGTCACGCCCGGTATAGTGACGACGGCCATACTGTGTCTTGTCTTCTCCTGGAACGACTACGCTTTCGCGGCGACCTTCGCCGGACCCGACAGCCAGACCCTCCCCATCGCCGCAGCCCAGCTCAACACCCAGACGGGCCTGAACTGGGGCCAGCTCTCGGCCATCGGCACGATCGTCGTGCTCCCCATGATGGTCGTCGGCCTCGCCGTGAGACGTTACCTGGTAAAGGGCCTCACGCTCGGCGCGGTAACCGGAGAGTAAGAGCCGCTCTGGAAAGTACTCTCGCTACGCACTGCGCATCAAAACAGTGTGTAGCCCCCGTCCACGACGAGGATGGAGCCGGTCATGAAACTGGAGGCGTCGCTCGCCAGGTAGACGATGCTAGGTCCCAGCTCTTCTGGCGTGGCGTAGCGCTGCATGGGGGCGTCTTCGATCCAGTGCCGCCGGAACTGCGGCTCGTCCACAGGGGACATGGCCGTCTTGACGTAGCCAGGAGCGAGGGCGTTGACGCGCACGTTGTAGGGCGCCCACTCCGCAGCCAGAGATCTGGTTAACTGGTGGACGGCGGCTTTGGAGGCGTTGTAGGCGGGCTGCCACTGCGGGCGGTTGACGATCATCGCGGAGATCGAACCGATGTTGATAATGGTGCCGCCGCCGTTCTGGATCATGCGCCTCCCCACGACCTGGGCGCAGTGCCAGAGCCCGTGGACGTTTACGTCGAAGACGGCGTGCCACTCTTCTAACGGCACCTCTGCGGCAGGCCTGTGGTAACAGAGGCCCGCGTTGTTGACCAGGATGTCTACGGGCCCGAGCCGCTCCGTCACCGCCTCGAGCATCCCGTCCACCTGCGCGGGGTCGGTGACGTCGAGGTCAACGGCGATGGCGTTGCCGCCTGAGGCGTGGATCTCCTCGGCCACCGCCTCCGAGCGCTCGCGGGTACGGGCGGCCACGGCGACGCCGGCTCCGGCCTCGACGAGTGCCTTCGCGAAGGCCTGGCCCAGTCCAGTATTGCCGCCGGTGACGACGGCCGTCTTGCCCGTAAGGTCGAAGGCATCCAGAACGGCCAATGAGCCTCCTCTGTTCTCTATCCGGGCGGTTTCGTGGGGAGCCCTATTCAGGCTCCCCACGTTGGATCTCATTTCGCTATCAGAACAGAATGACCCACGTCACAGCGCCGAGGATACCGCCTATGATAGGGGCTACGACGGGGATCCAAGCGTACCCCCAGTCGTTACCGCCTTTGCCCGCAATGGGCAATACTGCGTGGGCTATACGCGGCCCCAGGTCGCGCGCCGGGTTGATAGCGTAGCCGGTCGGACCACCCAGTGAGAGTCCGATGCCGAGGACGAGCAGGCCCACGAGCAGAGGATTGATGCCGCTCCCTATGACCGTCGCGGCTTGGCCGCTGACCGCCCCCGCGTTCGCAACGATGCCAGAGACGCCGAAGACGAGCACGAAGGTGCCGATGATCTCGGTTATGACGTTCGCGGGAGTGTTGTAGATCGCGGGTGCGGTGCAGAACACTCCGAGCTTGAGTCCCTCGTCTTCAGTCTCAGGCCAGTGCGGCAGATAGGCCAGCCACACGATGACGGCCCCGACGAAGGCACCCAGAAACTGGGCGATGATGTAGGGAATTACGTCTGCCAGCGGGAGCCCTCCCGTTGCGGCGAAAGCGATGGTCACGGCGGGATTGATGTGGGCGCCGGAGAACTGGCCTACGCAATAGACGGCGATGGCGACGGCCATCCCCCATCCGAAGGTGATGACGATCCAGCCCGAGTTCTCGGCCTTGGAGTTCCTTAGCAGCACCCCGGCGACCACACCGTCGCCGAGGATGATCAGGATCATCGTCCCGATAAACTCACCGATGTACGCTTGCATCTATCACTCCCTTCTAGAAAGGCCGTCCGGCCGCCACATCGCACGGCGCGGTCAGGTAGGGTTTCATCTCGTCGTCGAGCTTCAGGAGCGTTATGGAGAACCCCGCCATCTCCAGCGAGGTCATGTAATCCCCGATGTAGGGCATCCTGAAGACCTGAACTCCCTCGCGCTCGAGCACATCGGCGACGTGGGCGTAGGCTACATAGAGCTCCATAAGGGGCGTGCCGCCCATGCCGTTGACCATCACGGCCACCTCGGAGCCGGAGAAGTCGACGGAGTCGCCGAGGATCCTGGCCAACATTTCGTCGACGATCTGGTCCGCCGGCTCGATGTTCTTGCGCTCGACGCCAGGCTCGCCGTGGATGCCCATGCCGATCTCCATCTCGTCATCGCCTATTTCGAAGATGGGCTCTCCACTCTCCGGCGGGGTGCAACTCGTGAGCGCCATCCCCATGGAGCGCACGTTGGAGTTGACGCGTTCGGCAAGCTCCTTGATGCCTGCGAGGTCTTTGCCGTCGTCGGCCGCAGCGCCGCAGATCTTGTGCACGAAGATGGTGCCTGCGATGCCACGCCGCCCGCTAGTGTAGGTGGAGTCTTCGACGGCCACGTCGTCGTTGGTGACCACGTAGTCGGTCTCTATCCCTTCGGCCTCGCCGAGCTCCCCTGCCATCTCGAAGTTGAGCACGTCGCCCGTGTAGTTCTTGACGACGTAGAAGACCCCGGCCCCGCCGTCCACGGCCTTACTCGCTTCGAACATCTGGTCTGGGGTGGGACTCGTGAAGACGGCACCGGCGCAGGCGGCGTCGAGCATGCCGGGTCCGACGAAACCGCCGTGAGTCGGCTCATGGCCCGAGCCGCCGCCGGAGACGAGGGCCACCTTGCCCTCTATGGGGGCGTCGGCCCGCACGACGACGTTGGCTTCGGGGATGACCCGGATCAGGCCTCCGTGCGCCAGCTCCATCCCCCTGAGCATGTCCTCGACGACCCTTTCGGGCGCGTTGATGACTTTCTTCATGTGCCTGATTCCTCCTTAAGCGAGCGGGGATTCGACCGCTTCCTGCGCCCACTCCTTGGCCCTTGCTACGGCCTCTTTCCACCGGCCGTAGAGCCGCTCACGCTCCTCCTCGCTCATCTGCGGGTCGTAGCGGCGCCTGAGACGCCACCTGCTCTTGAGCTCTTCCTTATCCTGCCAGAACCCGACGGCGAGACCGGCCAGATACGCGGCGCCGAGTGCCGTGGTCTCCAGCGTCTCGGGCACCTCAACGGGCGTCCCCAGGATGTCGGCCTGGAACTGCATCATCCAGCGGTTGGCGGCGGCCCCTCCGTCGGCCTTGAAGGTTGGGATGTCCGTCCCTGAGTCGGCCTCCATCGCCTCCACGGCGTCGCGAGTCTGGTAGCACATGCTCTCCAGGGCGGCCCTCGCCAGGTGCGCCCGGCTGCTGCCACGCGTAAGTCCTACGATGGTGCCCCTGGCGTAAGAGTCCCAGTGTGGCGCGCCGAGTCCAACGAGCGCGGGCACGAAGTACACGTCGTCGTTGGAGTCAAGGCTCGCTGCGAGCTCTTCGGTCTCCTCGGCGCTCTCGATGATGCCGAGCCCGTCCCTGAGCCACTGCACGGCTGCGCCGGTGATGAAGATTGCGCCCTCCAGCGCGTACTCTACAGGTTCATCACCGAGACCCCACGCAATGGTGGTGAGCAGCTGGCGCTCACTCTTTATGGGCTCCGTGCCCGTCATCATGAGGGCGAAGGAGCCTGTGCCGTAAGTATTCTTTGTCAGGCCCTTGTCGAAGGCGACCTCGCCGAAGAGGGCGGCCTGCTGGTCGCCCGCAACGCCTGCTACCGGCACCTCGGCCCCGAAAACGTCGGCGTCGGTATCACCGTAGACGTAGGAACTCGGCCTTACCTCGGGGAGCGCCGCACGCGGCACGCCGCCCAGCATCTCCAGAAGCTCGTCGTCCCACTGCAAATCGAAGATGTTGTACATCAGGGTGCGTGAAGCATTGGAGTAGTCGGTGACGTGGGCGCGGCCACCGGTAAGCTTGTAGATCACCCATGTATCTATGGTGCCGAATAGAACCTCGCCGTTCTGCGCCCGCTCCTTGAGGCCATCCACGTTCTCCAGGAGCCACCTCACCTTGGACCCAGAGAAATAGGCGTCTATGACGAGTCCTGTCTTGTTGGCGACCATCTCGTCGTAGCCCTGTTCGGAGAGGTCGGAGCAGATCTGAGCCCCCCGCCTGTCCTGCCACACGATGGCGTTGTGGACAGGCTCGCCGGTCTCCTTGTCCCACATGACGACGGTCTCGCGCTGGTTGGTAATGCCGATGGCCGCGATATCCCCGGGTGACGCCCCGGCGTCCTCTAGCGCCTCCCGCATCACCCCCAGGGTTACGTCCCAGATCTCATTGGCATCATGCTCGACCCATCCGGGTCTCGGATAATGCTGGGTGAACTCCCGCTGGGCCTCCCCCACCGTGGCGCTGTCGTGGTTGAAGACTATCGCCCTGCTCGACGTTGTCCCCTGGTCTATCGCCAGTACATAATCTCCCGCCATCACGCATTCTCCTTCCGATACAGACCCCGAACAGTCAGACGAGCAATATCTCCCCTACAACACGCCCCACCTCCTAAACTGGCTTTCCCCAAGCACGCGCGGCCGAGACCTGCCTCACCCCGACCATGCACCTTTACTAGCTTTCTCTATTTCGAGCGTAACGGAGCCCAACACCCGAGTCAAGGATCTCTCGTACAGGGAGATATAGATCCCTGCCCCTCGCCTCAGCGCCCGCGAGAAGATTCCCGCCCGATCCGTGAGATCACGCAGGGAAGAAGGTGGCAGGCCGAGAGCGTTTACGAGGGGTGATCCGACCTATCCGCGCAGGGCGGGGGTATACTCAGCCGCGATGGACGAGCGGACGCGCATAAGGCTGAC
>DATMVF010000084.1:0-6248 GCA_035563475.1 Rubrobacter sp.
AAGCGTTGGAGCAGCACGAAAGAAACACGGATCAGTCACCCGAAGCCTTTTTCGAGGGCATGGAGTTTTACAACATTGTGCTGGATCCAGAGGATGGGGAGAGGGTGTGGGAGTACCGCTTGCTGGAGGACACGCTTCTTAGGGCGCGCTGGCTGTTAAGAATGCTCCAACAGGAAAGCGAAGCTAGCAACCAGAGATGATGGTGTACCTGGTGATGGCCGCCTGACGGCCTTCGCATGGGCTTGTTGTGTGATAGCCGGATGACGCTACGGAATACCATGACGCCGTACCGTCAACGCTTCTATAATTAAGGTGTCAAGGGACCGGGCGGACTTAGTCGCCGGGACTGGTCCAGTTCACCCGTGAAGCACAACACGACTTAACTGACACTAGTTTGACACTAACCGGGTGCTACGACACGAAAAATCGTGCGACATCGATTGAAAGCGTTAGCCTTAAACAAGCGGATTCTGCGACACCTAGGAACACGTTGAAACAAGTCGCCTCGCTCGACTCATCCGCCGGCCGCAGGTTCGAGTCCTGCCGAGCGCGCTCCTTTCCCTGCAAATGGCAGGCACCTCTCGGCATATCCAATACCGACTGGTGCGCTGCGTGCGGCGCATGTCGGTCCGGTTTGCAGCGCAGCTGCAGTAATTTAGCTTCTAAGGACCTGTCAGGACAAGACCTGGTGGCTGCTCATAGGGCCGATGACTGCCGTAGGGTCGTCACGGCGTCATCGTCGTAGCCGAGCTCGGCGAGTATGCTGGCGGTGTGCTCTCCGACGGAAGGGATCGGGGCCATGACGGGCTCAATGCCCTCTAAGGTCGCCGGCGGGATGAGGGCGCGCAGAGGGCCGACCGGGGATCCCACCTCCCTCCATCGGTCCCGGGCTTCGAGCTGGGGATGGTCGAGGAAGCCTCGGACGTTCCTCATACGGGCGTTGGCTATCTTTGCCTTCTCGAGGCGTTCTATGGCTTCTTCGGAGGAGAGCTGCGCGAGGATGCCTTCGATCGCCTGGCGCAGCGCGTCCACGTTTTCGACGCGCTCCGAGTTGCTTTCGAAGCGTTCATCGTCAGCCAGGGCAGGCTGTTCTAGCACGACCTCGCAGAACCTCTCCCATTCCCGCTCGTTCTGGAGGCCTAGGAAGATTATCTCCCCGTCGCCACACTCGAAAGGACCGTAGGGGGCGATAGCGGCGTGGCTCGCCCCGGTTCTCGGCGGTTCCTTGCCGCCGTACAAAGTGTAGTAGGCTGGGAAGCCCATCCACTCGGCGAGCGCCTCGAAGAGCGAAATTTCGAGGGTGGCGCCCTCACCGGTCCGCTCGCGCCGGAACAGCGCGGCTAGTATGCCCGAGTAGGCGTACATGCCGCAGGCTATGTCCGCGATGGAAACCCCTACCTTTGAGGGAGCTTCGGGCGTACCAGTGATGGATACGAGTCCGGCCTCGCACTGGACGAGCAAGTCGTAGGCCTTCTTGTCCCTGTACGGACCCGAGGCGCCGTAGCCCGACACGTCGCACACGACGAGCCTGGGATACCTCTGCCGAAGAGCCTCCGCGCCGAAGCCGAGCCTGCCGGCCGCGCCCGGCGCCAGGTTCTGTATAAAGACGTCGGCCTTCTCGATGAGCCTATTCAGTATCTCCTTCGCCCCTTCCTCCTTGAGGTTCAGCGTCAAAGACTCTTTGGAGCGGTTGAGCTACACGAAGTGACTGGAGAGACCCTTCACTGTTCTGTCGTAACCGCGGGCGAAGTCCCCAACCTCCGGACGCTCGACCTTTATCACTCGGGCGCCTAGGTCGGCGAGCTGGCGCGTGGCGAACGGCGCGGCGACCGCCTGCTCCAAAGATACGACCGTGATATCTTCTAGCGGCAGCACGACTAGAAGGACCTCGGCAATCCGAGCACATGCTCGCCGACGTAGGAGAGGATGAGGTTCGTGGAGATCGGGGCCACTTGGAAGAGGCGGGTCTCGCGGAACTTGCGTTCCACGTCGTACTCGGCGTCGTAGGAGTAACCGCCGAAGGTCTGCATCGCCGCGTTGGCAGCTTCCCAAGAGGCGTCGGCGGTCAAGAAAAGGGCCATGTTCGCCTCGGCGCCGCAGGGCTCGCCCCTTTCGAAAAGCTCCGCGGCCCTGTAGCGCATCAGGTCGGCGGCCTCTACGCTTATGTGCGCTCGGGCGAGGGGGAACTGGATGCCCTGGTTCTGGCCGATCGGACGCCCGAAGACCACGCGTTCTCCGGCCCTCTTGGTCGCCTTGTCGACAAACCACCGCCCGTTACCTATGCACTCGGCGGCTATGAGGATCCGCTCCGCGTTCATGCCGTCAAGGATGTAACGGAAGCCTCTGCCTTCCTCGCCGATCAGGCTGCTCGCCGGGATGCTTAGGTTCTCGAAGAGGAGCTCGTTGGTCTCGTTGTTGATCATCACGCGTCTGGGCCTCACTGTTAGACCGTTGCCCGCGGCTTCGCGCAGGTCGATGAGGAATACGGAGAGCCCATCAGACTTCCTCGTCACCCGATCCAGCGGCGTTGTACGGGCAAGCAGGATCATGAGGTCGGAGTGCTGGACGCGCGAGATGTAGATCTTGCGCCCGTTGATAACGTATTGATCGCCGTCGCGCACGGCGCTCGTCCTCAAGGAGGTCGTGTCGGTCCCGGCCTCCGGCTCGGTCACGCCGAAGGCTTGCAGCCTCAGCTGACCGCTGGCTATCTTCGGCAAGTACTCCCTCTTCTGCTGCTCCGAGCCGTGACGCAGCATAGTGCCCATAACGTACACCTGCGCGTGGGCGGGCTGGGCGTTGCCCCCGGAACGATTGATCTCTTCGAGGATGATCGTAGCGTCGGTGAGGCTCAAGCCCAACCCGCCGTATTCCTCCGGGATGAGCGCGCCGAGGTAGCCACTCTTCGTCATCGCCTCGATAAAGGCTTCCGGGTACTCCCGTCTCGCGTCGAGCTCGCGCCAGTAGGCGTCTGGGAAGTCCGCGCACACCTCGCGGACTCCTCGCCGCAAGTCCTCGTATTGGTCGGGGCTCCCCACGTTACGCCTCCGGCAGCAGGTTTCGCACGTTGGGCTCCAGATCTAGGCTCCAGACGCGACCGATGATACGGTCCATCTCTGCGTCCGAGGCCCCGCCCTTAAAGGCGGCGAGGTTCCGGGCTTTCTCCTCCAGCTCCTCGCGGCTCAACGTGTTCCCGGGGTCCCCCTTCGGGACGTCTACGCGGGAGGTGATGTGTTCGCCGCCGGTCGTCTCTATCTCCACGAGCCCGATCCAACGCTGCGGATAGGCCGCGTCTATCTCGGGGTCGAAGATCATCTCGACCCGCTCGCTGAACCCGCGCAGCGCCGGGTCCTCGAGCGCCTCCTCGGTGAAGTCGTCGATTCCGGCGCTCCCCGCGGTGGCGATCATGGCGAGTACGAACCCCATTGAGAACTTGGACTGGTGGATCGTGCGCGGGTCGCTCACGGGTCCGAGCACGTCTATCGCAGCGCCGTGCACGCGGGCGCGGACGCCGGCTATCTGATCCGCGCCAAGGCCATGTTTTCCCATCGCCTCAAGCAGTGCGTCGGCGGCGGGGTGCGTGTGCCGGCAGGAGGCGTGGAACTTGAACGAGGTCTCCGGCACTGCCCACTTCTCCCCGAGCCCCTCGACCAACTTCGGGGGGTCCGCGTCCGAGGACATCCCGACGGCCAGCCCCTGATCTCCCTCCAGGATGCGGGTCGCGCCGGTGAACCCGTCGCTGGCGAGGTAGGCGGCGAGAAGACCGTCGGATGCGGCCTTTGCGGTGTGGAGCTGCTTGGAGTCCGCCGCGTCGCGCAGGAACTCCCACAACCCGGCGGCTTGCGTCCCGGCCGAACCGAGCGCATGGAGCATGACCTCTTCGTCGGCGCCCAAAAGGTGGGAGACGGCGGCGGCCGCGGCGAGCGTGCCCGCCGTCCCGGTCGTGTGGAAGACCTTGTAGTGGGAGCGGCCTAGATAGCTTCCGACCCTCACCCCGGTCTCGTAGCCGGCCACCGAGGCGGAGATCAGGTCTCGTCCTGAGGCCCCGGTCTGCTGGGCTGCGGCGAGGACGGCAGGGAAGACCACGGTCGCCGGGTGGAAAACTGAGGCGTTGTGGAGATCGTCCTGCTCGACAACGTGCGACGCGGCGCCGTTCACGAGCGCGGCGAAGAGCGGCGAGGTGCGCCGGCGCGAGACCAGGATCTCGCTCGGCCCTTCGGCTGGAGCCATGGTCTCGGTGAATCGTTCGAGGATGCGGATCGGCCGCGCGTTCTTGCCGGCGAGGGCCGATGCGGCCCAATCGAGAAACAGTTCCTTGGTGCGCTCGACGACTTCATCTGGCAGGTCCTCAAAGCGTAATCCGGAGAGGAAAGAAGCCAGCTCGCGGGTCGTCGCGGTCCTGGTTACGCTCATCCGTCACCTCCGGGAGTGATCCTGGTGATCTTCGGGGCGTGACCCCGCCTGTAGACCATGATGGTGCGCTTGAACGTGATGACCGTCCTCCCGTCCTGGTTGTACCCGGGCGTCTCGACCGTCACTATCCCCACGTTCGGGCGCGAGCGCGACTCGCGCTTCTCCAGGACTTCCGACTGAGAGTAGATCGTGTCCCCCTCGATGACGGGCGCCGGCAGCCTCACCTCGTCCCATCCCAGGTTGGCGAACACGTTCTGGGAGATGTCCGTCACGCTCTGCCCCGTGACCAGCGCGAGGGTGAAGGTAGAGTCCACGAGCGGCTTGCCGAACTCCGTCTGTGCGGCGTAGTTGTGGTCGAAGTGGACGGGGGCGGTGTTCTGGGAGAGCAGGGTGAACCAGATGTTGTCCGTGGTGGTTACCGTACGTCCTAAAGGGTGCTCGTAGACGTCGCCAACCTTGAAGTCCTCGAAGAACCGTCCCCTCCAGCCCTCTTTCACCGCCATGCGACTCCCTTTCCTATGCGCCACGCAAGAACTTCAGAGTCCCGCCGGCCATGAGGACCTCGCGCTCTCGAGGCGACAGCCGGATCTCGAGCTCGATCTTCGTCCCGTCGTCAGTGTTTACCACGAGTGTTTGCTCTCCCGCGGCGATCGGTTCACGCACGCCTTCGATCTTCCAGGTATCGCCCCGGCTCACCCGTTCGTAGTCGTCCTCTTCACGAAACAGCAGCGGAAGGATGCTCTGGGAGATCAGGTTCCGACGGTGGATGCGCGCGAAGCTCCTGGCGATGACAGCGCGGATTCCCAGGTGCAGCGGAGCCAAAGCAGCGTGTTCGCGGCTGGAGCCCTGCCCGTAGTTGTGCCCGCCGACGATAAAACCGCCCCCCCACTCGAGCGCGCGGTCGTGGAACTCTGGGTCCTGCCGGCGGAACATGTACTTCGCACACTCGGGTATGTTCGACCAGAGACTCATCCCGAGCGCCCCGTCGGGAGCCATGTCTCCGGTCGAGACGTCGTCTTCGACGACTATGACGATGTGTCCCTCCAGCTCTTCTGGAAGCGGTCGGCCCTCAGGCGGGGGCACGATGTTAGGTCCGCGGACGATCTCGACGTTTCGCGCCTCCTCGGGTGGCGGCGGGTTCAGGATCTGGCGGTCGTCCATGTTCGGGTCGGACGGTGCGGGGGCAATGGTCGGCGGCTCCCCCAGCTCGCGCGGGTCGGAGATCTCGCCCTTGAGCGCAGTCGCGGCGGCCGTCGCCGGGGAGCAAAGGTAGACTTCATCTCCGCTCGTCCCGCTGCGGCCCGGGAAGTTGCGGTTGAAGGTCCTCACCGAGGGAACGCCGGCGGATGGGGCCTGTCCTACGCCGATGCAGGGACCGCAGACGGGCTCGAGCATGCGCGCGCCAGCGGCGACGAGGTCTTGGTAGACGCCGCTCTTCGAAATGGTGTCCAGGATCTGGCGCGACCCCGGCGTGACCGTCATCTCTATGCGGGGGTGCACGATGTTCTCCCGCAGGACGGCCGCGGCGGTGGCGAGGTCTTCGTAGGAGGAGTTCACCGAGGAGCCGACGCACACCTGGACCGTCTCCGTGCCGGCGACCTCGCGCACCGGTACCACGTTGCCCGGAGAGGACGGTTCCGCGATCAGCGGTTCGAGCTGCGGGAGCTCGATCACTTCGTTTTCGTCGTAAGAGGCATCGGGGTCTGCGGCGAGCGGGATGTAGTCCTCCTCACGCCTCTGGGCGGCGAGCCACTCGTTCGTCTGCGCGTCGCTCGGGAAGACGGCAGCGGTGGCTCCAAGCTCCGTGATCATGTTGCAGATCGTGCCCCGATCCGTCA
>DATMVF010000085.1:0-4673 GCA_035563475.1 Rubrobacter sp.
CCTGACGCCTCGCCGCCGCGAGCCTTACACCCAACCCTACGACATAGTCAGGATCGTCACCGAGGAGGACGCCAGGACGGAGGATCGCAACAGGGAACTGGGACGCGGCGTCAGGGAAGAGGCCAGAAAGCTCGCCAGGGACCACACCATCGAGGGCGTGCAGTTTATCGGCTGCGACGTCTCCCTGGACGGCTCCTACATCGAGGTCAAATACCAGACCGACGAAAAGGAACTGGATCTGGAGCCGGTCAAGAGCGGCCTCGAACGGGCCTACGACGCGCAGGTCGCCTTCAGGGAGTTCCGCTTTATAGAGCGGTCGGGGGACGCCGGCGGATGCGACACGTGCGGCCTGCCCCTGTGCTGTGCGACGTGGAGCGGTGCCAGGAGCATGGGTCCCGTCAACGTCAGGCTGGCCAAGCAGCAGGGCGTGACGCCGAACGAGAAGATCCTGGGCTGTTGCGGGGAGGTGAAGTGTTGCATGCGCTACGAGCACGACACCTACAAGGAGTTCAAGCAGCGCGCGCCCTTCCGCAACTCGACCGTGAAGATCGGTGACAGGGAAGGCAAGGTCGTCGACTACTCCATGGTCAAGGATTCCGTCTTCGTCCAGTTCGGATCCAAGCGCGCGGATCAAGAACTCCTCTCCCTCGGCTCCCTGGCCAGGGATAATCCCGGCATCATGCCCGCCGACACAGACGAGTGGGAATTGCCGGAACCCCCCTCGGGCAAGGACTCTTAACACCGGCGTGCTGGATAACCTGTGCGACGTACCAGGTGTGCTCGTTGGCCACGCCACACACAGAGAAGGGCATACGGGCTGCACCGCCGTTATCTTCGAGGGCCAGGATGGTGCTGTCGTCGGCGTGGACGTACGTGGCTCCTCCCCCGGTACGCGCGAGACCGACCGCCTGGGACCGGTCGGCGCCGTCCGGCCCACCCACGCCCTGCTCCTGACCGGCGGTAGCGCCTTCGGGCTGGCCGCCGTGGACGGCGTCGTCCGCTTCCTCGAAGAGATAGACGTCGGCCTCGACATGGGCGTGGCCCGCATACCGCTGGTGTCGGCGGCCGTTCTCTTCGACGTCGTCGTAGGAGATCCTTATGTACGTCCCGACGCGGCGATGGGCTACGAGGCGGCCTCAGCGGCCACGAGCGGCGACTTCGCCCAGGGGAGCGTGGGAGCAGGGACGGGTGCGACGGTGGGGAAGGTCCTCGGCATGGATCGCGCGATGAAAGGGGGCCTGGGGAGCGCATCGGTCCACCTCGCTGGTGGCCTTATCGTAGGCGCCATCGCCGCCGTGAACGCCTTCGGTGAGGTCAGGGACCCGCAAACCAGGAAGATACTGGCGGGTCCGCGACTGGATGACGGAACGCTTGGCGATACGGTGGAACTGCTCCCCGAGGCCGCTGCGCGCTTGCGCTGGGGAGAGAACACCACGCTCGGGATCGTTGCCACCAACGCCCGTCTCTCCAAGCCACAGGTTAGCAAGGTCGCCCAGATGGGCCACGACGGCCTTGCCCGCACTATATACCCGGTTCACACGAGCGTGGACGGCGACGTCGTCTTCGCCGCTTCGGTTGGTATGGTGGAGGCGAGGCCCGACGTCGTCGGCGCGTGGGGGGCGCGGGTCCTCGAGAAGGCCATCGTGCGCGCCGTCCTCTCCGCAGAAAGCATCGCCGGCCTGCCTGCGGCGAAGGACGTTACGCGCTAACCCCGCACTTCAATAATCAGGCTGCGTTCGCGCTTTCGGGGATCAGTATTCCCCTTCCCCTGAGCTCGCCGTTGTTGAGGTCCTGTATCGCGTCATTGACGGCGTCCAGCGGGTAGGTCGACGTGTGCAAGTTGACCTTGCCCTGGGCGGTCAGCACCATGAGTTCGGCCAGGTCGTTGTAGGTGCCGACCAGGTTGCCGGTGATGTTGCGCTCGGTCGAGATGATGTCTATTGCGGGGACCTCCACCATGCCGCCGTAGCCGATGACGTAGTGGGAGCCACCGGGTCGGGTCATCATCCAGGCGTCGTCCTGCGCGCCGCGCTCGCCCACGTAATCGAAGACCACCTCGGCGCCCATGCCCTCGGTCATCTCCAGAACCGTATCGACGTAACCATCTTCCACCTTCACCGTCTGGTCCGCTCCCCACTCCCTGGCGAGCCCGAGCGCCTCCTCCGAAGGGTCGGTTACGATGATCTCCGTCGGGGTGAGCGCCTTGAGGCACTGGATGCCGATGTGCCCGAGTCCCCCGGCCCCGATGACCACGGCCTTAGTGCCCGCGTAGAGGTGGGGCACCGACTTCCTGACCGCGTGGTAAGCGGTGAGGCCAGCGTCGGCAAGGGCAGCTATGTCCTTGGGCTCCAGAATGGGATCCAGCTTCACCAGTGCACGGGCGTTGGTTTTCAAGAGATCGGCGAAGCCGCCGTCGCGGGAGATGCCGGGGAACTCGCCGTTCTCGCAGTGCATGTCGTCCCCGGCGCGGCACGCCCGGCACAGGCCGCAGGTCATGAGCGGGTGGCAGATCACCGTGTCCCCGACCTCGACGTTGGTCACCGCGGAGCCGACCTCCTCGACCCATCCTGAATTTTCGTGCCCCAGGACATATGGCAGCAGCGTGTTGTCCGCGTCCTGTATCGGTTGCCACTGGCCCTCGACGACGTGTATATCCGTGCGGCAGAGCCCGGCGGCCCCGACGCGTACGATCACCTCGAGCGGGTTCTCTATTCTGGGCTCGTCTATCTCCTCGACCTTGAGGCTGTCTTTGGGAATGCTCTCGTCGTAGCGGTGCAACCGCGCAGCCTTCATAGCATAGCCTCCTTCTGTCCCACCCCGCGCCTGCCACCATATCGTACGTCTAGCAGCCCCCGGCACAGCCCTGCGTTGCCCTCGATGCTCACCCTGACGGTCTTCGCGAACCTGAGGTGCTCGATGACGGCCTCCTCAGGCACCTTATTACCATCCGGATCCACAACCAGCGGTGACTCCTCCGAGACGTCGAGCCCGAGCTCCTTGCGGCGCTCCAAGTACTTCTCGAAATCCTGCGATGTCGCCATCTCCCCGAGGCGCATCGCGGCGAGCTCCTGAGGAGAGCGCCCCTCCGAGAGCAGCGTCCGGCATAGTCGTTCCTGCCGCGAAACGAACGACTTGCGGCGGAAGATAGTTCGCAACTCTTCGAGGTCCGGACCTTCTGTCTCACCTGGGAAAGCGTCGTCGAATCCACCTCCGGCATTGACGCCCGAGTTTAATTCCTCTGAGGCGTAGTGCTCTTCGAGGATTACTTTGGCCTTACCTATGCCGGGTACCGAGAGCGCCGCTTCTCTTGCGTCAGCGACCATCAGGTAGGCGAAGTTCGGAGCGCAGAAGTAGGTTGGCAACCGCAGCCGAATATTTACTGCTTCGCCCTCTATCTCGAGATTCGAGACGAAGCCTAGCTCCGTTATGGGCTCATCCAGCTCG
Source organism: Rubrobacter sp. (assembly GCA_035563475.1). Lineage (GTDB taxonomy): Bacteria > Actinomycetota > Rubrobacteria > Rubrobacterales > Rubrobacteraceae > Rubrobacter_D. The sequence continues at coordinate 3,445 of DATMVF010000085.1, forward strand.
GGGTCCCGGACGCCCGAAAGGGCGCCCAGAATCCTTGCCTCGTCTACCGTCATGTGGGCAGGTCGGCGGCAGGTTTCTCTGTAACCGCGGGGCCCGTGCCCGCATGCTCGACCTGCAGCTCCTCGGGCACTTCGATGTCGTAGAGCTTTGCGGCGTTGAGACCCAGTATCTTGCGCTTGACCTCCGGAGTGAGCTCCGAGAAGTCCTCAAACTCGCCAGATTCGGGCATCTGTAAGTCCACGAACTCCTCGACGAGCCACTTCGGCGACCATATCGCGTAGTCGCTGCCGAAGAGCAGCCTATCTTCTCCCAGCCAGTACAGTAGTTCGCCGATGACCTGAGTGAAGTAATGCCGGCGCGTATGAATGAACGGTATTGCTACCGCCAGTCCACCGTAGACGTTGGGCTCCTGCACCCCGATCCAGCAGAAATCCTCGAGCCTCGGCAACCCGACGTGCTCTACGATGAAATTGAGATCCGGGAATTCTGAAGCCGCCTCATCCACGTCTGCGACGTCGAACGCGTCCCTGTTCAAAGGCCAGATGGTTGGTCCCTTGTGCACGTGGATGTTCTTGACCCCGAGCTCCACGCATTTCTCCAGGTACTTGGTAGCGGAGGGATCAGAGAGCTTCCAGCCCCTGGAGTCTCCCTTCCACTCGGCTGTATAGAGTTTGACGCCCTTGAGGTCGTATTTGTCTACCAGCTCCTCAAACTGCTCGAGTCCCTGCACGCCCTCGCGCGGGTCGAAGGAGCCGTTGAGGATGAACTTGTCCGGGTACTTCTCCTTCAAGACCGCGTTCTGTTCAGTAGTGTTGAAGCCATGGGGGAAGAATTCTGTCAGGTAAGTAGGCTGGAAGATCGCAACGTCTACGTAGCCCGTCTCGAAGAGGTCGTGCATCATATCCTCTTCGGTGTACTTGTCGTACTTCTCCTTCGGCCAGACCCATTCCTCGGGACTCAGGTTCTTGTGATAGTCGTAGAAGCAGTTGATGAACCCCTCGCCGTACTTGTTGCGGTTCTCGGGGCTGGCATCCCAATAATGGACGTGCCCGTCAACCACGAAATACTTCTCTCCATCCTTCTCGTACAAGTGATCTCCTCTCCGAAACAAACGACAATGCCGCCCCACTCGAACCCGCCGTATCACCCCTTTCTTCCGGCTTGCCTTACCCCTCAAGGTCCAATATATCCGGCTGTGTCCGTCAATCAAGGCACAAATGCGTAGCAAG
>DATMVF010000086.1:0-5593 GCA_035563475.1 Rubrobacter sp.
CCAAGAAGCCTGGCAGGGCGAGAGGCAGGGCTCCAAGGCCCCCGAACAGCATCGTGTACGACGCCACCACGAGCGGCGAGTACCTCCGCAAGAGCGGCAGAGACAGGACGGCGTAGGACCCCCAGCAAACCGTCGCCACCACAACCAGGAGGTTGCCTAGGAGGCTCGTGCTGCCCGTCAGGCCACCGTAGACTACGACTCCGACGCCCAGGAAAGCGAGACACACGCCCAGGATACCCCAGGGGGTCGGCCTCTCCAGCCCGAGCGCGAGGCCGAGGAGGATGCCCCAGATCGGTACCGCCGCGTAGATCAGGGCGGTCTCCGAAGCGGTGGTCATGCTCACCCCGAGCGTAAAGGCCACGTTGTTCGCCCCCACTCCGACGAGGCCTACGCCCGCCAGGGACAGGAGGTCTCGCCGACCGGGTCTCCCTTCCCTCGGCTCGAGGAACGCCACGAGCGCGAGGAGCAGGAGCCCGGCCAGCGTGAACCTGATCACCACGAAGGGGACGGGAGGGAACTCGGCGACCGCGACTTTGACGGCCACGGGGTTGGTGCCGAGAAAGAAGACCGCGAGGAGCAGCGAGGCCTCCACAAGCGTCGTCGCCCTGTCCTTGCGCCCGTCCATGACCCCGAGTCTACCGTCCTCGCAACACGGTTACCGGTCAGTTGGTCTCTACTTCGGGCTTGCCGTCTGTAGCGAGGTATATCTCCTGAGGCGGGACGCGTTATCGGGGTTATTGGTCGGCCAAGGGTGTGTGGTTCGATGCAAGAAGCTCTTCCGTCTCCCTACGGAGTTGTGGGCCCCACCAGTAGTCGCCCTGTCCGATGTCGCATCCCAACTTGCTCAGTCTCTCGAACTCCTCGTGGGTCTCTACGCCCTCGGCGACCACCTCGATGCCCAACGCGTGCCCGAGGTCTACCGCCGCCCGCACGATAGCCAGGTTCTTGTCGTCCGTGTCCAGGTCTCCGACGAGTACTCGGTCCAGCTTCAGTTGGTCGACCGGCAGGTACCTCAGGTACGACAGCGAGGAGTATCCCACCCCGAAGTCGTCTATGGCCAGCCGCACCCCAAGTTCCTTGAGGCGCTGGAGCGTGCCCGCGCTGGATCCCTCATCCTCTACCAGGACGCTCTCCGTGATCTCCAGCGTAAGGCTTCCGGGATCGAGGCCGGCCTTCCTCAAGGCGTCCTCGACTTCGCCGACTAGTTCCGGGTAACGCAGTTGACGGGCGGAGATGTTGACGGCCATGGTCAGCGGGGCGGCCTTGGGGTAGCGTTCCTGCCACTCCCTGGCGCGCCGGCAGGACTCGTCGAGCACCCACCGGCCCATCGGGACTATCAGGCCCGTCTCCTCGGCCATGGGAATGAATCCAGGAGGGACGAGCAAACCTTGCTCCGGATGGGCCCACCTCACGAGCGCCTCCATCCCCACGATGGTGCCGTCGGGTATGGAGACCATCGGCTGGTAGAAGACGGGTAAGCGCTCATAAGGAGCCTCGAGAGTCCGTCTGAGGTCAGCCTCCAGTTCCAGTCGGCCCTTGGCCCGTCTGTACATATCCGGGTCGAATACCCTGAAAGGCCTGCCCTCTTCCTTGGCCCTGTACATCGCCGTGTCGGCGTCCATGAGAAGTGCTTCGGGCGTCTTCGCACTGGCGTCGCCCAGGCCGATGCCTATGCTTGAAGAGGCGAACAGTTCACGGCCCTCCACAAAGAACGGTCTCTTTAGTTCCTCGGTAATCCTCTTTGCTACACGCACTGCTACCTCGGGGCCCTCGATGTCCTCGATGAGCACCACGAACTCGTCGCCTCCGAAGCGGGCCAGGCTATCTTCGGGGCGCAGGCAGCGCGTGAGGCGCTGGGCAACGAGCGTGAGTAGCGCATCCCCGGCCTCGTGGCCGAGCGAGTCGTTTATTATCTTGAACTCGTCCAGGTCCATAAAGAGCACCGCCACGTTCCGGCCACTCTTGCGCCTCGTGCGATCCAGGGCCTTTCCAAGGCGGTCCACGAAGAGCTGGCGGTTCGGGAGGTCGGTCAGGTAGTCGTGGAAGGCCCGGTGCTCGAGCCGCTCCTCCAGCGCCTTGCGCTCGGTGAGGTCGTAGATGACCCCTTGCCAGTAGAGAGGTTCGCCCGCTTCATCTCTCAGGAGGACCGCTTCCTCGCGGACCCACACCACCGATCCGTCCCTGGCCATCAGACGGTACTCTTCGCTGAAGGATTCCTCGCCCCCCGCCTCGAAGCGCTCGTCGGCGGCCAGTATCCTCTCCCGATCGTCCGGGTGGAGGCACTTCGGCCACAGCTTACCCTCCCTCCACTCCTCGGGGGTGTATCCGAGCATCTTCTCTATCTGGGGGCTGGTGTAGAGCGAGGTCTCAGGGTCGTCCACCGGGTCGATGTAGGTGACGGCGGGGATCTGGTCGACCAGGGTACGGAAACGCTGCTGTGCATCCCCGAGCCGCGTCTCGGTCCGCTTGCGCTCCGTTATGTCTATCTGTACCCCGAGCCAGTAGAGGGGTTCCCCCGCTTCGTTCCTGACGAGCGTCGCCTCGTCCCTGATCCACACCAGGCGCCCATCCTTGGCGAATCGACGATACTCCATGACGAAAGGCTCTCCGGTCTCGTTGGTACGCTGATCCTCGGCCAGGACCGCCTCCCTGTCGTCGGGATGAAGAATCCTTATCCAGAAGTCCGGGGTAGTGGTGCACTCCTCGGGCGTGTAACCCATGATGTCCATAACCTGGGGGCTGACGTAAACGATCTCGTTGTTGCGGCGTATCTCCTGGATGTAGGTTATAGCCGGTATCCGCTCGACGAGCATCCGGTAGCGCTTCTCGGCCTCCCTCAGGCGGTCTTCGGCCTCCTTGCGCCTCGTGATGTCCCTGGAGTTGACCACGTATCCGCCCACGCCGGGTTCCTGGATCAGGTTCGTGCCGACCGACTCGAGCCAGCGCCAGGAGCCGTCCTTATGGCGAAAGCGATACTCGGTCGAGGGATGCAGCCCGGGATCTTTGAGTCCCTCGTCGTAGACCAGCTTCACCCTTTGCAAGTCGTCGGGGTGCACGTAGTCGAAAGCGTTCCTCCCGAGGAGTTCCTCCGACGAGTAGCCGAGCATCCGCTCTATTGCCGGGCTTTGGTAGCGGACTATGCCTGTGGTCTCCATCACCGTCACGAGGTCCGAAGAGTTCTGGGTGAGGGCACGGTAGCGTTCCTCGCTGTAGCGCACCCTGGCGTAGAGGCGGGCCCGGCCGATCGCCAGGTCCACGAGCTCGGTCACGGCGACCATCACCCTCAGGTCGTTCTCCGTCAGCTTTACCCCGTTCACACTCCTCAAGTCGAGGAGGCCCACAGCCTCGCCCTCATCGAAGAGGGGAACGCAGATCTCGGAGGTCACACCGTCTATGGGTCCCAGGGAGTCGGGGTCGGCGCTCACGTCTTCCACGAGCAAGGGACGTCCGGAGCGGACGACCCGCCCGCGGACCCCTTTCGTCAGGGGGATCCGCCCGAGGGCCCCATGGTACCCGGCACTGTGCTGGAGCACCAGTTCCTTGCCTTCGAGCAGGTAGGCGCTCAGCCGGGTGTAGCCGTAGGTCTCGGCCACGGCCTCTACCGCCCTGGCGAGTACGCCAGGCACCTCCAACTCACGCGCTACTGCCGTGCGAACCCGGTGGAGGAGGGCCAGTTCCCTCGACTGGCTGCGAAGCCTCTCCTCGGTTTCTGTACGCCTCGTAACGTCCCTCAAAGAGATCTCCACGCCCTAGAGGGCAGGGTGCCGCCGAGGCCTACGACCTTCGTGATCTCCGAGGAGCTCTCCACGACCGGGCGCAAACGCCGGTCGTCTTGCCGGGAAAGCCTATTAGTATGATCGGGCTTGTCTTCGCCGCGGGGGTCACGGCTCGGTAGGCTGTTCGGATCCGGCTTTGGAGGCTCTACCAATGCAGTCTTTCCGGCCACTGTCGATGACTGGACCGGAGTATACCCGAGATAGATGCTATCTGGCCACGGGCACCGCCGGGCGAGGAACTCGGGACAGGGGCGCAGATCGTCGCGGCGAAGAGCTCAAGTCGTTGTGAGCTGCAGCGACCCCAGCCTCACTCCGGCGCGGATTCTCAAGACGGGGCCAACCCCGCTAAGGGCCGCTCCGGTCGAGAAGGCGCCCTCGCTTTTCGTGAAACCGTCGCCCACATCGACGCTGCCGAGGGTGGTCTCGGCGACCACCCGCGTCGCGGTAGAGGAGGGAACGGACACCACTACCCCTGAGATTCCCGTCTCTATGCTCACCTCGGCGTCCCGCGAGAGAACACCGCCGAAGTCCAGTTCGTAGCTGGCCGCCCCTCCTGAGAGACGCATCTCGGAGAAGTTGGCGTTGGCGAGGTTCTCTACCTCTATGGCGGCGGCCCCGCTGGAGATCTCCAGCAGTTCCATGGGCTCGGGGTTGGGGTGCGAGAAGCCGAGTTCGAACTTGCCGGCGCCCAGCCTGACCATCAAACGACTCAAGGGTACGCCCCCGAGGTCCAGATCGAAGTCGCTGGCACCGGTCTCGATCGTCAGGATGAAGGGTCTTTGCTTGCCGAACTCGACTTCGTAGCGGGGTACGCCACCGAAGACCGCAGGGATCTGTTGAAAGGAGGGCTCCGACTCCGTGATCGTAACGCCCGTCTCCTCTTCGACGATCCTCATCGACCTTCTATCGGTCGGGTCGCTGTAGGTTCCCGCGACCCATTCATCACCCTCGCCCGGCCTGGCTGTGAATCGGCAGGCGCCGAGGGCCAGGCGCAGGTTCGGGTTGTCTACGGAAGGGTAGGCGACCTGTATCGGCGTCTCCCTCATACGAATCCTCCTTCGCTATGGTTTCGAGTACGTGCCTGGAACAGAGGTGGACTCAGACTACCTCGAGGTTGATCTGCCCGATGCCGCCCTGGACGTCGATTTCGAGCGTGACATCAGAGCTGCCGTAAGCTTCGTTCACGTACGAGTCGCCCTCCTTCGTTAGCCCCTTGGCGTTGATGTTGCCGAGGCCGCCTTCGGCCCTGGCCCTCACACCGACTTCGCTGGGAAGCATAACCGTTGCCTCCCCGACCCCGCCCTGTATTCTGGCGTCGAAGTCACCGGTGTAATCACCCGTGAGGTCCACCGTGGTCTTGCCTGCTCCCATCTGAAGATCGAGTCCCTTTAGAGTGAGGCTGTCCAGATCCAGCGAACTTTCCCCTGCGCCCATCTGCACCCGGAGGTCGGTAGGTATCTCGTCGCTGAAGAGCACATCCCACTCGTTGCGGGCGTCGCCGCCGGGGCGAACGTCCTGGCCGCTACCTTGCTCGACGCTCAGTTCCCCAGTGTCTCCGCTCACGTCGTAGCTTACGTCTGGCTTCCAGTCCGCAACGTTGTAAGCGAACTCCGCCTCCATCAGCGCGTCGGCCCCACCGGATACGTTGAGCTCGCCAGCACCAATCTTGAGGTGAGCGCGCACGCTCTGGGCGTTCTCCGGCGGGACCTTCTGCGAGTCGCGCTGCATCTCTCCGACGGCTTGCGATTGGCAAGCCCCTCCGAGCATCGCCACGGCCGCAGCTGCGACCAACATGGGTAAGGAACGGTTCATCCTAT
>DATMVF010000087.1:0-12266 GCA_035563475.1 Rubrobacter sp.
TAGGAGGCGACGAAGGCAACGAGCCCGAAGTACACGAAAGACCGTACTGTGACCACCCCGATCATACGCACGAATGGCCCCCAGTGTTCGGGCGCGTCTGCCACGGTCTCCCCTTCGCTCTCGACCGCCTCGGGTTTGAACCCGAGCATCCGCGGCAGCTCGTGGAACAGCACGGCGGCCATAATGAGGGCCGGCACCGCGAGGAACAAAGCCCCTGGCAGCCCGAAGAGCAGGATGAGCGGCGTGGTCAGGGCGGGTCCGAGGGCGAAGCCGGCGTTACCGCCCACGGAGAAGAAGCTCATCCCGCGCGCCCGGCCCAACCCGGAGACGTAGTTGGCGAACCGCGCCGCCTCGGGGTGGAACGCGGCCACCCCGATACCGCTCAGAACGACGCAGAGCAGGATCAGGGGATAGCTCGGCGCCAGGCCGACGAGCGCCATTCCACACCCGGCGAGCAAGACACCGAGCGGCATAAGGACGGGTACCGGCCTTCTGTCCGAAAAAATACCGAACAACGGCTGTACGATCGACGAGCTCACCGTCGCGGCGAACAAGAGGGCGCCGGCCGCCGCCAGCGAGATACCCCGGTCCGCGATCAGGAAAGGCAGCATAGCAGCAATGGCTCCCTGATTGAGGTCCGTGAACAGATGGCCGGCCGACAGCCCCGCCATCGCCCGCCGGTCGACGCCTTTGTTTGGGATCTCGCTCAATACAGGTTCCTTCCGAAGTCGCGGCAGTCGACGAAAATCCTATCAGCCATCTGAGATGTCGTAGGGCGCGACCGCCAAAAAAGCGCCGGCCCGAAGCCCTGAAAGGGCCAGCCACGCCTCCCCTATGGCGTCCAGTGTGGCCCGCGCAGGCTCTCCGGGGAGAGGCCGTCCGCCCCTGGGCGGGTTGATCTTTGTGAGCACTCCCGGTACATCCCGCTCGATGCCGCCAAGCTCCCTGGCCCTACGCAGAGCTTCTCTGAAACCCCCGGTCTCGTCGACCAGCCCGAGCTCCAACGCCTCGCCACCCGTCCATACCCTTCCGCCGGCGATGCCTTCGAGGTCCGAGAGCTGCATCTTGCGTCCCCTGGCGACACGCACCTTGAACTGTGTGTAGATGCGCCCGATCTGGGCTTCGATCACCCGCAGTTCGTCGGGGCCGGGCCGGCGACTGGGGTCTAGAAGACCGGCATGCGCCCCCCTCTCTAGTACGACGGGGTTGATACCAAGCTTCTCGTAGAGTCCGAGGGCGACGGGACGGATGGCCAGTACGCCTATGGAACCCGTGAGCGTGTTGCGGCGTGCGACAACGTGGCTCGCCGCCGCCGAGACGTAGTAGCCGCCCGAGGCGGCCACATTCCCCATAAGGACGACGACCGGCTTTTTCGCGCCGACGCGTTCGATCTCGCGCCAGATCAGGTCAGAAGCCAGCGCGTCCCCGCCGGGCGAGTCGACGTAGAACAGAACGGCTCCGACCCTCCGGTTCTTCTCCGCCACCCGCAGCGCGCCGACGACGGATTCGCTCCCGGCCTGCTCCCCTCCGACGAAGGGCAGCGGAATAGGCAGTCTCCTGCTCCGGCCCCGAACTATAGATCCCGAAAGGGTAACGAGCGCGACCTTCTTTCGCAACCGCCTCCTGTAAGGCACACGCAATGAGCCTCGTGCCCGGCCCCACTCCACCAACCCGGCGGGTCGTTCCTCGGACCCGAGCCTCGCCGGCAACTCGTCCTCGTAGAGGACGCCGTCGAGCAGTCCTTCGGAGAGGGCTTCCGATGCGCCGAAAGGGGCGAGGTCTATCTTGGTGCGGACCTGTTCGGGGGAGAGATCTCGGCCATCGGAGATCGCCTCGACCACCTCCTCGAAGCGGCTATCGAGGAGGCGTCCGGCCTGCTCGCGGGACTCGCGGGAGAAGTCGTTGCTGACGAATCGCTCACCCGCTGACTTGTAGGGCGAGACGGCGACGACTTTGGCCTCGAGGCCGAGGTTGTCGAGGGCGTCTTTGAGGAAATCCACCCTGGCGCGGATGCCGACCACGTTCAACTCGGCGAGCGGGGTGGCCAGCACCTCGTCCGCCGCGCACGCCAGATAGTAGGATCGAATGTCCGCGGGATCGGCGAAGTAGGCCACGACGCGGCCGCCGCGTGAGCGGAAGGCGAGGATCTCACGTCGCAACTCCTCGATGGCGGCCCATCCGGCATCGAGGTCTCTGATGCGGAGCACGACCCCGCGCGGTCGCCCGTCGGCGGACACGCGGTCGAGCCACAGGCGCAGCCTCTCCAGCGTCGGCGGGCTCGGACCCTGGGACAGGCGACGCCGCAGGAAGCCGACGGGCGTCTCGAACTCGGCAAGCGGGCCACTGACCTCGATCCACACGTACTCCGGCGGCCTGCCGAGTAGACGCGCGCGGGCGTTTCGGATCGAGCGCCAGAGGTTGACCAGGGCATCGATGATCAGCGACATCTGGCAGTATGGTACACCGCAGCACGAAAAACGCCGTATGATAAACTCTAAAATCAGGAATGGTTACTGATCACAAGCCAACGCAGGAAGATACGTCAGGCGTGCTCGTACCCGACGTCAGGGAGAAGCTACGCAGGTCTGGTTATACCCTCACCTCCCAGCGCAGGGCCGTACTCGAGGCCCTCTCCAGGGCGAAGGGACACCCTTCGGCCGAGGACGTCTACCTTATCGTCAAGCGCGAGAACCCGCGGGTGGCGCTGGGCACGGTCTACCAGGCGCTCTCGGTACTGGAAGAGGTCGGCATAATAGGCTCGAAACACTGGGCCGAATCCCCGACGCGCTACGACCTCAACGTAGAGCCGCACCTGGACATCAGGTGCATCAGTTGCGGCGAGGTCTCCGAGGTCCCCGGGGTCGCACTCGACGGCGTGGAAGAGCGCATCCGCAACAATACCCCTTACAGGGTCACCCGCGCGACAATGGTCGTCGAGGGCGTGTGCCCTTCCTGCACAGACAGCTAGTCAGCATGTCAACTACTCCTCCCTAGCCTCCCCACCAGCGTAAAACCAACCCCGCCCCGAGCAGCGGTTCTCTCATGCTGACGAGCGAGGCCCGAAGGGCTGAGCGTGCTGAAAAGCTGAAGTGCTCGCAAAGAGGTCCTTGATCTCTTTGCGACCGTGCAGGGTCTTTACCCCAAGCCTGCCAGGAGTTACCCTTTCGACCAACGTGAAGTTGCGGGTAACACGGAAGAGGCGATCATGAGCGAGGATCCCAGGGATGAAGCGGCCGCGCTCGCTGAGGGCATGGAGGCGGCTGGCGCCCTGATCGAGAACCTGGAGCAGGAGGTGGCCGACCTTAGGAGCGACCTGGACCGGGCGGCCGTGGCGCTGAAGGCTGCGCAGGAGGAGATCTCTTCCCGGGCCGGGGCGCTGGAGGAGAAAGAGCGGGCCCGCGTCGAGGCCGAAAGTAAGGTCGAAGACCTCAGGGCGGAGATCTTCGCACTCGAGCAGCGGCACTCGGACGAGCAGCTCCGCCTCAGCAACGAGCACATAAACGAGATCGCAGAGGTGCGTAGCAGGCTCGAAGAGCAACGACGCACAGAAGTGGACGCGGCCTCCTCGGAGGCTCGTCTCGACACTATCAAGGAAGAGTTCAGGCGTGAACGCGAAGCCATGGAGGCGCGCTACAGGGAGGAGATCGAAGCCCTGAAAAGCGCCTCCGAGCATTGGGAGGAGCAGCTAAGGACGTCTTACCAGGAGCAGGAGGCGCGCCACGCGGCCGAGCTCGAGGCGGCCCGCACCGCGGCCGCCGACAGGGAGAGTGTCTTGGAGCGCTCCCTCAATGAAGACTTCGAAAGGAGGCTGGCCGATGAGCGGGCCACCGCCGACGATCGTCAGACGGCGGCCGTGCAGGCCCTGAGAAGCGCGGCGGCAGAGAGGGAGTTGGAACTCCAGAACGTCGTAGAGACGCAGCAAGGGGAGATAGAATCGCTGCGCGCCGAGCTCGAGGCGGCCCGCCGCAGCTCGGAGGAACGGCGCAAACAGGATCTCCGGCAAATAAAGGCGCTCGCCGAGGGGCGCGAGTCCGACCTGAGGAAGACCCACGCGACCAGGCTGGCCGAGGCGAAAGAGTCCGCAGATAAGAGGGTCGCGACCATCCAGGCCCAAAGAGAGGCCGACAACAGGGCGCTCAGGGCGCGCCACGAGGAGGAGAAGATGCTCCTCGAGCGCGGGTACGAGGAGCGACTGGCGGCCGAAGTCGAGCGCAGGAAGTCGGAGACTTGGGCGCTCGACGAGCGATTGAGGGAAGCCGCCCTTCAGCGAGAGACCGAGATGCGCACCTACACCGCACGCCTGGCGGAGCTCGAGGCGTCCAGGCTGTCCCAAAGATCCTCCTCGCAGGCGGATCTGGAGCAGGTGGCGGAGCGTTTCGGGGCGGAGATCTCCGATTTCGAGAACCGCATCACCGAGCTGGAAGGGGCCCTCGAAGTGTCCGAGACCCGCAGGAACGAACTGGAGGGAGTACTCGACGAGATCCGTGCCGGCCATGAGGAGCCGTCCGGGATCCCAGCCCGGCCCGACGATGCCGCAGACGAAGAACCGGAAGGGCAGCTGGAGGATGCCCAGGCGCAGACCATACTCGCCGAGAACAAGATCGAAGACCTAGAAGCGAAACTCTCTGAGGCCAGGGAAGAGAGCCGGCGCAACGCTGCAGAGCTACAGAAAGCACTGGAGAGCCTCGACCGGCTCTCCGACCCGGCACGCCGGCTCAGGGAAGGCATCGCGCTCTTCAACGAGAGCGAGCACGCCAGGACGGTAGCTTCCATCTCGAAGGCCTTCGGCCTACCCAGGGTTCACGCGGCCCTCGACGATGCGACCCCAGGAAGACCAACGCTCACGTTCCTCTGGGGCGACATGGCCTGGCGACGGTACATCTCAGACCCGACAGATGGGGTCGAGGAACCCAGGGTCTACCTCACGGGTACGGGCGAAGACCCGTCCGAAGTCGAGGTGCCGAGCCGGCAGCCCAACGCCAGGATGGACTCGAGGGGGCGCCTAATGATCGGTATCCAGGCCCGCTGAAGCGGTATGGGGAAGGATAAACCTTCCCCATACCGCGCTGGTCAGCACGGCGGCTTTGCCGCCTTATCAGCATGTCAGCCAGCTCGCGGATGGCGGAGGGAAGGTTCTATGGAGAGGCTTTGTATCGTGGCGAACGATTCGCGATCGAGCACAGGCAGCGAGCCGACACCAGGAAAGCCGAAATGCTGAAGTGCTGACAAGAGAAGGCTAAAAGCCTGAGCGTGCTGAAATGCTACCGACGGCGCCGCGCTACCTTCTGGTTATGTGCATAGAGCGCCTCCCCGCGGAGGGCGCCGACGTAGGAGGCCGCGCAGGAGACAGCGAGGAAGATCACTACCTGTCCCAAGGCCCAGGCACCATCTACGCCGGGCAGGAATCCTTTACCCAATACCAGGTTGAGCACCAGGGAAAGTACGAAGGCCACGGGGACGACCAGGACCCCGTGCAGACGATGTCTGGAAGGCGCCTTGTAGCTGGCGGCCATCCCCCCGAAGTAGAACGAGAAGGCGGCGGCGAAGACGAGCAAGACGAGCGGGAGGGCGGCGGGGCCCGCGCGCTCGAGGCCAAAGAAACGTGTGAGGACCGGCGCGAATATCCCCTGCACCACGAGCAAACCGAGCACGAGCGCCAGTAGCAACCCGATCCCGACGGCCATGATGCTTCTCATACGAATCATTCTAGCAGTCCGTTTGGCGGGCCAGGGTGGGCGGGTTCACGGTGGCGGCCGCCCGGCTTGTAGGTCGCATTGTTGCGTAGTACGCTCTTGCTTCGTGAGAAACCGCACTCTGACCCGCAGAGCCTTCCTCAAGATGGCCGGTGCCGGGATGGCCTCGGCGATGCTGCTCGGTGCCACAGGCTGCGGCATTACAGAGCGCATCCGCAACATCACCATAGATCCCCCCGGTATCAAAGAGGGTACCAACGTGGTGCTCATTATCATCGACAGCCTGAGGAAGGATCACGTCGGCGCCTACGGCAACGAGGAGATCCGGACCCCCAACCTCGACGCCCTTGCCAAGGACAGCCTGCTCTTTAGCAGGGCTTACCCCGAGTCCATACCGACGATCTGCGCGAGGAGGGCCATACACACCGGCCTCAGAACCTGGCCCTTCAGAGATTGGGTGCCGCCCAAGGGTGAGGACATAATCCTGCAGGGCTGGCAGCCGATACCCAACCACCAGATCACGCTCGCCGAGACAATGCAGGCAGCGGGGTACGGGACCTACCTCGTGACAGACAACATGCACCAGTTCAAGCCCTCCTACAATATTCATCGTGGCTTCGACGCCTTCGACTTCTTCCGCGGCCAGACCACAGACAATTACAGGCCGGCGTGGACCTACCCGAAAGACAAGGTCGACCAGGCCCTCGTCAAGGGCAACATCCCCGCCATGACGGGCCAGATGCGCCAGTACTTCGCCAACGTGAAGGAGCGTAAGACGGAGGCCGACTGGTTCTCCCCCATGGTCTTCTCCCAGGCCGCAGAGTACCTCGATGTCCTGAGCAAGGGCGGGCCTTTCTTCCTCACCGTGGACAGCTACGATCCGCACGAGCCCTGGGACCCACCCGAGAAGTACGTCGAGATGTACGACGACGAGCCCTACAACCTCAAGGAACCGTTCTCTGTGATCTACGGCCCGAGCAGCTACCTGCTGCCGAGGGAGCTGGAGAGGATGAAGGCGCGCTACGCGGCGGAGGTCACCATGATGGACCGCTGGCTGGGCCGTTTCCTCGACAAGATGGAAGAGCTTGACCTCTTCGATAACACCCTGCTCATACTGCTCTCCGACCACGGTGTCGCCCACGGCGAGCACGGTTATACGGGCAAGCCGGACAACGTGCTCTGGCCCGAGGTTACAGACATCCCGTTCTACATAAGGCACCCCGAAGGCAAGGGGGCCGGAAAGACCAGCGAATACTACGCCTCCACCCACGACGTGGCACCGACGATCCTGGGCTCACTCGGCATCGAGCCGCAGCAGGAGCTGGAAGGCCAGGACCTCACCGTCCTGCTCGGTGGAGGGGAACCCGAGGCGAGACCCCACTTCTCGATCGGCTACAACGACCATGTCTGGGCCCGCGACGACCGCTACGTCATGTTCAGCACCAACCAGGGCGCCGACGCCAAACTCTACGACGTAGAGCAGGACCCTGGTATGCAAAACGACATCGCAGGGGCCGAGCCCAACGTAGTAAAGCGGATGTTCGAAGGCTACATACTAAGAGACGCCGGCGGCCCTTTGCCCACCTACGACTACGGCACCGACGCCAGATAGAGCGCTCCAGCGCCGTACCCCGTGCTCAAGGAATATCCGAGCGCTCCCCGAGCGCCCACTTCACCTTCTCCACCGCAGGCGGGATCACCTCGCCTATGCCCGCCCAAACCCGTAGCGTCGCCGCCCTGTCGTAGGGCGTCTTTCCCAGGTTGACCAGGACCACCCGAGCACCCGATCTGAGCGCCAGGCCAACGAGCGAGGCTGCAGGCTGCACCATGAGCGAGGAGCCGAGGACGAGCATCAGGTCGCAGCGGCGGGCGTGGTGGTCGGCGTGCATCAAGTCTTTCTGCGGCAACGAGTCCCCGAAGTTCACCACAGAGGAGACGAGACGTCCGCCGCAATTGGCGCACTCAGGCTGGCCCGGCACCGGCTTCTGGGTGCGGTAGCCGCGGCCCCACCGGCCCCTGTCCCACCCTACCTCCTGCCTGGTGTAGAGCCGGTCGCAACCCAGACAGCGCATGAGCTGCCCGTTGCCGTGTAACTCGGCTAGAGAATCGGGGCTGATGCCGGAGCGGCGGTGGAGGTTGTCGGTGTTCTGCGTGACAAGGAACCGGAGTTTGCCGAGCCGCTGGAGTTCGAAGAGTGCCAGATGGGTGGCGTTCGGCCCTACCTCATCCGGTGGTACACGCCACTTTGGTGCCGGTAGACCGGCGTCGCGCCGCGTCCACACCCCCTCGGGCCCCCGAAAGTCGGGGATACCAGAGTCGGTGCTGATACCGGCGCCAGTGAAGGCGACCATGTGCTCCGACCCGGCGATCCACCGGGCGATCTTCCCCACGTGCCGCTGGAGGCGTCGTTCGCCGGTCATGGTCTCCGCCACATGGCCGCTAGACTATCATTGGAGTGTACCGGCCTCTACCCTTGCCGGTCGGCCGGTGCGGCGTCTGGCTCATGGCGGAAGTCGGGGATGGTAACTCAGGTGGGTGTGCGTACTACCTGTCGTAAGGGGACGATCCTGAGAACCACCCGTTCGCTTTGGATCTGTGTCTGGTAAGGCTTGCCACGGTATTTGTGGGACAGTTCGTCGATGTGCTCTCTCGCCTCCTGACCCTTTATCTTCTCTACGACCTCCCCACGCACTTCGACGAAGCGGTAGGGATCTTCCACGTCCCAGATAGTGACGGTCACCCTCGGGTCTCGTTCGACGTTGCGAAACTTCTGGCGGTGCAATTCGGTGTTGATCAGGAGGTGCCGCTCATTAGCATCGACCCACATCACCTGCGTCTGCGGGTGGCCACCGGGTAACAGCGTAGTGAGTGCCGCAAAGTTCTGTCCGCGGGCCAGTTCGAGAACGATCGGATGAACCTCGTGGCCATCTGATTTGTCCGACATGCGCTCCTCTCCCCGCTCGGGTGTCGATTACGCTTGTAGTACGTTAGTCCTGCACAGCCAAATTGGCGCGAGGCACCCAGCCGCGATTATGGTCCGGCCAGATCCTCGCGGGCCGCGTCCTGGTCCCCCTGCTGCGCCACTTCTTCGTCGGATTCCCGCTCGGCATAGAGCACGGTGAGTATGATCCCGACGAGGCCAACGAGCCCGACCCAGGCCGGCAGGCGGATACCCAAGAGTCGATCCAGGGAGTACCCGTCGGACTCGCGGATCATGAGCGCCGTCGAGATGGCGATGTTGAGGACGGGCAGTTCGGCGCCTCCCTCGGTCACCCAGATGGGCTTGTCCCAGTGGGCCTTCCTGGTGGCCATAGCCATGGAACCTATGACACCGAGGGGGCCGAAAGGCTTGAGGAACCCCAGGGCTGTGAGCAAGCCGCCACCGAACTCCGAGAGTCCCGCCAGATAGGCCCAGGGGCGACCCGGGCGCATACCGAGCATCTCCATGAAGCCGCTGGTACCCTCTAACCCTGGCCCCCCAAAAGACCCGAATAGCTTCTGGGCCCCGTGGCCCGCCATAAGCGAGCCTTGCACCACACGCACGATCATCGGCGCCGCTTCATTGAGTTTGGAGGCGTTCATCCTCACTCCTTCTGTATCGTGTCTTACCACCCTCGTCCGCCAGAGACGGGGCGCTTGCCTACGCTCTATACCCTGGACCACCGGTTTACACTCCTGCATTTGTGCCAAAGGGGTCTGGCCGGTGACCAACTCATGGTCTATCTTGCTTAGGTATGGGGTTAGGAGGTTTCGCGCTCACCGAGGAGCTCCTCAGGGAGATACCCAAGGCGGAGCTGCACATTCACATCGAAAGTTCATGCAACAAAACTAGCGCTCCTTCTTATCCACTCGTAACCTCTCCACCTTATCGTCTTTCCACCCCGTATCCGGGCGAAGCCACAGGCCTACATGAGCGGGCCGCATAGTCTCGCCGACCACGCTCACCAGATCCTCTCCGAGCCTATCGAGGTCTGTCTCGTCCTTGAGCTTGGCAGAGAAGGCTTCCAGGGTCTTCCTCGCATCATACTTGCTGCGGTAGAAGCGACGATCTATGAACGTCTGGATACGTACCCTCAAGGGGGTGAATAGCGCGGCTATGACCAGCGTGGAAGCAACGACGGCGAGCTGGGGCAACTCCTCCTGGCCGGTTAGCGCCCTGAGGATCTCCTGGGTCGCCGTTACGCTTGCGAAGTACACTAGTGCCAGGGTTGTCGTCAGTAAACCGTAGACCAGGGTGCGGTTTACGAGGAGGTCTATCTCGTAGAGCCTGTAGCGCGTTACGGCGATCCCCATGGAGATCGGTATGCCTAGGATGCCGATCAGGACAAGCGCGTGTCCAACCCATCCGAGCCACACCAATTCCAGCGGCTCGGAGATGATGTACTCCAGGACGGCACCGCTGACCGCCACAGCGGTAGCATAGGTGTACCATCTGGTCTGCTGGCGCTCTACCCCTCTCGCATAAAGCCGGCGCACCAACAACGAGACGACCCCGCCGATTGTCAGGACGAGCATGATCACTTGCACAGCCTTGTAAAGGCTCGGCAGGCCCTCTATACCGAGCGGGTTGCGAATGGCAGTGAGGCCGACAGGCAGACCAGGAGAGAAGGCCGCCACAACCGCACACACCAACGTCGCGAGTGCGCTGAGACGCGCGAACCACCTCCAGCGGGCGCTTAGCAACCGGCCGTCGGGGAACAGAAGGGCCAAAAACACCAGGAGGCCGAGCGCGATGACCCAGGGCCAGGAGTAGAGCCAGCTCGCGACTTCACCGGCCGGGAGCGATCCTGGCGCCGCCAGTAGCGTGTAGATGGCATACTCGCCAGCGAAATGGACTATCGCCCATAAGAAGCCTATCCCACAGAAAAGCCACCCTACAGGGTTCTCGGCGGGCATACGGGGAACTATCACTGCGCCCACGGTCGAGAAGCCTACCGAGAACAAGATATTCTCTGCCCAGAAGGAGTAGATGGGGATCTCAGGATGAGACCTATTCAGGGCCAGAAGAACAAGGCTCAGGGCGGTCAAAGTCAGGGAGAAAGCCCAGACCGACCAGGCGAGCCAGGCGGCACCGCGACGGCTCATCCCACCGGTACTGCGACCCCGTTGCCTTGTCCCTTCTGTCACAACAGCACTCTACACCACGACCGCCTCCAAAGCGTTACGGAAGGAGTCTTCTCGAGAGAATCACAGCATCAGCTCCCAGGTCTGGCCTACCAGATCATGCCCAAAGCTGTGGTGTGGTTCCTCGTGGACGAGCAGGAAGCCCATCCCTTCGTAGATGCGTCGGGCGGAGTTCAGCACGTCGTTCGTCCACAAAGTGATCTTCCGGTAGCCGGCCTGCCGGGCGAAGCGGATGCACTCTTCCACCAGGCGGCTGCCGATTCCAAGCCCGCGTGCTTCCGGCTCGACGAGGAGAAGGCGCAGCTTGGCAGTCTCCTCCGACTCCCTGACGAGGAACACACAACCTACGATCTCGCCTTCCCTCTCAGCGATCCAACAACGCTCCAGTCTCGGGTCATACCGCTGGATGAACTTCGCCACGATCTCCGCAACAAGCGCCTCGAATCGCTCGTCCCAGCCGTACTCACTGGCATAGAGGACGCCGTGGCGGTGGACGACCCAGCCCATGTCGCCCGGCCGGTGGGGCCTCAGAAGGTAAGGGACCGCCGGCTCGGGCCGAGCTCCGAGTAGCCCCTCGATGGTTCGCATCGCTCCTACCAGACGTTCCTGCCCCGCTACAGACACGCCCCCAAGCATCGCGCCGATCTCCATGCGCGACCGTGCGTCGAGCGGGGCGAAGGCCTCCCGACCTCGCTCCGTTAGCCTCAGGAGCCGGCGCCTGCCGTCGGCTTGGGAGCGTCTCTTGCGGATCAGGCCGTGCTTCTCGAAACCGCTCAGAATGCGGCTCAGGTAGCCAGCGTCCAATCCCAACTCCTCGCCGAGTTCGCCCGCCGTGGTCTCATCGCAGTGAGCAAGCTCGTAGAGGACGCGTACCTCGGTCAGGGAGAAAGGACTCTCCAGATACCCGTCTCGCAACACGCCGATCCGCCGCGTCCAGAAACGGTTGAAGCGCCGGACATCCCCTACCCGCCGGTCGAAATCTTCGTCCCTCATCGGACCACCACCAGTCTCCACCTTCTCAAACATATGCTATTGTCAACTAAGTACTTGATTTTGTCAAGAAATTTGCAGTGTTTGGCGTGTGATGTGGGAAGGGCCTGCAAGCAGACCATCGCGGGTAGGAGCCCATCCTCGACCTCCGGCCTATATACCCTCCATTCTCCCGCTTTCGACAATGTTTCACTACTCTCAGTGAGGATCATGAAGTATAATCGAGGAGTAATGATCATGGCTATCTAGCGCGGAAAGAGGGTGTGGGGAATGATAAGAATCTCGGTCCAGGTGAGCAGTGGAACGGCGCGTTTCAGGGTGGCGATACAGGCCGAGAGCATCGAGCGAGCCCTGGAGAACGTGGCGAGCCAGCACCCGGGCAAGGTCTGCGAGGTGATGTTTCCTATAGACTCCGAGACTTTCTTCGTCGAGGACCCGGACGCCCCGGTCGGGCAGCTG
>DATMVF010000088.1:0-16879 GCA_035563475.1 Rubrobacter sp.
TTTTTGGAGATGCGCAATCTCGTCGAGGACGTCTATACGAGTGAGGCCGTACTCAGGTACGTCGTCTCCGTGACCTCGGCGACCCGGGGACGCGATGACGTCTATCTCGGCGCCTCCCCACGGGCGAGCAGGATGTTACTGGCCGCCTCGCAGGCGCGGGCGGCGGCGAACGGGCGTTCGTACTGCGCGCCCGACGACGTCAAGGCGATGGCCTCCAGCGTACTCTCGCACAGGATCATACCCTCGGCCACCAGCTCCGAGGACGGCATCGGGCCCGACAACGCCACCCGTGAGATCGTTCAGGACATCCTGCGCTCCGTCCCTGTTACCGAGGCGGTGTAAGGGCACTTGCCCGGGAGGGGCGCCTCGCGGCTCTCCATCAGGCCGACGGCCCGCGGCTGGCAGGCGCTCGTTGCCGGCGTCGTCACGTTGGTCGTGGCGCGTCTTATCGGTACCACCCAGTTCCACCAGCTTGCTTACGCGCTCCTTGCCCTGCCGCTCGCATCCCTCGTCCTCGGGGTGGTTGGCACCAGGGGCCTTCTTTACTCGCGCGTCCTGCCTCCCGGTATCCGTATCACGGCCGGCAGCCCCGCGCGGTTACGGCTCCTACTAGAGCGCTCGCGGTTCGGCGCGGCGAAGGCGAGCGTGGTCGACCGTCTCCCCGGACCGCGCAGCTTCGATTTTTCGGCGACGAGGGAGAGGAGCAGGATCGAGGTCCCCCTGACCTTCGCGCGCAGGGGCGTCTACACCCTTGGCCCCGCGGAGGTCAGGGTGGCAGACCCATTCGGGTTGCTCCGGTTCTCCAGGAGGGACAGGGAGACGACCGAGGTGGTCGTCTACCCGCAGGTCTACGAACTTCGGGGCTTTCCCTTGCGGGGCGGAAACGTGGAGGCCGGCACCACGGGGTCCCGCGGCCGGCGGGGCGAGGAGTTCGCGAACCTGAGGGAGTACCGCAGGGGCGACGACAGGCGTCACATCCACTGGAAGAGCCTGGCACGCACGGGGGAGCTTTTCGTCAAGGAGTTCTCCCTGCAGGCCCCGAGGCGCCACACCGTGGTCCTGGATCTGCGCAGGGAGGGGCTGAGGACCCAGGAGAACGAGATCGAGGACGCCGTCTCGGTGGCGGCCTCGGTTCTCACGCACCTTGCCGAGGAGGGTCTGCCTTTCAGGCTGCTCGATACGGGCAGTAGCGGCACAGACACTGGTTTCGGATCCGACGAAGATTCCTACTGGGAGGCGATGAGGCACCTCGCGACGGCGCGCGCCGACGGGAGCCGTCACCTGGCGGAGACCGTGCTCGGGGAGCGGGGGGGACTCGGGGAAGGCGTAGTCCTCGTCTCGCGCACCCGCGACGGCGAGTTGCCGCACTGCGTCCGCAAGCTCAGGGAGGCCGGTCTCTCTGTGATCGTGGTCGCCCTCGCCACCCACACCTACAGGACGCCCCCTGTGCCGGGGAGCGCCGCACAGGGCCGCGAGGCGGAGTTTCTCAGGAGCGTGGGCACCATGGAAGCGGCCGGGGCCACGGTACGCATCGTTAGCCACCCTGCGGGAGCGGCGGGACTCTCGGGCGCCAGGGGGGTCGGGGCCGTGCGATGAACGGATTGGCGACGAGATTGTGGCTCTACGGAGCGGTGCTCGCGACGGGCAGCGCCTTCAGCATCCTGTTCACGGGCGAGACTTACGACGGTGCCGATGGGGGTTTCGGGGCGCTCTCCGTGGTCACGGTCATAGCCGGGCACAAGGCCTTGTTGCCCATGTTCTTCGCGGCGGTCGTGGCGGCGCTCGTCGGCTCGGCGGGCAGGTGGCGGTTCGTGCTTCTCCTCCCCGCCATAGCTGCATATACGGTGGTCGCGGTGTACGGCACGGATCTCTTCTCGGTCTCGGGCTGGCAGGAGTCCTTCAGGATCGTAGGGGGCGATGTCTACGGCGCGGCGAACACCATGTACGTCCAGCCCGTACCCTACGATCTCGCCCCGGGGCTCTTCGTCGTGCTCATTCCCCTGGTCATGATCCTGGTGGCCTTCGCGACCTCCGCCACCCTATACGAGGAGAGCCCCGTTATCTCCGTGGCCGTTCTGGGGCTGACCATAGGCGCACTCTCGACCATCAGCTTCGAGGATGGGGCGGGGCCTTTCTTCGCCGTTTTCCTGGTCTGCGCCGTGGGACTCTTTCTCTCCACGGGTGTGGCCGGACCGGATGGTCCTGGCCGCCCGGCTGTCGTGGCCGGGGCTATCGTGGTCGCGCTGGTGCTCCTCGTGCCGAGGATGCCCTTATCCGACCAGACGGTCAGCGCCGGACTTATAGATTGGACGCGCATAGGGACGGGCGGCACCTCAAGGCTCGGAGTACAGGCCGATGTGGGAGACTACCTTACGGCCGGGAGGGAGGCCGAGCTCCTGCGCATCCGAAGTTCCGAACCGCTCCTGTGGCGCGGCGGAACGATGGATTACTTCGACGGCGTCCGGTGGTCGGACACCACGCAGCCGGCGGCCGACGACGGGGAGGAGATAGCGCCGGATGTCGAGACCCGTCCCGTGCTGCAGAGGGTGCAGGTTCTCAACGCCCAGACGGACCTCATCTTCGGCGGGTACAAGATAGTGCGTACCTCCGAGTATCGGGCGAGCCCGAACTCCGACGGCTCCTGGTCGACGGCCGAACCCTTCGAAGAGGGTGACTTCTACGAGGTGTTCTCGGAGATCCCGCAGCCAACCGGGGCACAGCTCAGGGGCGCGGGCAGCGTCTACCCGTCCTCGGTGGAGGAGAAGTTCCTCCAACTTCCCGAAGACACCCCGCCCGTGGTCAGCGAGACGGCGCAGAAGATCCAACGCCGATACGATCCCGCGACGCCTTACGACAGGGCCCGCGCGATCGAGCGATACCTGATCTACGACGGCGGCTTTACCTACAACCTCGATGTGAGCTACCGCAGGGCGGACAAGGCGGTAGAGGAGTTCCTGGGTGAGGGCAAGGAAGGTTTCTGTACCCAGTTCTCGACCTCTATGGCGCTCCTCTTGCGCGACATGAACGTGCCCTCGCGGGTCGTCTACGGGTCCACCTCGGGTGAAGAGGTGAGCCAGGGAGAGTACCTGGTAAGGGGTAGCAACATGCACACCTGGGTAGAGGCCTATTTCCCCGGTGTCGGCTGGTACCCCTTCAACCCGACGCCGGGCTTCTCCATGCCGGACGCGATGGAGGCCAACGCCCCGCGGCCCGAGCTTCCTGTGGCCAGCGGGATACAGGCCGCCGAGAACAGCCAGGACAGGAGCCAGCTCGCGCAAAACAGGGCACAGCAACGGGCCAGGGAGCAGAACCAGAACCAGGCGGATCAAGGTACCACCACGGACCGCTCCGGGCAGATCACTCTTCCTGTGTGGCCTCTTTTCGTGCTCGTGCCCCCTCTGATCGTGGCGGTCGTACCGGCCTCCAAGAGGGCACTCCTCTCCCGCGGCAGGCCCGAGGACCTCTACAGGGACCTGACGGGCCGGCTGCGCGACGTGCTGCCGCCGAACAGGAGCATCGTGGCCGATTCGCCCGCGCTGACCCCCACCGAGCGGGTACTTCTCCTCTCCGGGGCCGCAGGCGTGGAGGAGGCGCCGATGCGCCGGTTCGCCCTGGCCTACTCGGATCACCTCTACTCCGCGGACGGTGGAAGAGATCACATAGTCTCCGCCTACCGGGACGCTATGCGAGCCTACGAGCGCTTGCCGCGTTGGAGAAGGGCGCTCGGAGCCGTGAACCCGGCCTCGCTGTTGGCCAGGTCGAGGAAGTACGTGACGGCCCAGAAGGCCAGACTCGGCAAGATGCTGCGTGGAAGGGCTGGCCGTACTTCGCGAAAGCGGCGTTGAAGTATGCGGTTGGCGGTGTAATAATTTCCTTACTAGATAGCAGACTACAGCACGGGAGGTGCTGATGGAACAGAAGGAAGCAACCATCATCAACATCACTGACAACGCCGCCGAGAAGGTCAAGACCCTCATGGCCCAGGAAGGTGAGGAAGACCTCGCGCTGCGTATCGGCGTGCGGCCAGGAGGCTGCTCCGGTTTCCAGTACAGCATCTACTTCGACGACGAGGTCGCCGACGACGACGAGGTCTTCGAGACCAAAGGCGTCAGGGTGCTCGTGGACGCCATGAGCGTACCCTACATCACGGGCTCTGAGTTCGACTACGTGGACGGTCTCATGGGCGCCGGTTTCGCCGTCAACAACCCCAACGTCCAGGGCGGCTGCGGCTGCGGCAGCTCTTTTACCTGCTAGACCACCGACTCAAACGATCAGCAATGAGCCCGGAGCATACAGTTCCGGGCTCTTTCCTTGCCTGCAGAACATCTCTGATCCTGATACCAAGTCCGGAAGAAGAGAGGCATGTCAGGTCGCCACGAGATCGCTTCGTATCCGATAAAGACTCCAAAGGACGTGGATTCCCGCTTGCGCGGGAATCCATCGCGGCGAGCGCTCCGCTTATCCTTTCAGCAGGATCTACTGGATTACGTATGATGCCTGACTTCAACGGCAACGCTTGGCCATGTAGATATCGGGTTTGCCCCATCCGTTGGCGTCCGGCATCACGCCGATTATGGAGTTCCTCGGCGGCTCCACGCTCACGAGTCTTCCCGCAGCCGCTCCAGGGCGAGCATGATGGCCGCAACCCCACTCGAACTGACTATCTTGCCCGAGCGGACGAGGTTCAAGAGGTCTTCCACGGGCACGCGAACCACCTCCACGAGCTCGTGCTCGTCGGGATCGGGCGCCGTGCTCTCCCCGACGCCGCGGGCCAGGAAGAGATAGGCCCGGTTGTCCTTGAGGCTGGGGGATGAGGCCACGGAGCCCAACTGTTCCCACTCGCCGCCCGTATAGCCCGTCTCCTCCGAGAGCTCGCGGCGGGCCGCTTCCTCCGGTCTCTCGCCCTCTTCGACGAGCCCTGCGGGCAGGCCGAGCTCCATCGTTTCGAGCGGCGGTCGGTACTGGTTGACGAGGACGACCTCGCCGCCCGCGGTGAGCGGGAAGATTATCGCGGCGTCGGGGCGTTCGATGACAAAGTAGGGGTCTTTGATCCCACCATCAGGGAGTTGCAGCCTGTCCGAGCGTAACGAGAAGTACGGGGTCTCCATGAGCCTCTCGCTGCGGAGCCGCTTCCACCCTCCGCCCTCAGCCAACGCCGGCCTCGTCGATGGTGCCCGGGGTGCGGCCGGCTAGAATTTGCGGAAGGTCTTTGGTGAAAGCGCTGCGGGCTACGACGCGGTCACAGCCGGCCTCCCGAGCGGCGACGGCCAGATCTTTCTGGACGTGGGAGAGGAAGCCGACCGTAGGGACATCACGCGTCGCCTCGTCGGACCTCACGTCCTCGAGGAGCGTAAGCGGCTCGAATCGGGCGGAGTTGAGGTCGAGGACGAGCAGGTCCGGTGGGGACTCGTGCATGGCCTCGAGCAGTCGCCTGGGGTTGCGGGGGAAAGTCGCCTCGATGCCGAGTTGGGATGCCGTCTCGGAGATCTTGCTTCTGAACATAAGGTCTTCTACGGCCGCGAGGATCCTTCTGGTCACATTGTCCTCCGTGCTCTAGGGTTGGGTAAGCTCGCACATTCTACCCGCGGGCGGTGCGGTATCCTATACGGGTGAATAGATTGAAGGAGCTTCGCGCCGGGCTAAGGCGCACAGCTGAGACGCTCTCCAACTTTACGCCTTTCTTGAGGCCTCGCCGGGGCGGGCTTGTACTGGCGCTCGGCGTGTTGCTACTGGAGACGCTGACGAGTCTTGCGCAGCCATGGCCGCTCGCGCTGACCATCGACTACGTGCTGACCGACAACAAGTCGCTCCCTGAGGCGGTGCCCGCTTACCTGGAGGACAAGGCAGTTCTGCTCGCCGGGATAGCATTCCTCATCGTTTTGATCTTCACTGTAACCAGGAGCGTCGCCTCGTTCCGGCGCTACCTGCTCCAGAAGCTCGGGCAGGAGACCGTCTTCGACATGCGTGAGGCCCTCTACGCGAAGGTTCACGCCCTCGGGCTCGACTACCACGGCAAGAAGCGCACGGGGGACACCATAACCCGCGTCACCAGCGACGTGAAAGAGGTACGTACCATGCTTGTCGACTCGGTGGTCGAGGTGTTCTCCTCGGTCATGATCCTGCTCGGTATGCTGGTCGTAATGCTCTGGCTCGACTGGCAGCTGACTTTGCTGGCCCTCGTCACCGTACCCTTCCTGTTCCTCGCCGTCAAACGCTACAGGCAGGCGCTCGTGCAGCGGATGCGAATAGTCAGGACGAGGGAAGGGGCGATCGCCAGCGTCATGCAGGAGGCCATAATCGGTATAAAGGCCGTCAAGCTCTTCGCCCGCGAGGAAGACGAGATGGGACGCTTCAGGAAGGAGAGCAGGGAGTCTCTCAAGGCCAGCGTGGACAGCGCGGTGATAGAAGCCAAGTTCAGCACCGTGCTCGGGATCGTCGGAGGTCTCGGCACGGCGCTTGTGGTCTACTTCGGGGCGAGGCAGGTACTGTCCGGCGCCCTCTCTTTGGGCGACCTTACCGTCTTCGTGGCCTACCTTGCCCTGTTTCTCTCCCCTTTGTGGGCCCTGAGCCGGCAGGTGAACCAGATCGGCACATCACTCGTCTCGGGAGAGCGGATCATAGAGCTACTGAACGCGGAGCCCACCGTCAAGGACCTTCCCGGGGCTCGCCCCGCGCCCGCCTTCGACGGCCGGGTTACCTTCGAGGGCGTACGCTTCGCCTATGAGAACGAGGCCGGAGAGGTCCTGCGCGGCATGGACTTCGACGTCGAAGCGGGGAGCCGGGTCGCGCTGGTCGGGGTGAGCGGCGCGGGCAAGACCACGGTCACCAGCCTCATCGCACGCCTCTACGACCCGCAGGCAGGAAGGG
Organism: Rubrobacter sp.; assembly: GCA_035563475.1. GTDB lineage: Bacteria > Actinomycetota > Rubrobacteria > Rubrobacterales > Rubrobacteraceae > Rubrobacter_D. The sequence continues at coordinate 6,868 of DATMVF010000088.1, forward strand.
TCCTCGTCGATGGTGAAGACGTAAAGGAGTTCACCCTCAAGTCCTTGCGCGACTCCGTGACCTTCGTGCCGCAGGACCCCCTGCTCTTCAGGGCGACGGTCGCCGAGAACATAGCCTACGGCCGGCCGGGGGCGAGCAGGGAGGAGATCGAGGCCATAGCCGAGCTCGCCGGGGCCGACAGCTTTATCCGGGAGCTGCCGGAAGGCTACGACACCGTTCTCTCCGAGCGCGGCGAGAGTCTTAGCGGTGGGCAGAGGCAGCGCATCTCCATCGCCCGGGCCATGCTCAGGGACACACCTATCCTGATCCTGGACGAGCCCCAGGCCGGCCTCGACGCCGAGGCCGCCGCCGCCGTCGAGGAGAGCTGGAGGGCCCTGACAGAAGGCCGCACCACCTTCGTCATCGCCCACGAGCTCAGGCTGGTCAGGAGCGTAGATTCGATCTTCGTGATCGAAGACGGCAGCGTCGCCGAGGCGGGTACCCACGAAGACCTCGTCTCCTCGGACGGTCTGTACGCGAGGCTCTACTCCCTGCAAGAGCGCGATCCCGTGCAGCCTTAGAGGGGGTGAGCCCTTGAGAGAGTTGCTGATCCTCAGCGTGGTCCTGACGGCCGTGGCGGTCGCGATCTACATCTCTTTCGCGTAGCGGCTAATATGAGGCGCCGCTTGGGATTGGTCGCCTTGCCACTCATGGATTGGGGGTAAAGCCCTCTGCGGTGCATCCGCGGCCGGAGACCCTTCGCCCAACTTCCTCCTGGTCAAACTCTCCCTGTAGTCTACCGTAAGAGACTTTGGAGGCAGAAGATGCTACGAGACGTTTCGCATAAAGGTCGGCCTTCCGCAAGAACAAGCTGAAAGCTGACGGCTGACTGCTGACAGCTCGGATCGAGGAAGCCCACTTCCTCGATCCGCACTAGTAGAGCAGGCGTTTGTCAAGCACGTTGAGCAGCTCCTCGCCGGCGAGGTAACGGCGTAGGTTCTCGCAGAACAGATCAGTCTGGGCGGCGTTGATCAGGGCCGGCACGACATCCGTCGTGTGGGCGCTGACGATCACGTTGTCGAGCTCCCACAGGGGGCTCTCCTCGGGCAGAGGCTCGACCTCGAACACGTCGAGCGCCGCCCCCGAGAGGTGGCCCCCCTGAAGCGCCTCGACGAGCGCAGCCTCATCGACCACGGAGCCCCTTCCCACGTTGGCGAAGTACGCCCCCTGCTTGATCTCGGCTATCGCCCCGGCGTCGAGCAACCGCCGCGTCTCGGGGGTGCCTGGAAGCGTGACGGCGACGTAATCAGCCTCGCCGAGCGCGGCATGCAATTCGGCCGTCGGGTAGAGATCGTCGGCGTAGTCCCAGGCTTCGTCGTCCTCGCGCACCGTGCGCTTGACCCCGATTATGCGCATACCGAAGGGTCGAGCCCGAGTTGCTATGGCACGACCGATACTCCCCATTCCGAGCACGCAGAGCGTCTTGTTCTCCAGGCTCCCCACCGCCCCCTGCCGCCAGATCTTCTCTGTCTTGTCGCGTCTCAAATGGTCGAGCTCCTTGGCGTACTGGAGCATCGCCATGAGCACGAACTCGGCGAGCGGCCCCGAGTAGACGCCGCCGGCCGTCGTCACCACGATATCCGTCTCACCAAGGCCGGCCTTCTGCGCCACTTCTCCCGCTCCCGCCATGCTTCCCTGCACCCACCTGAGTCTGGGGGCGACCTCGACGAGATCCTCGACGTGGCCGCGGGGGAAGTCGTAGAGGACTTCGGCCTCCCCGAGCATCGCCAGAAATTCCTCATCGCCCTCGGGCGTTCTCTCCCATTCTTCAGGTCCAGCATGGTCTCCGGGCCACCGCGGAGGCGGGACCAGATCCTCCCTGTAGAGGACCTGCAACCGCTCGTCCACTTCCCGTATGCGACGGACGTACTCTTCCTCGAAGAAACTGGTTATGTGGACGGTGGTCACGGTGCCTCCTTCGTCGGCAGCATGTCAGCACGCGCCCTGGCGGGCGCTCTCAGCATTTCAGCATTTCAGCCTTCACATGCGCAAGTCCTGGCTGAGTTGCTGACAAGGCGCCTGCATGGCGCCGTGCTGACTAGCTGAAGTGCTACTCTTTTCGGTGTGGACGAGTTGCTCGACATCCTGGACGAGTCAGGGTTGCCTACAGGGGAGGTCGTTCCAAAAGGCGAGGCGCACCGGCTTGGTCTGTGGCACCGTTGTTTTCACTGTTGGATCTGCGGTTCCGACCCCGAAGGGTCCTACCTGCTCCTCCAGCGGCGCGCCGCCACGAAAGATACCTGGCCCGGCTACCTCGACGTTACCGCCGCGGGGCATCTTGCCTCAGGGGAGGAGACGGTAGACGGTCTGCGGGAGGTCGAGGAAGAACTCGGCTTGCGGATAGAACCCGAGAGGCTAATCCCGCTCGGAACCCGCAGGGTGGAGCAGGAGATACCCGACGGCTGCGACAGGGAGCTTCATGAGGTCTTCCTCGTGTGCGACGCCACATCTCCAGGGGACCTTCGTCTCCAGAAGGAGGAGGTCGAGGCCGTGTTTCGGCTCGACCTCGATGAAGTGCAAGCACTCTACGAGATGGGTTCGGCGCCCGCCCGCGAGTATGCTGAAGGCAGGATCTCTGCAACGCGGATACACCTCAGCGAGTTCGTCCCGAAAGAAGAAGGTTACCTGCGGAGGGTGGCCGGGGCGGCACGTCAGCTCCTGTCGGACACACCGCCAGACCCTATCTTCTAGGGCGATTCGCAAAGCATCGACCTGCTACGAATCACGAGTTAGGTTACGGGAGAGAGCAACATGCTGACAAGCCGCAGGTGGCCTGGCCGATGTACACTCTTCAAGCACGAACTCCGGCAGGCACGAACGCATCAGGCGCGATATATTTAGTGCATGAGGGTTGCGCTGGCCCAGATCAACACCACCGTAGGGGATATCTGGGGGAACGTCGAGAAGATGGCCGACACCCTGGAGCGGGCGACGGATTCGGGCGCTGAGCTCGTTGCATACCCCGAGCTGACCATCCCCGGCTATCCGCCCGAGGACCTTCTCATGCGCCAGAGCTTTATCGAGGAGAACGTGAGGGCGCTCCACGAGTTCGCCGGACGGGTACCCGAGAACGTGGTCGCCGCCGCGGGCTTCGTCGACCTGGACGCCGACCTGTACAACGCCTGCGCCCTTCTATCCGGGGGCGGGGTACTGTACCGCTACCACAAGCGCTACCTGCCGAACTACAGCGTCTTCGACGAGAATCGCTACTTCAGGGAGGGATCGGGAGCTCCGATCCTCGGTCTGGGCGAAGCCCTCGTCGGGGTGAGCGTGTGCGAGGACATCTGGTACCCTGGCGGACCGGCCCGCGAGCAGGCCCTCGGCGGGGCTAGCGTCCTCCTCAACATCTCGGCCTCCCCCTACCACAGGCGGAAAGGCGCCGCCAGGGAGCGGATGTTGAGCGTGCGGGCTTCGGATTACGGCTGCTACGTGCTCTTCTGCAACCTCACGGGCGGCCAGGACGAGCTCGTCTTCGACGGCCACTCGGTCGTCTTCGACCCCGAGGGTAGGCTCGTTGCGCGGGCCGGCCAGTTCAGGGAAGACCTGCTGCTCGTCGACCTGTACCCGGATCACTCGCTCATGCAACGCCTCCACGATCCCAGGCCGCGCAAGGAGAACGCCGAGCATAAACCCGAGGTCGTACGAGTTCCCCGACACGAGACGCCCGCCGTGCAACCGGTCGAACCCAGGATCGAACCTTCCCTACCGGAGGAGGGCGAGGTACTCGAAGCCCTCGTGCTGGGCCTCGCGGACTACTTCCGCAAGAACGGGTTCTCTCGGGCCGTGCTCGGTCTCTCGGGCGGTATAGACTCGTCTCTGGCCGCCGCCCTCGCCGTCGAGGCCCTGGGTCCCCGGAACATAACGGGTGTCCTCATGCCGAGCCGCTACACCTCGGAAGGGAGCAATACCGACGCCGCGGCGCTCGCCAAGAACCTCGGCATAGACACCCAGACCATACCTATAGGTCCGGCCTTCGACGCCTACAGGGAGATGATGGAGGGTGCCTTCAAGGGGCTCCCCGAGGACGTGACGGAGGAGAACCTGCAGAGCCGCATCAGGGGCAACATCCTGATGGCCCTCTCCAACAAGTTCGGTTGGATCGTCCTCTCTACGGGCAACAAGAGTGAGATGAGCGTGGGCTACTCCACCCTCTACGGCGACTCCGCTGGTGGTTTCGCGGTCATAAAGGATGTGCCGAAGAACCTCGTCTACAGGGTGGCGCGGCACTTCAACGAGAGGAAGAACCGCGAGATCATCCCCGATTCGGTCCTCACCAAGGAGCCCACAGCCGAGCTGCGCGAGAACCAGCGCGACACGGACTCCCTGCCGCCCTACGAGGTTCTGGATCCCATCCTCGAAGCCTACATAGAGGATGACAGGGGTGTGGCAGAGATCGTGGCCTCGGGATTCGACGAGGACGATGTGCGTCGCATCGTGCAACTCGTGGACAGGGCCGAGTACAAGCGTCGCCAGGCCCCGACGGGCATAAAGGTCACAGAAAGGGCCTTCGGCCGTGACAGGCGTATGCCCATCACCAACCGCTACTTCGAACGCAACCACAAAGAATAGCCGTAGAGGTAAGGCGAGAACGCCGGGGATTCGGCCGGCGCGCCCACTCCTTGCAGACCGCGGGAGAACCCGGCTACGAGTCGGCGGTGTACCGGCGCTTGAGGAACCTTACCTGCACCGCAGTACCGCGTCCCGGGGTGGAGATTACATCGAGATCGGCGCCGACCTCTCCGGCACGCCGGCGCATGTACTCCAGGCCGAGGCCCGGTGGGGGTTCTCTCCTGTCGAAGCCGCGGCCGTCGTCCCGAACGCGGACGATCAGCACTGGGCCAACCCGACGGGACTCCAGGTACATGTTGCCCGCGCCCGAGTGCTTGGCGACGTTCCAGAATGCCTCCACGAATACCCTGATAAGGGCGGCGGTCTCGGCCGGGTTCAATACCTCCAGAGAGGCCTGGATGTCGTCGTGGGTCTTCACCCCGAAGTACTCCTCGAACTTCCGCAGGCGTTGGCGGAGGAAGTCTGCGGCCCCGGGCGGACTCTCGCCGCGCAGGGCAGATAGCTCGTCGTAGGGACGGGAGATCCTGAACTCGGCCTCCCTCGACGCCGCCAAGACCCTCCCGAACATCTCCAGCGCCTCCTCACGGTCTCCACGGCGCTCGGTGTCGAGGGCGGCCTGCAGCGTCAGCGAGATGCCGTGCACTTCCTGCTTCGCCGTGTCGTGTAACTCGTAGAGAAGGCGGCCCTGCTCCTTTATACGGGCCGATTCCTCCCGCTCCTGGCCGAGGTGTTTGCTGACCGACGAGACCAGTCCGATCCTCAAAGCCAAGTACAGCAGGAGCACGGCACATCCCGCGAGCACGTAAGCCGGCAGCGGCGGGTTCATGGCGCCCCAGACGAGTAGGATAATGAAGTGCATGGGCGGGGAGAGCGGACCGAGCCAGTACAAGGCTATCCGCCACGGCTGTATCCGCCCGACGTTCGAGTCGGCAGGAACCTCAGGGGAGGTCGTCGACGTGAGACCGAGCAGGATCATGCCCAGAGCCCACAACATCTCCGGCCAGTTGCCGCTCTGATACGGCCCGACGGAGCGAAGGTCCAGGTAAGCGGCATCAGCGAGGAGCAGCACCACGAAACCCCCGTTCAGAAACGTAGAGAAACGGAGCCTGATCGAGGCCGAGGCGACCACGAGCCCGAGGAAGAGCAGGGCCGCGTCGCAGACAGGCTGGGAGAGGGCGGCCGCGGCTTCGCGCACACTCCCTAGCCCGGCCTCGGTCGCTGCGGGACCGAGGACGAAGTACCAGACCAGCGTCCCGACCGAGAGCATGACGGCTCCCGCGTCCAGGGCGCTGACCAGCGTGATCCTGGGCGTGGTCAGCGCCACGAGATGGAGCATCGCTCCTACCAGCAACGCGTATGAGATGGCGTAGGCAACGTCCTGCGGTGCCACCGGCGTGACGAACCCAAGTCCCAAATGGTGCGACGCGCTCCAGAGGGAGTTCCCGGCGAGCCGGCAGACCATGCCAAGTCCCATGAGCCGCAGGAAGGCCTGCTCGTGGCCATCCGCGCGCGGTGCGGCGCGCAGCAGGATCCCGGCGGCGAAGGCGGCTGTAGAAAGGGAGAAAGCCGTGGCGATTACGGATTTTGCCTCCGAGCCCTGGGGCAGAAACGCGAAGACGAGCGCGCCCAGAGCCCAGCAGGCCAGAACGGCCGTCGGAGGAATGAGTGGAACGCGCGGATCGCGCAACTTACCCGCATCCGAACCTTGCAACTCTCAGCCCTCCAGAACTCGAACGCACCCATCGTACCACCCTCGCGCCTTGCGTGGCCAGTGAGGTCGGCCGAGGCTCGTATGCTAGAGTACGGCCTTTCGGTGGCAGAGATCCGAGAGGAGCAGCGTATGGAGTACGCACGTCTTGGGAACACGGGGCTGATGGTCTCCGAGCTTTGCCTGAGGTGCATGACGTTCGGTCAGGAGGCCGACGAGAAGACCTCTAAAGAGATCGTCGCCACGGACTTCGGACTGCGCGCTGTTATGGGCTACCTGCCGGAGAGAAGCTAGCTCAGGCCCGGTCCGAGACGCCTTCCGCGCCGGCCATACGCGCGCAGTGGGCGCAGCAGTAGAAAGAGCCGCCCTCCTCGGTGCCGTGCCCGATCACCTTGACGTTGCAGTACTCGCAGACCGGGGCGAGGGCGTGGATGGCACACTCGAAGCTGTCGAAGGTGTGCGAGTCTCCATCGGCCACGCTCACCTGAAAGGCCTTATCGTACTCGTTTCCGCAGACCTCGCACTGGGCCATATCTATCTCCCCTTCTCGGAGCAGAACGATTCCCTGTCCTGAGAACAGTTACCCGGGACCGAACCGGGACAAACGCCCCTAACATCCACGCACTCGGGTGAATAGGCCCCTCATGCGTTAGGTGGTGTGCTCGAAGCGACTAGAGTAACCGCAAAATCACTCACTTGAGGGTTGTGCTGCACCCGTTCAGAGATGTAGGGTGGCCTCATACGCTAATGGAGCGGGTCGCCCGCCCTGCTCCGGGAAGAGGAGGTTGCGCATGAAGCGTATTATCACGTTGTCGACCATAGCCGCCCTCATGTTGGGTGTCCTGGCGGCTGGGGTGGTATATGCAAACAACGAGGACGCTGGGGCGAAGAAGTGCTCCGTGGCCACGCTTCACGGGACGTATCTGTTCGCCTTTGATGGGGTTGAAATCAAGGGGAATGATCAGAGACCGTTCGCCATTGCAGGGTATGCTGTGTTTGACGGCAACGGTAAGGAGAAAGGCGTCGCTTCCTCTAACTCTAACGGAGAGGTTACTCGTAACGAGCGCGTCTCCGCCACGTACACCGTCAAGGCGGATTGCACAGGCACCGTCACCTTTGGGGATGGTTCGCAGATCGACATGTTCATCGCCCCCGATGGCAGTCAGTTTGCGTTCGTCCAGACCAAGCCCTCCAAGCTTGTGGGGTCGGGGTTCGAACCGCGGGGGACGGCCAAGCGGGTCGGAGACTGACTCACAGCGGGTAGCAGAAGGTTCAACCTTCTGCTACCCGCGCCGTCAGCACTAAGCTTTCAGCTTTTTGTTCTTGGCTGAAAGCTTATAGCTGATAGCTCGTCGTGCATAAGGGTTCAACCCTTATGCACGGCGCTGTCAGACATCTGATAGTCCACTCGAGGAATGCCCTCGTATATACGGGAGGCGCCTATTCGGGGCTCGGGAAAGGAAGTATAAGATTGTTGGGACAATCGCCGAGCCCCGAATTCAGAGGCGGACCTCCCGGATCTCTATACCTCTTCAGTACGATCCGGAAACATAAGCAAATCGGTTACAGTTGGGACGATCCTGACGACGGAACGGGCGACCATACTTCCTGGAAAACACGTTCCATTTTGTGAGTGAGGGCAAAGAGGAAAGTCCGGGACTCCGTAGTGGCCCCCAGCCCCGCACACTGCGCTACCGCTCGGGGCTAAGGATCTAACCCTAGTGCGTCGAACGCCTCCTCTACCGAGCGCACCTCATCCTCCGAGAGCCGCCCGCTTGTCCTGGAGGGATGTTCATCCCACACGGCGTAGGAGAACACCGTGTTCCAGGCCGCTTCGCTAAGCGCGATTCCGCGTTCGGATAGCACCCTCTTTATGTGACCCTCCTGTTCTTGGAGTATCGTGTCTGTCTCTTTGTCTGCCTCCTCTTCGCTGTGGTGAAACTCCTCGACCCTGACGATGTACAGCTTAGGGACCCCCAGGAGGATCCCGGTGGAGATCAGGAAGGCACTGTCCGGATCCTCCTCGGCCTCGCTCGGCGTGGGGAAGACTTCGAACTCACCAACCTCCTTCGCCATGGCGAACAACTCGTTCCGAACGGAGCTCTTGTCCATCTCTCTCCTCATGAATAGAGGGCCGGGATACCCTGAAGGATACCCCGGCCATTATTCTTGCCCCGGCACTTACAGTTGGCCCAACATCTCAAAGAGGCCGACTTCGTACCGCTCTACATCCTCTATCGCGTCGCCGGTGACCTCCGCTGTCTCGCTGCGCGTACGAACTCCGACTTCCTCGCTGGCCTGCATGGCTTGCTCACTCTCCCAAAAGGTGATGCCGATCAGCTTGCCGCTCTGGCGGTCCTCGAGGGTGATGAACCCTTTGAAACCGTCCTGTTGCTGCAACAGGGGCAGGACGTGCTCCCTGATCTCCCGCAGTACTTCATCTATTTCGTGTGGGGATCCCTCCAATGTACTCATCCTCGCGTGCAAGGTCGCATACCTCCTTTCTCCCGCCTACAGGGCCTGTCGGACGATCCCATACCACTGTAAGCATAATGCCACCGCAAGCCCCACGCGAACCTCAAATGGGGAAGGGCTTAGCCCCACCCTAAAATGTACAGGCGAAGGTGGTGAATGATACTATCCCGCCAGTTTTGGGCTCTAGCCAAGCATTGGAGATCCGGGGACCCGTCCTTTGTCCCTAGGGCCTTGACGCTTCCGCTATCATGAGGCGTCCGAGAGGTGGAGGTGAACGGTAGGAGGATCATGAACGTGGAGGCGGCGATGGTCGTGAGGGCGGTGGGTGGTGCGCTGCTCATCGCCATTGTCGCGGCCGTTATCGTTACCCTTGTTAGCCTTGCCATGTTCCTCCGAGAGCCGATCTATGAGCCGACCGCCCGGGTGTGGGTGGAAAGAGACCTGAGGGTTGGGCCACCCGCTCCAGGGCCGGACACGAGGCTAAGCGAGACTACCCCGGCGATGGTCCGCCTGGCGGCCAGTCGCCCCGTGGCCAATGAGACCAGGCAAAGCCTCGGGCTGCAAGCGAGTTCCGCTGAGCTACTGGATAACCTGGAAATACGTCGGGTCCCGGACACGACCTTCATGGACCTAACATACCGGGGTGCCGACCGAAAGATGGCCGCCCAGACGGTCAACACCTTCGCCAGGGTCGCGTCCGAACGCCTCTCTGATGCGGTCGGCAAGAACCTCTCGGCCGTCGTCTGGGAGGAGGCCCGAGTGCCCCCGGCCGTGCCTGAGCCCAAACCCCTAAGAAACGGGCTGCTAACGCTGGTTGGGGTGTGGGCGCTGTACGCGGGGCTCACCCTTGCCACGCTGGTCGTCTTGAGGCGGTAGCCTGGAAGTGGAGCAGATCCTCGAGCCGCGGCACCTCTGCTGTCAGTTATGAGCCGTCCTCTACGACGACTATTCCATACCGCCGCTGAGCCAAACCCTGTGGGAGTTGCCTGAAGAGTACACCGCCCCTACCGCAGACGGGCCATTATGTGGGCGTCCACGTATTCGCCGTTGCGATAGGCGAACCGTCTGTGGGTTCCCTCTATCTCGAACCCGAACTTCTCGTAGAGGGCTATGGCGGGCTCATTATCCGTGTACACGCGAAGGTCCAACCTCGTAAGCTTCAACCAGTTGTCTGCGAGGTCGAGGCAAGCCTCCATCAATGCCGTGCCGATGCCCCTACCC
>DATMVF010000089.1:0-31053 GCA_035563475.1 Rubrobacter sp.
ATCGAGGTCAACGAGGAGACACTGGCGCAATCCCTGGCCATCCTGGACGGGGAGGGGCGCGTCATCGGGGCCGCCTTCAACGAGACGATGGCGCCCTTGGACGTAGAACCCCCGTTGCGGAAGGACGATCCGTTCCTCGACGCCGTGATATCGGTCTGGGCGCCGGTTTACGGTGCATTGGGCGCCCAGGATGCCACGGCCCTGGCGGCCCTCTCTGAACGGTACCCGGCATTCCGCGAGGCGTACGAGAAGGGCAAGGTCAGCCACCACATCTTGATCGCCCGCTCCGACGAACTTCCGAAAGAGGATACCTTCGAGCTCGTGGCGGCGGGTGGGGAGCGCTGCCGCACGCTCGGCTACGAATACGTGGTCACCGAGGCGACCAACCAGTGGACGGGGGCGGCCTTCGAGGCCCTGGGCGGGGTGCGGGTGCACTTCGCCCCGTTCCTGGTGCAGCAGACCGTTCCCAAGAGCGACGAGCCGCTCGAGGACGTCCTCACGAGCCCGAACGGGTTCCTCGCCGAGAATGACAGCGGGGGCATGTTCTACGTGATCCGTCTCGCCTAGAGGAACTGTGAACCAATTGGGCTGGAAGCACCCGCCCCACCTGAAACAAGAGAAGCGACGAACACAAATCGGGCAGTAGCGCCTCAGTTGTGCAGATGGCATCATGGCGGCGCATGAGAAACGACCCACCGTGGAGGTGGGCGTGGGAAAGGGAAATACGATGCACGAGACTAACGACGTGGAGTTCGCCACGACGAGCGTCGCGACAGACGTCACGCTCCACTACGCCGAACGGGGCGACCGGGAAGGGAAAGCTATTATCTTCCTGCACGGTTACTCCGATTCGTGGTACTCCTTCAGCCGGGTACTGCCCTTGCTATCGCCGTCTTACCACGCCTTCGCGCTTACTCAGCGCGGGCACGGAGACTCGGATAAGCCCGAATGCTGTTATACGCCACATGACTTCGCCACCGACGTGGATGCGTTCATGGATGCGCTCGGCATCGATATCGCGACCATCGTCGGTGCTTCGACGGGAGCCGTTTTTGCCCAACGAGTGGCGTTGAGCTACCCACGCCGCGTTTGCCGTCTCGTTCTGATCGCTCCGCAAACGCCGGCGCATGAGAATGAGGCGCTTTCAGGGTTACGGGAGGAGGTGCGTACCCTGGAAGATCCCGTGCCGCCCGAGTTCGTTAGGGAGTTCCAGGAGGGCACCATCCACCATCCGGTCCCGCAAGAGTTCCTCGAAACGGCGATCTCCGAGAGCCTCAAACTCCCGGCCCACGTGTGGCGCGACTACCTGGACCAGGCGGTACTTTCGATCGATCGGGATTATGTAGTCGAGCTTGGTGAGATTGATGTGCCGACTTTGATCTTGTGGGGAGAGCGGGATCCCCTCTTCCCGCGCGAAGAACAAGAGCGGCTCGCGGCGGCGATCCCCGGTGCCACCTTGAAGGTCTCTACCCTGAAAGTGGCCACGCGACGCACTGGGAACGACCGGAGTGGGTTGTACGGGATCTTGAAGCGTTTATGAAAGAGACACGTCCCGCCCGGTAGTCCTCCGCCACAGATCGAACAGTGGGTAATGGTATATATGGACCGCCCGCAGGAAAGGAGAACGTTCATGGAGACCAGAGCACACCCGCCCGGCTTGCAAGACGTCCTGGAGTTTCCGTTGGTCGAAGCGCTGTTCGGGAGGCGAGCCCGCCGGTTCTCTTTGGGCGCCTCGCTCCCCGACGGGCCGCTTGAGTTCACCTCCCGGCACGATCCTTTGCCGCTCTCCGAGCTGGAGCAGATGCTGGTCTTGACGGCCGCGGCTGGCAACACCGGATGGCACTACATGATCATGCGCCACGCCCGCTACGCTCCCCATCTCTCGAACTACTCAGGAGCCGCCGGCGGCCGAACATTCCCATCGGCAGCGGGATTTCACACCAGCGAGTTGTTCTTCACCGACGACGAGGGCGTCTACCTATTCGAGACCCGCGACGCCCCCGCTCTGGTCGAGCGTACGACCGACGGACCTCCCGACCTCGACGCCATCCTGGACGCCCACCGGGGCCGGATACGCAAGCTATCCGACGGTCGACTGTACATCCCCGCCGAAGAGCCCTACATGGAGGGGCATAATACCTGGTGCGCCAACCGTCCTGGGAGCACGCTGCTCATCCCCGTCGGGGACATAGCCCAGCACATGATCGCCGTCCTCTGCTTTATGGTCCAGAATGGCTACGGGATGTACGATGACGTCAACGGGGAGCGGATCCCAGGTCTGGAGCGCTTCTCCCACCTCGTGGACTTGGAGGAGCCCCTGCCACTGACCTTTATGGAGACCTACTCGATCACCGAGTGCACCGCCGAGCTCTCGACCTCCTGTTATGCCGGCATGCTGATGCTGCAGGCCATGGGTCTGGGAGGCTGGATGTTCGACGGCATCGACCGCTACACGGTCCTCGGGGCGAGCGGCGATCCGGATGTGCCTGGATTGGGCTTTCGCTACGACACCGATGAGCGCTGGCCACTACCGAACCCCACGGGTTTACCAGGAGTCTTCGCGGGCTATTGCCCGCCCCACTACCCCGACATGCGGGCCGCCGTCGAAGCCTTCGCCGAGCGGAAGTTCGGTCCGGGAGGACCGTTCAACCCGGACACACCTGGTCCCTGGAAGGAGAGCACCAGGGTGCGCAGCAGCGCACAGGTCCACAGCGAGGAGTTCAAGGAGTGCGTCACGGTCATGGCGCAGTACATCTACGACCGCTTCGGGAAGTTCCCCGGCACGGTCCCGAGCATCTTCATCCTGACTTACTTGCAGGCCCACCACCTCGAGCTGGAGTTCTATGATCACCACTTCGGCCCGGGGGCGTACCTGCGAACCCACGCCGACCACATGGCCCGCTGGCATGGTAGAGGTGAGGAAGAGGTTTGAATTACCACATCCGATAGATCTAATCGCTGTCTGGATCGGTCCGGGATCGCCGAGATCTCGCCCAAAGGCGTACCTCGCGCACCCACTCCGGGCGCCCGGTCCTCAGACCCTCCTCGAGGAAGCGCGCGAGGTCTTCGCTCGTGAGGGGCGGCAGGGTCAGCGGTTAGGCGATCATCAGCGGTTCGGCAAGGCTGGGACGGCTAGGGGACGTCGAACGAACGAAGGGTTTCTTCGAGGCCGGCGCGAATATCGGCTTGCGCGTGCCAGTCGAAGGTACGTCCGGCGAGGGTGGAGTCTACGCAGCTACGGAGTTGCTCGCCTGGCTTGGACGGTCCATGCCGGGGTGGAAGGTCTTTGGCGGAGATCTCGAGTAGCAGGTCGTAGAGGCGGTTCACGCTGGTCTCGGCGCCCGTGCCGATGTTGTAGGCACCGGAGGGCACGTCGCTTTCGAGGGCCAGTACGTTTGCGCGGGCAACGTCTTTGACGTAGACGTAGTCGCGGGTCTGCTCACCGGTGCCGTTTATCGTCGAGGTGGTGCCCCTGGCCAGGTTGCCGCAGAAGATCGCCACGACGCCCGCTTCTCCGTGTGGGTCCTGCCTGGGTCCGTAGACGTTGGCGTAGCGGAGCGCTACGTAGGGCAGGGCGAACTGGACTTGGTAGTAGTGCAGGTAGCGCTCGCCCGCGAGTTTGGAGACCCCGTAGGGGGCGACGGGGTACTGCGGGTGATCCTCGGGGGCGGGAAACTGGTGCTGCTCGCCGTATACGGCCCCGCCCGTGGAGGCGAAGATGACCTTGTGCACGCCGTATTCGGTGCAGTTCTCGAGGAGGCGGACCGTTCCGAGGACGTTGACCTCGGCGTCGAAGTCCGGCTCCCTTACGGACCGCCTCACGTCCATCTGGGCGGCCTGGTGGCAGAGGGCATCGGGCCCGAAGTCTCTGAAGATCTCGGTGCACCCGGAGCGGACATCGGCCTCGTAGATCCGGGCCCCTCTTGGTACGTTCTCGCGCCTGCCCGTCGAGAGGTCGTCGACGACGGCGACTTCGTGCCCACTTTGGAGCAGGTGTTCTGCTATGTAAGATCCGATAAACCCGGCTCCCCCGGTCAGGAGGACCCGCACCTCAGGAGCCTTCGCCGCGGGTCGTGGTCGACGCCCGGGATCTGGTCTTCGCCTGAGAGGCGAACCAATCCAGGGTCTTAGCGAGGCCCTCGCGGGCCCCGGTCCGCGGTTCCCAACCCAGCACTTCTCTGGCGCGGGTTATGTCGGGACAACGTTGTTTGGGATCGTCCTCGGGGAGGGGCTGATGGGAGATATCGCTCCCGGATCCGGAGAGCTCTACGATCATCTCGGCCACTTCGCGCACGGAGTACTCCACAGGGTTGCCGATGTTGACGGGGCGTCGCTCCCCGCTCTTCATCAGGCGGATCACACCTTCGATCAGGTCGTCGACGTACTGCACGCTCCTGGTCTGGGTACCATCCCCGTAGACGGTCAGGGGTTCGCCGAGGAGGGCCTGTCGTATGAAGTTCGGCACCATCCTGCCGTCGTCTTCCCTCATTTTGGGGCCGTGGGTGTTGAAAATACGCACGATCCTGGTGTCCAGGCGGTGGTGGCGGTGGTAGGCCATCGTCAGGGCCTCGGCGTAACGCTTGACCTCGTCGTAGACGCTCCTCGGGCCGGTGGTGCTCACGTTGCCCCTGTAGTCCTCGTGCTGTGGGTGCACGAGCGGGTCGCCGTAGACCTCTGAGGTGGAGGCGAGCATAAAGCGGGCGCCCCTGGCGCGGGCCAGCCCCAGGCAGTTGTGGGTGCCCTGGGCGCCGGTCTTGAGTATCTCGATGGGGATGCGCCCGAAGTCGGCCGGGCTCGCCGCAGAGGCGAAATGGTAGACCTCCTCGAGCCCTCCGGCAACGTCCATGTGGGTGTTTACGTCGTGCTCGACGTACTCGAAGTCCGCCTCGTTGGCCAGGAAAGGGGCCACGTTTGCAAGGCTGCCGGTACTCAGGTTGTCCACGCAGACGACCTTGTAACCCTCTGCGAGGAGTCTCTCGCAGAGGTGACTGCCGATGAATCCGGCCCCTCCCGTAACCAGCGCCCTCGGCCTTCTGGCGGCGGGCCTAGACGTTGTCATGGTGCTCCAAGCGACCCGTTTCTCCCCACACTCCCGGGGAAGTAAGCCTACGGTTCATAAAGGGGATGTTACAGGAAGGGTGAGTACGCGGCCAGCCTCGAGGACGGGCCCTACTCTTTCGGCCTGGTGCGTCTTACCACGGCCTTCACACCCGGTATGCGAAGGACGTTTTTCGCCAGCGCATCAGCGAGCTTGTAGCGGCCGGCGCTGCGATAGTCGCTGAGTTTCGAGATGACCAGCAACCTTTCCTCTTTGAGCCTCGAGTTGCGCTCTTCCAGCTGGGAGGCTCGCTTCTCGAGCTGCAAGATGCGCTTCTCGAGTCGAGAGGTCTGACTCTGAAGCCCCTTGTTCTCGATTTTCAGGCCGGCGTTTCGCTCTTCCAACCGGGATTTTCGCCTTTCGAGCTGGGAGATGCGTTTCTGGAGTTCTGTGTTGCGGCCGGCCAGCGATTGGTGTTCGCCTAGCAGGTCCTGGAGTTGCCCGCTCAGGGTGTCCGCCTCGTCCCTGTAGGCGCTCACGATGCCGATCAACTCTTGCTCCCGACCCGCCAGCCACAGCGGGTCCAACCGTTCGCTGAACAGGTGGGCGAGCTCCGTGAGGGACCTCTGTACCTCCGAAGATTCCTCGTCGGGATAGACGATCCCGAGCTTGCTCGTCGCCATACCCGAACTGAGGTCTCCGAAGAGCCGAAAGTGATACTTTCCCGGCGCTCTCTGCATACAGTCTGCGATTCCCGCCTGTACGAACGGTCCCTCCTCACCCCTGCAGTGGTCCAGGATGGCGAAGGCGCGCGGGTTGGCATCGAAGATGGCCTGAAGATCCGCGTCCACCGCCTCCCTGGTGCGCGCCCCGCCCACGTACGCCAGCAGCGGTTCGTTTTCGGGGAGTTCGTGAGCCAGCTTAGCGGAGGCGCCGCTTAGGTCGCCTGGGCGAAGCTTTATCTTGACGCTTTCGTCGGCGAACTCGGCGAGGGCCGCCCGTGCGATGTCAATACTCGAGGTCTCGGCGGTGTCCTCGGTCGCCGACGGGTCTACGCCAAGCACCCTCGACACACTGGGTTGGCCCGCGAAGTGGAAGGTGGCTATCCCCAAGGACGTGCCTACCTCGAGCACACTCAGCTCGTGCGGATAACACCGCAAAAAGAGCGCCAGGACCAGGGCATCGACGTCTTTGATGGACGCCGCGTCGAGGAGGTCTTTAGGTAGCGCGGGGAAGAGCCTGCTTATGGTTTTCTTGTATTCCTCGAGCCGCCGCGTGTGCTCGACGATCTGTGAGGTCCACTGGCCGACGGCCTTAGTCATGGTGCCTCCCGGTAGAGCCCACCGTCAGTCAATGTAGCCTACCGCCGGATGGTAGATGCGTCCCACTCTCACGGCATCCCACTCTCGCGTGCCGGTCTGGGCGAACATACGCCGCAGCAAGGTAACCACCTCGGGCGCGGCAGAGCGAGGGGGAGGCCCCTTGTCCTCCGCCGTCTCCGCGTACATAGATCCGGGAGTCAGATGGTAATAGCCAAGCGCGACGGGTACGAAAACGAGCTCCTCTTCCTCGGCGATCAGGTGTAGGATCATCTCCCAATCTTCGTAACCGTAGAGCCTCTGGTCGGTTACGAAGCCCCCTGCTCCTAGTACTTTCATCGTGTCTAGCAAGGCGAAGGCGTCGATGTAGTTGCCGGCCGTGAGGCGCATGCTTGCGACGTTGTCCGACCTTATACCCGTCATCTTGCCCTCTCGCTTGTCTATCAACAGACCGTGCACCAACGCGGCGCCCGTCCTCACGCTGCTCTGCAAGAACAGCGGCAAGTTGTCCGCGACTAGCTCGTTGTCGGCGTCCAGCATGCAGACGTGCCTGTAGCGCGAGATCCGCATCGCCAGGTTGCGCAGCCTTGGCAGACCGAGGTTACGCTCCAGGAAGACCGTTCTAAGCGGCGCGTCCCCGTAGAGGACCTGAACCGTGCGCAAGAACTTCTGGGAACCGTCGCGGGAGGCATCGTCGATAACCAGGAGCTCTCCTGAGTGACCGGCCTCCTCGAGGCGTTCGATCGCCCGCAGGGCGCTGCGGATGGAGCGGGGAAGATATGGCCTGTGGTTCCAGTTCGGGATGAAGATGGTTACGCCGTTCTCTTCCTTGCTCTGCCCGTAGAGCGACTCCGAACCAGGGTCGGCGAGGACGGTGGACTCGATACGATTCGTGCTCTGCAGTATCTTGGCTTCAGACAAGACGTAACGCCCCGGACAAATGCTCCCCCAACCGTCCCCTAAAGACGTAGAAATCGCTGGCACGACGATACATCTCACTATACCCCATGTCCCGCACTTCCGTATCGAATGCCGACACCGAAGCGTAGACGCCGGGAACGTCGAACCCCACGGCGGCGAGGGCGGGATCTATCTTGCATGGTACCGTACCGGCCAACAGCGCGACGATGAAACGGAAACTCTCATAATACATGCCCTCACGTTCTGCACCCCACAGATAGTATCTGGCCTTCGACAGGATCGCCGAGAGTTGCGGGCCACCGAGCGTCGGCTCTGGCGGGGTCGTGTTCTTCTGCCTGGCATGCAAGAGGCAGAAGCCTCCTGGGTCGACCTGATGCTCGAAGAGCGCCCCCAAGAGATCCCGGTTCGTATCGCTTCTGGGTCCGACCAGGACCCAAGGGATCGTACGCTCTGCCCGGTTTGCGGGCTCCTCGGCCAACGGTTCTTCTTCTCGGGTAAGGCCGTTGAACACAAAGTGGTAAGCCAGGTTGGTCACCTTATAGTGGCTGTCTCTCTGGGAGACGAAGCCGAGGTCGAAGAGGGCGTCAAAGTGGATACCCCTCCTCAGCCGTGAGAGGTATCCCTGGCTATGCACCGGACCTACCGACGCCAGGATGCGCTTTCGTGCGCGGGCCACCTTCGAGAGGAAGGCCCCTTCGTTGCCGCTGGTCTCGATGCACTGCCCCGGACTCACTACGACCAGGGTGGTGTTATTCAGATCATCTGGGGCCAGGGCGCTGACCTCGGGCGAGGAGTACACCGCGACCCGGTGAGAGGCGTCTCTAAAGCCCTTGGACAGTCGCGAAGCCAGGTTCTGGTCGCCCGTCGTGGGCGGGCGTACGATTGCGAGTGTTTCGGTCTGCATGCTGCGTCTACGATATCAGGCCTCATCGCTCAATTCTATAAGTGCCCCGCAGACATCCCTCGCACGGACGGCGCCCGACCGTGCGAGATCGTTCTCGGCCGGGTCGATCCGCCTCGAAGCCTACGACGGCGTGAATCCGTACAATAGTAGGCTCCCAGAGCGAGTCAGGGAGAGTTGTGATGAACGAGAACACGGGTGCGGCGAGGGACATGGGTCTCACGCGACCCTACTCCGGCGCTCGCTCCCAGGGAGGCAAGGTTAGCGTGGTGATCCCCTGTTACAACCAGGCGCGGTTCCTCGGGGAGGCCATTCGGAGCGTGCTCTGCCAGGGCTACGCCGACCTGGAGATCGTCGTCGTCGATGACGGCTCCAGCGACGGCGCGGCGGAGGTTGCATCGGGCTACGCCAGGGTGGATGCAAGGATCAGGCTCATAAGGCAGGAGAACCGGGGCCTTGCTGCCGCCAGGAACCGGGGCCTGGCGGGGGTGGGGGGGGATTATGTGGTGTTTTTGGACTCCGATGACCGTCTGGTTTCTGGAGCCCTCGAGGTCGGGGTGAGGGAGCTAGAGGAGCATCCGGGATGCGCCTTCGTCTCCGGACTGTGCCGGAAGATCGCCGCCGATGGTTCGGTGGTGCCAGGGTGGGAGCAGTTCCGGGTCAGGGATGACCCTTACCTCGAGTTGCTGCGCAGTTGCCCAATCTACGTACCGGCGGTGATGTATCGGCGTTGTGTTTTCGACGCCGTGGGCGACTTCGATACCTCTTACAAGGCAGCCGAAGACTACGACCTCTACTACCGTATTCTGGAGCGTTTCCCGGTCTACTGTCACGACACGATCGTCGCCGAGATACGGCGCCACGACGCGAACATGACCCGCGATCGCACCTTGATGTTGAAGTACAACATGGCCGCGCTGCGCTCACAGCGCAAACGCGTCAAGGGGGACGCCCGCTACAAAGCGGCCTACAAAGCCGGGGAGAGGCTCTGGCGAGACTGGCACGGCGCCCCCGTCGTAAACCAGGCAAGATCCCACCTCAGGGAGGGACGCTGGCGAGAGGGTCTCCAGGGAATGCTCGTGTTGTTACGCTACTACCCGCGGGGGATCCTCCTCGTGGCCAACTGGGGCGTGCAACGTGAGAGACTCGCCCGGCGCCTGCGCCATCAGCAGCGGGAGCTAGAGACGCACAGATACAAGCTACAGCAACTCAAGGTCCCGGGCGAAACACCAGCGCAAAACGGCGACCGACGGGACAAAGAGCTCCGGATCGCCATCAAAGAGGAGCGCCAAAAGATCCGGCACCACAAGCAGCGCATAAGGCGCCTGACGTCGCGCATGCAGCGGCGCAAACAACGCACGGATGCGCTCCGCAAAGGCTTGCAATCCGTCAAAGCCCGCCTCCGCTTGACATCCCGCGGATAGGCGTATCTAAACACATATAATACCCTCTGTAGAACGAACACACCCCACGGTCCCGCCCATCCACTCCACCATGGGGCATGGACAGCACAGACCCGGTTCGGGTAGTCGGGGTCGAAGGTCCATGCCAAGGCGGGCACTGGTCCCGGTGGGTTCGGCGATAACGCAAGCGACGTCCTTGGTTCGCTCGAACTAGACAACCCCGTGTGGGTCGACGACCTCCCGCGGGCACGGGCTCTCTCTGGGGCCGCGCACCAACTTCCGAGAATTCCCGTTATGCGAAGTTCGCGCTTTTGGATCTGCGGTGAGAAGCAGCACATCGTGGGAACACATGCCTGACGCCTGCTTAAGAGTGAGTTAGGGCTAAGCTTGGACGGCTTGCAACTTTGGAGCGGCGCGAGTACAGTTCGGACTCTGTCCCGCAGCAAGTGAATACAAGGCCCTCTCCGCATTACTCTTATGAACCCGCCAAAATACTCAGATCTAATCTGCGCGCTGCGCTTGTACCCCAGCACACCTTTAGCTGCTGGGCTCTCGAAAGAACGCACTCTGCCAACGCGGTTAAGAACGATGATAACGTATTGCTCTTATACATACGGGCACATGGGTGTAGGATGCCGGTGATGTTGCGGTCCCGATCATCCCATCTGGATCGTTCGGCTTTGCCGCCGGCAGCTTTATGACTTCGCCGAACAGCACCAGAGCGAAATTCTTAACTCTCTGGTCGGGTAGTCTATCTCGGGATTAGAGAGTTCTTCAGATGGCCCGAGACCGAAGCTCTGGCCACCTACGGAGTTGGCGTGGGATATAGTATTATGTGACTTTATAGTCGGCATAGCTCGCCAAGCGGATGCCCAGTTCCATCGGCGGTTTGCCGGATGCGAGGATCCGTGAGGGTGCGCACTTCCGCCTCCCGCTCTGCGTCGTAAACGGCCGCGAAGTCCGGCGAGGGGTAACCCGGATGGCACGAAAACTCGGTCCATTTCTCACCCACCTCCTCGCGAAGCATCCGTTGGAGAAAAGGCACGCTCACGTACTTCAGGTTCGTCACCATCCACTGCCACTGGGCGTAGAAGCCACCGACGAAACGCACCTGGCCATCATCGCGCAGGGGCACACCGAGTGGCTCCACCAGCTCCCGAAACAGTGGCATCAGCCTCCCCCCCGGTGCGCGTGACGGTGGGAGTCGACGTGGGTGGGCATTCTTCCGAGCAAGCGATAGAACTCGTCCAGCTGCTCATGAAAATTGACGTGGACCGCTTGGAGGTTGTCAATATCGAACTCCCGTTCATCTTCTCCCCAGACATCCCAGTGCAGTCCGACGGCCAGCTCTGGATGGTCGAGGCTCATGGACACGGCCTCTCCCACGGCGCGGCCAGTGACCATGAGGCTGGCACTGGTAACGATGCCGCGGGTGTGGCATTCTAGGATGCCTCGGTTCACGCCGGTGGACGCGCCAAAGTCGTCCGCGTTGACAATGAGGCATTTCTCCACCTTCTACCTCCTCGCTTACTATCTTCTCGCCGACGGACATCTAACACCCTTAGAGCCTCGCGAAGCGTGATTAGTCACCCTCGACAGAGGCTACGGCTATGCGAGACCAATGTTTGAGAGCAGGCGCGCGGCGACCGAGCGGGCCTCGAAGTATTCCTCCGCTATCGTACGCGTCGCTTCGCAGTGCCGTCGGTAGTCGCCGTTGATTGCTTCGATAGCACCCAGCGCCTCACCCATCGTGGTGAAGGCGAAAAGTCCCTCACCCGTAGGCAAGACGTTACCGAAGCCCGTGTCTTGAGCGACCACGGGCTTGCCGCATGCCAGATAGCAGGCACCCCGTTCGCTGAACCACCCGCTCCGGAGGCGAACGTTCTGATCCTTGGCAACCGTAAACTCGGCGCGGGAGCGGCGGAAGTAGGCAGGGTAATCGCCGAATACGTCCAGCGACATCTGCAAGGGAGACACTAGCGCCCAGCCGTGAGCCTCCAGGCGCTCACGACTAGCCCAATCGTCCACGTTCATCGCCAGCTCAAACGGTTGTTTAGTGCATCGTGGGAGGCCCAGGAATTTCTCCCACTCGTGGTGTTTGCTCCACCTATACACCTCACCGTTGTACTCCACGTCGCTGCCCGCCTGACAGTAGTTGCCGATAGTGGTGAAGGAACGAACAGAGCCAGCGAAGTTCGAGTGAGTCGAGCAAGATCGCACCGAAGGCTATGTCTCCGATCCAGAGCAACCACGGGAGCCAAGCTCCCGGTCGGACGCTGATCCTACGGGCTCCTCCGCTGTGATGTCTTACCCCTTTTGTCACGACCCCACTCTACAGACCGATCGTATCCCACGCTTTGCGAAGCCCAGCTGTAGACGCACTTCTAAGAACCCTCGAGGCTTCGACGCATCTGCCCTCCGCGCGCTCGAATTTGTCGGCGCCCCCTACAGGTACGCGGTCTGACCGTCCTCCTGTGGGGGTCCCGCCTCGGTCTACAGTGAATTCGGTCGGTCTTAACACTTTCTGGCTATTGGTAGGTTCGCATGTACGGATATACATGACCCCCATATCTGTCAGAGCAAGGAAAAGGCCATGGCGGTGTACCCTTTACTACGTTCTCCAGTCAGACGTTAGCGGAGGGTCGGCTAGCAGCGTAGGCTGCGCCAATCAATCGTGGCTTTGTATTATGCGTTCCTCTGAGGAAAGGTGGCCGGGTACAATGCTTCTTGAAGGCGACTCTAGTTGAGGATGGACGAGGCGTGATGCGAGTGGAGCAGCTTCGTGGCATCGAGGACGTAGACGCGGAGACGTGGCGCACGCTGGAGCCGCCTGAGTTCCCTTTCTTCGACTTCGAGTTCTTGCGGGCGCTCGAGCGCTCGGGTAGCATCGGCCGCCGCAGCGGATGGATTCCGGTCTATTTGGTGTGCAAGGAAGGGGCGCGTGTCCTCGGCGCCCTCTGTCTGTATCTGAAGACGGACTCCTACGGGGAGTACATTTTCGACTGGGAGTGGGCGCGGGCATACCAGCAGTACGGGCTCTCTTACTACCCCAAGCTGGTGGCCGCCGTGCCTTTCACGCCCGCGACGGGGCCCAAGCTTCTATTGCGCCGCGACATCGATGTCGCGACCCGTAGCAGGGTGGCGAGGGCCTTGCTCGAGGCGGCGGAGGATCTGGGGACGGAGTACGGGGTAAGTTCCTCGCACGCGCTCTATCTACCCGAGCATGAGCTCGGGGAGTTCAAGAGAAGAGGCTTCGCGGTGAGACACTCGCTGCAGTTTCACTGGCGCAACCGGGGCTACGAGACGTTTTCGGACTACCTGGGGGCGCTCTCGGGGAAACGGCGGCGTCAGATCTTGCGCGAGCGACGCCAACTGGAGGAACTGGAGATCTCTCACCTTACGGGAGACGCGCTCCTCCCCGAACACGCCGCATCGATGTACGAGTTCTACCTGGCTACGCTGGACGGCAAGTGGGGAGTGCCTTACCTCAACAGGGCCTTCTTCGACGAGGTGTTCAGGACCATGAGAGACCGGACACTGCTGATCCTGGCCCGCGGCAGGGCCGACCGTCCCGTGGCGGGCGCGCTGTTCTTCCTCAAGGACAGCGCGCTCTTCGGCCGCTATTGGGGAGCTGCGGAGCATAGGCGCAACCTGCATTTCGAACTGTGCTACTACCAGGCTATCGACTTCGCCATCGAGCGGGGCTTCGAACTACTCGAGGCCGGCGCCCAGGGAGAGCACAAGCTGGCGCGGGGCTTTCTCCCTTCTCTCACCTACAGCGCCCATAAGATCAGGGACCCGGCCTTCGGACGCGCTATCGGAGAGTACATAGAATCAGAGAAGCAGATGCTCCAAAACGTCATGGAGGAGTACGCCTCCCACGATCCCTACAGACGCTGATCCGTCCTTCTACAGCGGCAAGGTATTATACTGATAAGCGCGGGTGGCGAGCTCTTCTGCGCGGCGGATGTATCGCATGGTCGTCTTCGGGTCCGAGTGGCCGAGGAACTGTTGGATGACGAGCAGGGGCGCCTCGTTTACGGCCATGTTGGTGCCCACGGTGTGGCGGATGGAGTGGGGTGAGATGGCCTTCGTTATGCCTGCCGCGCGCACGTACTTCTTCACTATGTTCTGGACCGAGCGGGTGGTAAGGGGTTTGTCTTTGCCGACCCTGGAGGTGAACAGTGGTTTGCGGGAATCGGGGTGAGAGGTGAAGCTCCTCTCGGTGAGCAGGACGAAGCGTTGTACCAGGCGCCAGAGGTCCGGTGAGATAGGGACGTTTCGGACTTTGTCGCCCTTGCCAAGGACGCGCAGCAGGACCTGATCCGCCACCGCCTCGCGGAAGTCCCCGATCCTGAGTCCGACGATCTCGGCCTCCCTCAGGCCGCAACCCGCCATCACGGCGAGCATGACGTAGTCGCGGTAGTTGGAGGCCCTGGCTGCGTTCAACATGCGCGAGAGCTCGTCCTCGGTAAGCACGTTGTAGGCCGGGTCCTGGCGCACGCGCGGGCTCTTGGCAAAAAACCGCAGAGCCTCGGGGTTCACCGTCGTGGCGCCAGCCATGTACGTGAAGATCAGAAACCGCCTGAGCACCGCAAGCTTCTTGGCCGCCGTCGCCGTCGCGTAGGTTTCTAGCAGATGCTCCCTGTAGAGCGAGATGTCCTCCGCCGTCAACTCCCCAAGCCCCTTCCCCACCTCGCACTCCACAAAGGAGATGAACAGGGAAAGTTCTGTATTATAAGTTTTTATGGTCTGGGGGCTGGTAAGGGTACGGAGGTAGAGGGCGACGAGGCGGTCGGCTTCGGGGATGAGCTGATGGAGGGATGGGGTTGTTTCGTCGAGCGGTTGGGGGAGGTTAGTCTTGTGGGTCATGGTAGGTGATCAGGGAGACGACGGGGTAGGGCTCGAGCTTTTCGCGGCCGCCCAGGTAGGCGAGTTCTATGAGGAAGGCCACGCCGGCGACCACGCCGCCGGCGTTTTCGACGAGCTGGCACATGGCGCGGGCCGTACCTCCCGTTGCGAGGAGGTCATCCGCGACGAGCACGCGGGTACCTTCGGGGATCGAGTCGGCGTGGGCTTCCAGGGCGTCGGTACCGTATTCGAGGTCGTAGGTGGCGGAGATGATCTCTCTGGGGAGCTTTTTCGGTTTGCGCGCCAGAATGAGACCCTTTTTGGCGCGGTAGGCCAGGGCAGTGCCGAACACGAAGCCGCGGGCTTCGGCCGAGAGTATGCGGTCGTAAGCAATGCCTTCGGTGGATTCGGCGAGGGCGTCCACGGCGGTGTGGAGGGCGTGGCCGTCTTCTATGAGGGGGGTTATGTCCTTGAAAGAGACGCCCTGCCGCGGGAAATCGGGGACGGTGTGGATGTGTTTGCGTAGAGCCCTTGCGGCGTCTTGAGTCCCCTGCGCGGGGCCGCTCACGGGGAGAACGTGTCCAGCACGTTCGCCATCATCAGCTCCTTGATGCGCGAGTCGACGGCGGCGAGGTGGCGGGCCTTGTTCATGGCCTCGCCCACGCGGCCGTCATCACCGCTGCGCAGGTCAGGGTTGAGCACCTGCTTGAAGAGGGCGGCCTCGCGGTCGACGGCGGCCATAATGCCGCGCAGGTGGCGGGGCTGGATGGAGTACTTCGCCATCTCCAGGGCCATGCGCGCGATCTCGGCGTCGCGCTGCGTGAGCTCGCCGCTGCGCCCGATCACGCCCACGCTGATGAGCTCTTCGACGAAGCGCATCTCCGTCTCTAAGGCATCCGCCAGCTCCTCGCGCGTGTACGTCCTCTCTTCGAGGACCCTCGAGAGGTCCCCCGCCGAGTCGGCGGCGGAAAAACCGCCCCCGCCTTCAATGCGCTTCTTTATGACCTTGAGCGGCAGATACTCCTTGTCTTGCAACGTAAGGATGTAGCGGAGGAGCTCGATATCCTGGGACGAGAAGAGCCTGTAGCCGCCGCGCGTGCGGCTGAGGTTGATCAGACGCCTGCGCTCCAGGTAGCGGATCTTGCTGACCGAGAGGGCCGGGAACTCGGGTCTCAGACGCTCGACAACCTCGCCGATGGTGAAGCTGTCTTTGGTGGCGCTGTACCTCTCCTGCGCGTAACCTTCGGTGGTGTAGCCCCCGTTGATCTCCCTATCCATACCGTCGTTTTCCACGCTTTTCACTCCCATCCTCTCGACTACAGTGCACCATGCTCTAGGAGAACACGAACCTGAAACGGTACTTGCCTACCTGTATCTCGTCTCCGTTGCGCAGATCGACGGCGTCGACCCTGACGCGGTTGACGTACGTCCCGTTCAGGCTTCCCACATCGCGAATCCTGTACCCGCCATCTCCGTGCACGATCTCCGCGTGTTTGCGCGAGACGGTGACGTCGTCGAGGAAGATGCTGCTCTCCTGTCCGCGGCCGACGCTGACGACGTCATCGCCGAGGTCGTGCATCCTGCGTCCGGCCGTGCCCTCTACCTGATCCATCTCTATCAATGCGGCCCCTTCGGCGCCGCCCGATGTGCCGGGCTCGACGTCCTCGCCGAAACTCGGCGCGTAGGAGACGGTGCTCTGGCCAAGGTCGAGCCTGGTGCCGCATTCGACACAGAACTTCATCCCCGCCGAGACCTCGGCCCCACACCCAGGACACTCTTTCACCTGGTCTCCTCAACGGGCGAATCCCCGAGCAACACCCGCGCCAGGCGCCCGGGAGGGAGCGCAGCGGCGCCCCTCTGCACGAGCTCGGCACGGATCAGATCCATCCTCCCCCGCAGGATCGCACGCCTGTAAGCGAGACGTCGCTCCTCCTCCGAGAGCGCCGCAAGAGTGTCCCTGAGATCTTCCTCAGAGAGGGCCGTGACGTCCTCGGCGTTCTCCCAGTCGAATCCCCCGTGCAACCCCGAATCGTCCATAGCGCAAGTATAACCTACCCTGAACCTGAAGTGCAATCTCAGCTTGAGAGCAAGGCCTGGTCGTCGATCAAGGACTTGACCAGGTCGACGTACTCTCCCATAAGCCGTGCCGGGCTCCCGTCGCCCTCCCCGGACTCGGCGTAGACGTAGAACATGGGGCTGTCGGGATCGGGGAGCATAAGCACCCAGCCGTCTTCGACGTTGAGCAGCACGCCCTCGGCGAGGATGGCGTCGGGGTCGCCGCCGAACTTCTCGGCGAGGCCGCGCATCACGCGTCCCTTTGCGGACCACGGGCACTCGATGTGCTCTCTCTGGACGTGGTCGAAGGAGTCTCCGAACTTCCGGCGCACGCCGGAGAGCGGCGTCTCGCGGAATACTTCGAGGGCGCTGGCCAGCGTCATAAAGCAGTCCGGTGACGGCAGGAAGGCCGGGAAGATGTAGCGGCCGTCGGCGAGTGAGGCGAGGTCGGCCCCGATGTCTGCGGCCTTTATGGCGACGTTGGAGAGGCCAGTGCGGCTCATCTCGACCGCTCCGCCGCCCTCCTTTACGAGTCTCTCGTAGGCGCGGCTGAGGTTGATGGGGAGCACGGCGCTCTTCGGGCGCATCTGGTCTATGAGGCAGGCGAGCATGACGTCGTGCGGCACCCACTCTCCCTCGTCGTCGACGAACTGCACGTACTCGGCTTCGGGGCCGACCACGGCGCCGAAGGCGGCGTCCACCGTGGGCACGATGCGGGCGACGCGCTCGATGCTCTCCTCCAGGTTCAACCCCCCCGCCTCGCCGACCGCGTTGGCGTTGGCGAAGCCTTCCATGACGACGGCGCTCACGCCGAGCCTGGAGAAGACCCGGCTCGCCACGAGGCCGGCGACGCCCCCGAAGAAGTCCACGACGATGGTGGCGCCGGAGGTCCTGTTGCGGTCCACGACGCGCTCCAGGCGCTCCACGAACTGCTCGAGAACGCGGCCCGGGTAGATCAACTCCCCTATGTCCCCGCCGTAGGCCCTGCGATACTCCTCGCGCACGAAGGCCTTCTCCACGGACCTCTCATCCCCCTCCGTTATGGGGGTGGCGTCGGCGGAGAAGAACAGGATCTCGACGTCATCGGGGTCGCTGCCGGCGCGGACGTGCGCCCCGGCCGAGGACTTGCCGGCGAGCACGTCGTGGCGGACGACCCCGGCGTGGGCGGCCCTGAGGTCCCTTATGTTGATCCCGGTGCCGAGCAGCGCCGCCGTCATCGCGCGCTTTGCGACCTGGGCCGAGAGCGAGGAGTCGCGCCCCAGGGTTACGACGGCGCCCGGGTCGAGCGTGGTGCCGAACGATGATGCCAGGCGGGTGACGAACTCGGGGGTGAGATCCACGTTGAACTTGCCGCTCACGACGCCGCGACGGAACACGGTGCGAAGGCCCATGGTCTCGTAGATCAAGGACTGCGTGACGTTGGCCCCTGACTCTATGGTCTTGTGGGGGTAGACCTTGACCTCGGGGGCTATGGTCGCCCCCTCGCCGACGATCACGTCGTCACCGAGCGCGCTGCGCTCCAGGATGCGGGCCCGCGCCTGGACGTAAGAGTTGCGGCCGACGAGGGTGTCTACCAGCTCGGCGCCCTCACCTATGTAGGTCCCCTCGGCGATGACGCTGCGCTCTATTGTGGCGCCCGCCGAGACGACGACGTTGTCGGCGAGGACCGAGTAGGGCCCGATCCTCGCGCCTTCGTGGATGCGGGTGTTCTCCCCGATCACGACGGGCCCTTCGAGTTCGTCGTCGTCGACCTGCGCCCTGCGCCCCACGTAGATGTTCTCCCTCAGGCGCGTGCCCGGGGGCCTGACGCCCTCTACGTGTCCGTCGAGCACGTCTCGCTGGGCGCTGGCAAACTGCTCCAGGGTGCCTATATCCTCCCAGTAATCCTCGGTGATATAGCCGTAGAGTGGGCGTCCGGCCTCGAGTAGTTTGGGGAACAGCTCCTTGGAGAAGTCGTACTCTCCTTCTTCCGGGTCGGGGATCTCGGCGATCGCCGAGGACTCGAGCAGATAGATGCCGGTGTTTACGGTGTCGGAGAAGACCTGCCCCCAGGCCGGCTTCTCAAGGAAACGGGAGATGCGCCCGTCCTCCTCGGTTATGACGATGCCGAAATCCAGGGGGTTCTCGACGCTCTTGAGGACCATCGTGGCCTCGGAGCCTTTCTCTTCGTGGAATTCGACAAGAGTGCTCAGGTCGGCGTCCGTCAGCGCGTCGCCGCTTATGATGAGCAGGCGCTCGCCCTCGAGGCCGAGTTGCTGCTCGGCCATCTTCACGGAGCCCGCGGTCCCGGCCGGCGCGTCCTCGACGGAGTAGCGCATGTTCACGTTCCAATCGGAACCGTCGCCGAAGTAGTCCCTTATCTCGTCCGGCAAGAACTGCAAGGTGACGGCGATATCCGTGAAGCCGTGGCGCTCGAGGAGCTTCACGATGTGCTCCATGCAGGGGGCGTTGACGATGGGGATCATCGGCTTGGGCTGGTCGCTGGTCAGGGGCCTGAGACGCGTTCCCTGCCCCCCAGCCATGATGATCGCCTTCATCGTAGGTCACTCCATGCCGGGACATACCGCCAACGCCTCAACCCGGCCGCAACGTCGAACATGTTCTCTCCTCTGTAGCTCCCGATCCTTCCCTTCTCGCATGAGTTTATCAGCACGCTGCCTTCGGCAGCTAGTCAGCACGCTCCAGCCTACGGCTGTCGCTTGTCAGCACGCCGCCTCGCTGCGCTCTGCGGCTCTCAGCATTTCAGCTACTCGTCCCATAGCCACCCTACAAGCGCAAAACCTACGCCGCCCCAAGTAGCGGTTCTCTCATGCTGCCAAGCGAGGCAAAAGAGGAAGAAGCTGATCTGATGACTAGCTCTCTGGCGTTCGAAAAGAGGTGCACCTCTTTTCGAACTACCTGCTGCTCTTGACCTTGATTCTGACGCTGACGCCCCAGAGTCCGTACCTCTCCCGGAGGGCGTTTTCTACGTAGCGCAGATAGTTCTCTGGCAGGTCTTTGGGCCTGGTCGCGAAGAGCGTGAACCTGGGTGGCGCCGCGCCCGTCTGGGTGGCGTAGCGGAGCTTGACGCCCTTCGGCGGCGCGGTGCGCGCTACGACGTCGCCCACGAACTCTGCAACCTCGTGGGTCGGCACCCGCAGCCTGTATGCCCGCGCTACTCCGGCCGCCAGTGGCAGAACCTCGTCCACCCCCGCGCCGGTGAGGGCAGAGATGTGGACGAAGGGCGGCTCGAGGTCGGTGAGGCGGGCGGAGATGAGGCCTTCTATCTCCCTGAGCCTCTGGGGGGGTACGAGGTCCCGCTTGTTGACCACGACCCCGCACGAAGAGCCGGCTTCTTCTATCTCGCGGGCGATCCTGAGGTCACCCGCCACGATGCCGTCCGTGGCGTCCACCAAGAGCAGAGAGACGTCGGAGCGCCTAATGGCCTCTGAGGTTCGCAAGGACGAGTAGTAAGGCACCCCGCGAGCCCGCCTGGCGCCCTTGCTCACGCCCGCCGTATCGAGCAAGAGATAGCGTTCGGGCTCTCCCTCTACATCGAGCGCGATCTCGGCCGCGACGGCGTCGGTCGTCGTGCCGGCCTCCTCCGAGACGACGGCACGGTCCGTGCCGAGCAGACGATTGAGGAGCGTGCTCTTGCCCACGTTCGGCCTCCCGACGATGGCGAGCGCCGGCGGCTCCACTCCGCCCTCCGGTTGTGACTCGGGAAGCAGGGAGACGACTACGTCGAGGAGGTCCCCGACACCGAGTCCGTGCACCGCGGAGATCGCATGCGGCTCTCCCTCACCGAGGGAGTAGAAGCGGTGACGCTCGGTGTCGTCGGCGGGGTTATCCAGCTTGTTGACGGCGAGGACGGCCTTGCCCCGCGCTCGCCTGAGCTCCCTGGCGATAACGGCGTCGGCCTCGGTCGGCCCCAGCCTGGCGTCGGTGAGGTGCACAACCACATCGGCCTCCTCGAGCGCCACCCTTGCCTGGAGCGTCACGAGGGCCTCGAGGCCTACCCTCGCGCGCGGCTCCATCCCGCCGGTGTCAACCAGCGTGAACTCCCTGCCCGCCCACTCGGCCCGGTTGTACGCCCTGTCGCGCGTGGTACCCGGTCTCTCCGAGACCACGGCACCGCGGCGGCGCGTGATCCTGTTTACCAGCGAGCTCTTCCCCACGTTGGGGGCCCCGACGACGGCGACTACCGGGAGGCGGCTCACAGCGACCCCTGCGCGCGTCTTTGGGGCAGGGCGTAGATGGTGTGCATGATCTCATCCGCCGCCGCGCGGTATGCCGCCCCACCCCTAATGGCCGGGTCCAGGTGCACGGGTTCGCCCACGAAGATCTCGAGCCGCCCTCCGCGCAGCCGGGTGAGGGGTCCTGGTAGCCTGCCCACGTGAACGGGCAGTACACGAGCGCCGCTGCGGAGTGCGAGTACGACTACCCCGGTTTTGGCCTCCCTTGTGGCTCCGGCGCCCCTGTGGGTTCCTTCGGGGAAGATCCCCAACGCCCAACCCTCGGCCAGGAAGGCCAGGGCGGCGCGTATCGCAGCCCTTCCTCCGCCCTCGCGGTCCACGGGGAACGACCCGATAAACTCGAAGAACCTCCTGAAAGGGAAGACGAAGAGCTGCTTCTTGGCCATCCACTGCAACCGACGGGGGACGGCCACACACACTAGGACCGGGTCGGCATACTGGCTGTGGTTGGAGGCCACTATCAGGGGTCCTTCGGAGGGCACCCTCTCGCCCCCGTGCACCCTGCAGGCGAACAAGAGGCGGCACAGCAGGGTCACCGCCCGCCGGAACAGACGGTACCTTCGCGTCATCTCGCCCGGTTTGCGCCTCCCCTCGAAGAGCATCGCTCTCCTCACGTTCTCCCGCGAAGGTCCGTGGCGAGGTCGAGGACCTTCGCTATGACCTCTTCGAGGCTCAAGGAGGTGGTGTCCAAGACCACGGCGTCCGCGGCGGGCTTGAGGGGTGAGATCTCCCGCTCAGAGTCCTGGCGGTCGCGCCTGGCTATGGCGGCCCTTATCCGATCCAGCTCCCCCTCCCTGCCCGTCTGCGAAGCCCGCCGGCGCGCCCGCTCTTCTGGAGCAGCGGATAGGTAAACCTTAAGCTCAGCGTTAGGGAGGACGACGGTGCCGATGTCTCTTCCTTCGACGACGGCCCCGCCCCTGGCCTTAGCCTTCCCGGCGGCGGCCCTTTGCACGGGGAGCAAGACCTCTCTCAGGGGGGCATGGGCGGAGACCTTCGAAGCCGCGGCGGAGACTTCGGGAGAGCGGAGATCGCGCTCCCTGACCCGCCCCCCGTCGATACTCGCACCTTCCGGATCCAGGGCCACCCTGCGCGCGAGCGCAGCGAGCCCCTCCGCGTCTGTGAGGTCGACGCCCTCTCGCAGGGCCAGAAGCGCCGCGGCCCTGTATGCCGCGCCCGTGTTGAGGTTCACCACCCCGAGGCGCCCCGCAACTGCCCGCGCGACCGAGCTCTTCCCGCTCCCCGCGGGCCCGTCAATGGCTACGAGAATGCCTCCCATGGACCCAGGAAGTATAGCCGAAAGCCCAGCCGGTTCACCCCAACGATCGCAAAGCCCCAAAGTAGCCCGGAAACGTCTTGCTGACGCACCCAGGGTCCCCGATAGCGATGCCCGGCGCAACCAGCCCCGTTACCGCAAAAGCCATCGCCATCCTGTGGTCGCCGTAGGTCCGTACGACCCCGGGCCGTATCTTCCCAGGTATTATGCGGATAGATGATGGGGTTGTTCGAGTTTTTATGCCGAGGCGGTTCAGTTCGGTTTGGACGGCGCGGAGGCGGTCGGTCTCCTGCAGGCGGGTATGGGCTACGTTCTTTATGGTGGTAGGGTCCTGGGCGAAGGGTGCGATGGCGGAGAGGGTGATCATGGTGTCGGAGAACGCGTTCATGTCGACTTCGACGCCCCGTAGACGGTCTGGCCCGGTCACCTGGGTGGCGCTGGCTGTGATCTCGACCCTACAGCCCATGTCGCGCAGGACTTCGGCGAAGCGCAGGTCTCCTTGCGGGGAGGAGGATCCCAGGCCTGGGATCCTCACGCGCCCGCCCGTTGCGGCCGCCGCCGCCATGAAGTAGGACGCCCCCGAGGCGTCGGGCTCCACTTCGTACTCCCGCGAGCGGTACGTGGCGGGGTCGACGGCGAAGCGGCCGTTTGTTTCTACGACCTCCACGCCGAAGGCCCGCATAAGGGCCGCCGTGATACCGACGTAGGGCCATTCTTTCCTGCCCTCGGGGTACAGCTTGACGGGAGCCTCCGCGTAGGGAGCCGCCATGAGCAGCCCGCTGATAAATTGGCTGCTCTTGCTCGCCGAGAAGCGCGCCTCCCCACCCCGGAGGCCGCCTCCCTTGATGGTGAGGGGGAACTTTCCGTCCTCCCCGGCGTAGGCCACCGCGGCGCCGAGCTGCCTCATCGCATCTACGAGACCCGCGACCGGACGCTCGCGCATCCTGGGTACCCCGTCCACGGTGTAGGGTCCCCTGCCGAGGGCGAGCACGGGCGGCAGGAAACGGGCCACCGTGCCGGCGTTGCCGACGAAGAGGTCTACGCCGGACGCGTCGAACCCACCGCCCTGGCCGCTTACGTAGACTTCCCCCTTCTCTCTTTCGGCGCTGACGCCGATGCCGAGTCGGACGAGGGCGTTCATGAGCCAGAAGGAATCGTCCGAGAAGAGGGGATTGAGGATCCTCGAGCTTCCCGCTGCGAGGGCGGCGATGATGAGGGCGCGGTTGGTGACGCTCTTCGAACCAGGGACCCGTATCGTCGCGTTCGGCGGGTCTTTTAGCGGAGTTACTTCGAGTTGCGCGGGGAGGGTCGGACGTACGTCTTCGACGGTGAAATCCACCCCGGGCACCCCCGCGAGGTTCTTCACCGTAAGGCCTCGAGTTCAGAGGGGCTGAGGGCTCGGTATTCGCCCTCCGGGAGGTCTCCGAGGGCGACGGGACCTACCCGCGTCCTGTGCAGGGAGATCAAGGCCAGACCCACGGCCATACAGGCTCTACGTATTATGCGGTTACGTCCCTCGTGGATGGTAAGGTCGAGCGTGGTGGTCTCCCTGGAGCGGCTGAGGTTCGTGATCTCGGGCGGGTGCATCTTGCCGTCATCGAGGGTGGGGCCGGCGGCCAGTTGTTCTATGGCTTCTGTAGGCGCGGGGTTTTCGAGGGTGAGGCGGTAGCGTTTTTCGATCTCCGAGGAAGGGTGGGTGATGCGGTGGGCCAGGCCGCCGTCATTTGTGAGGATGAGCAGTCCCGTCGTGGTTGCGTCGAGGCGGCCGACGGGGACCAGTCCGGGCACTTCGGGCATGAGGTGGGCGACGGTAGGTCGGCCGCGATCGTCGTTCATGGTGGTCAGATATCCCGTCGGTTTGTTGAGGGCGAGGTAGACGCAGGCTTCAGGGAGGCGGACGGGGTGGCCGTCGAGTTCGATCTCGTCCCCGGGCGTTACCCTCGCGCCGAGGGTCGCCGTCTCGCCGTTCAGCGTCACGCGGCCGGCCAGTATAGGCGCCTCGGCCTTGCGGCGGGAGGGTGCCGCGCCGGCGCGGGCGAGGAACGCCTGCAGGCGCATCAGGGTTCCCCTGCATCCGGCTGACCCGTGCCGGACGAAGCCAGCCGTTCGCGCACGCGCGAGAGCTCTTCTTGCGTCACCAGCGAACCTGCGGGAGGGAAATCATCCGGGGAGGAGGCGCCCGTGGCGGAGAGAAACTCCTCTGTCACGCCGAGGAGTGCGGGCCAGCCCGGCGCTTCGCGGTCCGTGCCGACTTCGGCCAGCAGTCCGCGTTCGATCAGGCTGCGTACGACGGCGTCTGAGTTTACGCCGCGCACGCGGGAGACGGCGCCGCGGGAGAGCGGTCCCAGGTAGAGCGCGCAGGCCAGGACTTCGTGGGCCGCGCCGGAGAGCGGCGCGGGACGGGCCTCCCTGCGAAAGCGCTCCACGGCGGCGGAGCAGGCCGGATTCGTCGAGAGCAGGTGTCCTCCGGCGACATCTCTAAGCACGATGCCCGAAGCTTCGGGGGCGTAGCGCTCCCGCAAGCGGGCGAGGGCGCTTTTCAGCTCGCCATCAGAGAGACCCGTCGCCGAGCGGAGGTCCGAGGCGCTGAGCGGGCTCGCGCTCACCAGGAGGACGGCTTCGACCAGGTGCGCCGGGGAGGGGAGCTTGCGTTGGGGGTCGATCAACGTGACGGCTCCAGGGTCAAGGGTCCCAGGGGTTCGGTTTGGACGAGCCTGAGGCTTCCCTCCTGGGCGAGCGAGAGCGCGGCGGCGAACGTTACGGCTTTGTTCAAGCGGTCCATGTCGCTCGTGAGGCTCTCGTAGGAGATGGTTCCTTTGGCCAGGGCCGTGCGGATGATCCCGGCCAGTTGCTGGAGGGTCACCGTGATGGGGCCGAGGTGAGAGACCGGCGGCTCGAGAATGCGGGAGAACGCCCGTCGCGCCGCGAGCGAGAGGCGGTTGGGATCTACGTGCAAGCTTCCCGGTCTGGGAGGCATCGTGTGTCCCGAGGCGTAATGGCCTGCGTTGGAGGCGAAGCGGTCTTTCAGGTGTTCGGCCGCGCGCCGGATCTTCAGGTACTCGGTGAGACGCTCGGCCAGCTCTTCCGGAGAGAGGGTCTCGTCCTCGACGCCTTCCGGGTCTGCGTCGACCGCCGGTGTTAGCGTTCGGCTCTTCAGCAAGACGAGGGCCGCGGCAGAGCCGGCGAAGTCCGTGTCGCGCTCCAGGCCGTTCGCCGCGCCTGGCCGGCGGGAGAGGAGGTAGGAGGCGACCAGCTCGCGCAGTGGGACCTCGAAGATCTCCAATTCGTCCTTCAGGATGAGGGCCAGCAGCCACTCGTACGGACCCGAGTATACGTCGAGCTCGACGGTAAAGTCCGAGAGTGAGCGCCCGAGGGGTTCGGGGGTCATCTTGCCTCCGAATGGAGCGGCAAGACGGAGGAGAGCTGGTTGTACTCCACGCCCGTATCGCGGGCGAGGACGGGGTCGACGACCCGCCCTTCGGCGACGGCGACGCCCCTTGCCAGTCCCTCGTCGGCCCCCAGCGCATCCGAGAGGCCGACCCCGGCGAGCTTGCGGAGGTAGGGCAAGAGTGCGTTGCTGAGGGCCCTCGTGGCCGTGACGGGCACCGAGGCCGGCACGTTCTTCACGCAGTAATGCGTAACCCCGTACTCGACGAAGGTGGGGTCGGCGAGGGTCGTAGGACGAGAGGTCGCGACACACCCGCCGTAGTCCACGTCCACGTCGACGATCACGCTCCGCTCCTTCATCTCCGAGACGGTCTCGCGGTCCACGAGGGCCGGAGTGCGGGTGCCCACGACGTGGACCGCCCCTATGAGGAGGTCCGAGCGCAGCGCGGCGTCCCTGATCCCCAGGCTGCTCGCCGCCAGGGTCGTGGTGTTGGGCAGGCGGGTGTCTTCGATCTGCCTGAGTCGGTCGAGGTCTCTGTCTATGATGACCACCTCGGCCCCGAGTCCGCTGGCCACACTCGCCGCACCGGCCCCGACGATCCCGGCACCCAGGATGACCACGCGTCCTGGCCTCACGCCCGTCGAGCCGCCGAGGAGTATTCCGCGCCCCCCGAAGGGTCGTTGCAGGTAGTGGGCGCCTATCTGCGGGGTGAGGCGGCCGGCGATCTCGCTCATAGGCGTGAGCACGGGAAGGCGGCCACGAGCGTCCCTGATGGTCTCCATGGCGAAGGCGATGCAACGAGAGTCGATGAGGGCCCGCATCAACTCCAGGTTGACCGGCAGGGAGAGGAAGGAGATGAGGATGAGATCCTCCCTCAGGTACTCGTACTCTCCTTCTACGGGCCCGTAGACCTTGACCACTATCTCGGAGTCGGCATAGATCTTCGCCGCGTCCTTTACGAGGCGTGCGCCGGCCTCCTCGTAGCTCTCGTCGCCGATGCTCGACGCCTCCCCAGCCCCGGCCTCGACGAAGACCCTGTGTCCCGCGCGGGTCAACTCGTACACGGCGTGCGGGGCCAGCGCGACCCTGCTCTCTCCCTGGGTCCTCTCTGTGGGAACCCCGATCCTCAAGGGTAGCCCCCAAGGAGATCCGCGGGGGAGACCGTGTACGACGACTGCGTTCTCATGCTCCCGAAGGGTACCCTGGATCTTGCCTGCGATCCAGCCGCGCGGGGACCTCAGGGGGCCTTCCAAGCCGGGTGGGCCTCGATGAAGCTCCGCAGTTCCTGTTCGGCTCCGAGTATTCCGAGGCCCACCGCCCCTTCCGGCACCGGGGTCCAAGATGGGGCGAAGACGACCCCGAAACCGGCGGCCCAAAGGTCGAGGGCCAGGGCCTGCAAGGCGGTCGCCGGTGCCGAGGCAGGGGGCGTGACGCGGGTTGTCCTAATCTCCAAAACGGCGTCGGAGAGCGCAGCCGAGGTCGCCAGCGTACGCAAGACGTTCTCCAGGGCCGAGCCGAGGTCCCGTTCGGAGAGGGCGAGCATCTCGCCCAGGATTTCACGCTTGCCCGTCTCGGGGTCAACCGACTCGAAGACGGAACATCTCGCGGTCCCGGGCGGGGCGGCGAGCGCCGGCGCCTTCGGCAGGTCTTCTAGCCCGTTCCAGGAGAGCGTCGCCGAGAACTCCAGCAGGCCCGCCGTGCGGGTGGCGACGGTGCCGGCGGGGTCGCCGGTCGGGAACACGGTGGTGGGCCGCCTTTCGGCGCTTATGAGGCCCCGCGTCCGGCCGACCTCCCTCAGCGGGTCGCCCCCTGTTCGGGCCTCAGGGGCTCCGTTTTCAGTCCGGCCGTTTCTTTGAGGGTCTCCCCGCAGGCGCCCACGAAGCCGTAGAACAGCGGGTGGGGCCTCAAGGGACGGCTCCTGAACTCCGGATGGAACTGGCTCCCGATGTAGAAGGGGTGGTCACCTATCTCTGCAATCTCGACCAAGTGGCCGTCGGGCGAGGTGCCCGAGAAGACCATACCCGCATCGGCGAGCGTGTCCCTGTAGGCGTTGTTCACCTCGTAGCGGTGGCGGTGGCGCTCGTGGACGAGGCCCGATCCGTAGACCTCCTCGGCCAGCGTTCCAGGGATGATCTGGCAGGGCCAGCGTCCGAGGCGCATGGTACCGCCCATATCGACTCCGACCTGGTCGGGCATGATGTCTATGACCGGGTGCGGCGTATCCTGTTCGAACTCGGTGGAGTTCGCCATCTCCAGGCCTGCGACGTTTCGGGCGAACTCGATGACCTCTATCTGCATCCCGAGGCAGAGCCCGAGGTAGGGAGTCCCGCTCTCTCTGGCGTAGCGCGCCGCCTCGATCTTGCCCTCGGCGCCCCTGTGGCCGAAGCCCGGCAGCACGAGGATGCCGTCGACCCCCGAGAGCCTCTCCTCCGTGGAAGGTCCGTCCAGGAGCTGCTCCGAGTCGACCCAGTCGAGCTCCACCTTCAGGCCGTGGGCGCCGCCGGCGTGGGCCAGGGCCTCCACCACGGAGAGGTAGGCATCCTGGAGCTTTATGTACTTGCCGATTATCGCGACCCTCACCGTCTGAGAGGCCTCGAGCATGCGGGAGACGAGGTGCCGCCACTCCCCGAGGTCGGCGTGGGGCGCGCTCAGCCCGAGCTTGTCCAGCACCAGGTCGTCGAGCCCTTCCTCGTGCAAATTGAGGGGGATCGCGTACAGGTTCGGGGCGTCCTCGGCCGCGATAACGGAGTCGAGCTCCGTGTCCGCAAACAGCGCGATCTTCCTCCTTATGTCGTCGCTTATGGGCCTGTCCGCGCGGCAGATGAGCACGTCGGGGCTTATGCCGATCTCGCGCAGGCGCTGAGCGGAGTGCTGGGTCGGCTTGGTCTTCAATTCGCCGGCGGCCTCGATGTATGGTACGTAGGAGACGTGGACGTAGAGCACGTTCTTGCGTCCCACGTCGTTTCGGAATTGCCTTATGGCTTCCAGGAAGGGCAGGCTCTCGATGTCGCCTACGGTGCCCCCGATCTCGGTTATGACGATGTCCTTGTCCTGCCCGAGGCGCCCGATCCTGTTCTTGATCTCATTGGTTATGTGCGGGATCACCTGTACGGTAGCCCCCAGGTAGTCGCCCCTGCGCTCGCGGGTAATGACCTCCCAGTAGACGCTACCCGTGGTCACGTTGGAGAGGCGACCCAGGTTCTCGTCGAGAAAGCGCTCGTAGTGACCGAGGTCCAGGTCCGTCTCCGCCCCGTCTTCGGTGACGAAGACCTCGCCGTGCTGGTAAGGGTTCATCGTCCCAGGGTCCACGTTGATGTAAGGGTCGAACTTCTGGAGAACGACCCTGTAGCCCCGGCTCTTGAGGAGCATACCCAGCGCCGCCGCGCTCGTGCCCTTGCCTATGGACGAAACCACGCCGCCCGTCACGAAAACATACTTGGTCTCACTCATCTACACCCCCGAAGAAAGAACCAACCCAACACCCCTACCTTCACTGCCAGTCGGAAAAGGGGAAGAGAATCCGGTGGGGCGCGGGATCTTCGCTTCCCGCAAACCTCTACTCCGGCACACCTGCATGGATCTCTATCATACGACTTCTGGCGCCAGAATGATACAGGAGATCACCCAACGGTATTCCCACGGTGAGATCTGGCCCAAAGTAGCTACTCCGTCTTCGGTCACGACGCTAGTCTTTGGCGCTACAGACTTCGAAGCGTTGTGAACGCGAGATATCCTTGCTAAGGCGGTTATTGTATGATGTCGAGGGGTCCAGGAGGAGCTGGTGGTCCGGAACATGAGATGGAGACCGCGCTGGACAAAAGGAACGAAAATCTTGCCCCGTGCGGCCACAGCCGCTTCGAATTGGACTTTCGACGGCCTTCGCTTGAAGTCGGCGCGGGCGCTCCTGGCCGTTACCAAAGACGACATGGCCAATTTGCAGTGCGCGCTGCCGGCCCAGGCGCGGGCCCCAGGTCTGCGGGTAGTGCTGCGCCTCTTCGACCCCGACCTCGCCGCGAGAGTGGAGCGCACCACGGGCATCTATCTCTCCCGCAGCGTGTCCGCGCTCGCGGCCCCCGCCTTCGTAGCCGCCATCTTCGGCCGAAAGCCCGAGGCCGTGCTCCCCATCGGCACCGAGGTCCTGCAGATCGTCGACCTGAAGGTAGAGAAAGCGTCCGACGTAGGCACCCTGGAGGACCGCTGCCAGGCGCGTGTGCTGGCGGTCGGGGCGACAGCATTCCCGGTACCGGAACTCACGGTCTCTCCTGGCGACGAGATGCGGGTGGTCGGCACCAACCGGGGGTTGATGGAGCTCGCCCGCCAGGTCGCCCCTTCGGCGTTGACGGCCTGGAGCGACGTGAACGAACACCGCGGAGAGACCGCACCGTAAACAGGGGGAGCTGCGATTCGCTGATGAAGAACCACGCCTCAGGCATAGTCCCCCATCTCGGTCACGTTTCGCCGCCAAGGCGGAGGGCGATTATACTGCCTCCCTGAAACTCTGCCTCCACTACGCCCTTGAGGCGGCCGGGGGAACCGGCGTCCGCCGGCATCCTGACCGTCCACGCGACCCCGTTGCGCGCGACCTGCTTCCTGGTCGGATCGACGCGGACGCCCCGTGCCAGAATGTCTGCTACGAAGGTACGCACCTCGCGTGTCCCTTTGTGGATACCATCGTTTGCGAACGGCGCCGAGGAGAAGATCTGTGCGTTATCGGCGAAGAAGCCCACTATGGCGGCTGTGTCCCGGCTCTTCCAGGCGTCCTCGAAGGCCAGCGCCGCGAGGAACTCCTCCGCCCTCGCTTCGCCGTGGGACATCAAATCCCGGATAAAGTGCGGGTCGCGGTTCAGCTTGGAGGCCGTACCGAGGAAGCGCGAGAAGCGGGACCTGGAGAGCTCGATCACGCGCACCACGATCTGCTTGTACTTGCCGTCGCTGACCAGATGACCCTCCTCCAGCATCTGGTCGATCCTCTCGATGAATCCGAGCTCCTGATGCAGTGAGAGGTTGCCCGAGAGCTCGTTGCGCCGGTCCGCTATCTCGGCGATCGTCCTAGGCTCGGATTCGCGCTCCTTGGGGTTTATCTGGATCACCCAGATCTCATCCGGCCGCTCGTCGGTCAGCTCCCTTACCGGGGGATTCTGCGAGAAGAGCCCGTCCCAGTAGGTTCCCCCGTCATCGAGGCACACGGAGCGAAAGAGTGTCGGGATGGCCGCCGAAGCGAGGATGGTCTTTGCGGAGATCGCGTCCCGCCTGCTGTTGAAGGTCCGAAACTCACCGCTGAGCACGTCCACGGCCCCGACCAGCAACACGGGGTAAGACCCTTCCGGCTGCACACGTACGTTTCGGAAGTCGATCCTCCGCTCTAACAGCCTCCTGAATTCCTCGAGTCCCAAGTCGGAGAAATAGTTATCGTAGGGACTGATGGCCGGTATCCCGACGAAGTTCTGCACTTTGCCTGCCCAGACGGTCCAGTTGTTGAGGACCTGCTCCAGGGGCGTCGTTGCAGAGTTGTCGCGCCAGAATGCATCGAGATCCTCAACCGCGCCAGCGGCGTCGCCCCTCAAAAGTTTGTGCCAGGCCAGCAGGGCGCACACCGCCCCGCCCGAGGTGCCGCTCAGGCCGACCACTTCGTACCCTGCCAGGTTCTGCGCACGCAGAAGTCTGCCCAG
>DATMVF010000090.1:0-10902 GCA_035563475.1 Rubrobacter sp.
GGGCCGATGCCAGCGTAAGGGCCTGGGAGGCCCTGGCGTACTCTACGCTCCTCGTGGCGTCCTTCGGGTTCTGGGCCTGGCAGAGGGGCGTCTCGCAGGTCGGGGCAAACCGCGTGCTCATCTACCAGTACCTGATCACGCTCGTCGGCGTGGCAGCGGGCGTGCTGCTACTCGGGGAGAGCCTCACAGCGAACAAGGTTCTCGGCGGCGCCATCATCCTCCTGGGCGTCTACCTCGCCAGGCGGCAGTAGGCATCCTGGCGGGCCACCCCGCCCGGCTCTGCGAAGAACCGACGATCCCCAGCGACTCTTAGCCCGTTCTTAGAATCGCCGTCCATAATGCGCCTGTTCTATACTGCGCCTATTCGGGGCTCGGCGATTGTCCCAACAATCATAGACTTCCTTTCCCGAGCCCCGAATAGGCGCGTACCCGTGTATACGGGCGTGTTCTGCAAATGGACCACTTCGGCGCCCGTGCGTCGCTCTTCCATCCTTACCGAATCGCTTACGAGTTGGGTGGCTTACTCTGGTCTGGATGGCAGCCGCTCCTGCGCCTTCCCGCGAAGTTCTCCTTTCCCACGTAACGGTTGAATCATAGTCTCCTCGAGCATCCGGTACATCCTTCAAATGAGTGATTTTTGGTGCATACTACAGTTGCGAGCGGGGTGCTAGTGGCATTATCGGCTTGTTCAACGAAGGGCCGGCGCGTAGGGCAACCTCGGTCTTCTCCTTGCCATTACGCATCGTATCTGGCGGCGACGCGAGTGCGCACGGCCCGTGCGCTGGTATCCTTTGGAGCGTGGCGGGGATCTCGGAGAACTGACCGGTATCGCCCGCTATTGAGACGGGCCGGCGGAGGTCGCCGCCGGGTCAGGGACGGATCGATGCACGCGCCGCGACACTGGGGCGACGGGAGGGAGACCAGGGATGAGGGAGAACCACCTTAGAGAGGTCTGGCGGGAAGGCCGTACCGCGGTGAACGGGTGGCTTCACGTTCCGAGTTCCTTCTCCGCCGAGGTAATGGCGCACGCGGGATGGGACAGTTTGACCATAGATATGCAGCACGGACCCGTGGACTACGGAAGCCTCGTGCCGATGCTCCAGGCCATCTCGACGACGGATACCGTGCCCGTCGTTAGGGTGCTGTGGAACGATCCCGGCCTCATCATGCGCGTGCTCGACGCCGGGTGTTACGCGGTGATCTGCCCGATGATAAACACCCGCGAGGAAGCCGAAGCCTTCGTCGGGGCCTGTCGCTACCCTCCCGAGGGCTACCGCAGCTTCGGCCCGTACAGGGCAACCCTCTACGGTGGCCAGGACTACACCGACCACGCGAACGAGGCCGTCGTGACGATGGCCATGATCGAGACGCAGCAGGCGCTCGACAACCTGGACCAAATCCTGGCCGTCGAGGGCCTGGACGCCGTCTTTATCGGGCCCTCCGACCTCGGCCAGAGCCTCGGGCATGGACCAGGCATGGACCGCGGCGAACCGGAGGTGGTCGAAGCAATCGAAAGGGTACTTACCGCAGCGCGCGAGCACGGTCTCGTCGCGGGGATCTTCACTGGCTCTCCCGAGTACGCCTCGCGGATGGCAGGGAAGGGCTTCCAGTTCGTCACCATCTCTTCGGACGTGCGTCTCATGGCCTCGGCGGCGGCCGGAGCCATGGCCGCTTTTGATAGCGAGTGAGGGTATCATGGGGCAGGTATGCCGGGTCTTGTAGAGAGCGCTGGTGTGAGAGGAGTTTTTCGTGGCGGAGAGAGAGACGACGGTAGGGCCTGAGGAGGGGATCCACGGCCGCCCGGCGGCGCGGTTCGTAAAGGCGGCGAAAGGATTCTCCTCGCAGGTCGTTGTCGTGAAGGGCGATCGGGAAGTAAACGCCAAGAGCGTCCTGAAGATAACCGGGCTCGCCAGAAAGGGCGAGAAGGTCACCATCCGCGCCGAGGGCGAGGACGCCGAACAGGCCGTACAGACCCTGGCTGAGCTCATAGCGGCGGACGAACACTAGATCTGGACCGCGCGAGTGAAGCTGACCGGCATAGGAGCGTCGGAAGGAGTGGCCGTTGGCCCGGCGTTCGTGCCGGCCACGGGCAGACCAGACCCCGAGCGGTACCGGATAACGGAGGACGAGGTAGATGCCGAACTCCAAAGGTTCGAAGAGGCCGTCGAAGCCGTCGCCGACGACCTCTCGGAGACCGGTGAGAGACTGCGTGCAGCGGGGAGCGAAGAGGAAGCCGGTATTCTCGACTTCCACATAGAGATGGCCGAAGACCCGGAGCTTGCTTCGGAGGTCGAGGAGCGCATAAGGAACCTGGAGAGTCCCGAGGCGGCGGTGCTTGCCGTCGGTGAGGAGTACGCCGCACAGTACGCGGCGATGGATGACGAGTACCTGGCCGCAAGGGGCGACGACGTGCTCGACGTTACGGGCCAGATCTCCGCCCGGCTGATGGGCCGCGCCGCCTCGTCATTCGAAGCCCTCGAGACGCCCTCCGTCGTGATCTCCCATACTCTCGCACCATCGGACACGGCGCGCATCCAAAAGGGGATGGCGCTCGGGTTCGTCACCGCCGAAGGTTCGAGGACCTCGCACGTCTCCATCATGGCCCGGTCCATGGGCATCCCCGCCGTCGTCGGCGTCGGACCCGCCCTGGAGAAGGTCTTGGACGCCAAAAC
Organism: Rubrobacter sp.; assembly: GCA_035563475.1. Taxonomy (GTDB): domain Bacteria; phylum Actinomycetota; class Rubrobacteria; order Rubrobacterales; family Rubrobacteraceae; genus Rubrobacter_D. The sequence goes on from DATMVF010000090.1 coordinate 2,673, forward strand.
TGTCGCGGTCGACGGGGCAGAGGGCTACGCGATCTCGGATCCCGACGCGGAGACTGTCGCAGATTTCGAGAGGATGTCTGGGGCACTCGCCGAAGAGCGTGCTGCCCTCGACGAGTACAGGCATGTCGAAGCGGTCACCAGCGAAGGGCTGCGCATCGAGGTCGCCGCGAACCTCGGCTCGTCCTCTGAGGCCGAGGGCGCGCTGGAGTGGGGCGCCGAAGGCGTCGGGCTCTTCCGCACCGAGTTCCTGTTCATGGAGCGTGATGAGCTCCCTTCCGAAGATGAGCAATACGAGGCGTACAGCGCCGTCGCCCGCGCGTTCGGCGAGAAGCCAGTCATCGTTCGTACGCTGGATGTGGGAGGCGACAAGAACCTGCCCGGCGTGGACCAGCCCCAAGAAGAGAACCCTTTCCTCGGCTGGCGCGGAATAAGGATGAGCCTGGATACACCCGGGCTCTTCCAACCCCAGCTGCGTGCCATCCTGCGCGCCGCTGCCAACGGCAACCTCAAGGTCATGTTCCCGATGGTCGCTGACGTCGGAGAGTTGGAAGCCGCAAAGGAGACACTACTGAAGTGCCGAAGGGAGCTCGAGTCGGAAGGGGCGAAGATCGGCGAGGTCGAGACGGGAGTGATGATCGAGACCCCGGCGGCAGCGGTCTGCGCCGCGGAGCTCGCCGAGGAGGCGGCCTTCTTCTCCATAGGGACGAACGATCTCGTCCAGTACACCCTGGCCGCGGACAGGGGCAACGAACGGCTGCGACGGCTTCAGAACGCGGACCACCCCGCGGTTCTTGCCCTGATACGTCGGGCCTGCGAAGCAGCAAACGCGGCCGGCATTCCGGTCGGCGTATGCGGCGAGGCGGCCGGTGAACCCGCGATGATCCCGAAACTCGTCGAGCTCGGCGTTACGGAGTTGAGCATGGCCGCCCCCCAGATACCAAGGGCCAAGAAGGTCGTCTCAGAGCTGTGAGGGCGCGCGTCTTCCCCGATTACGAGGGCATCAGCGCGGCCGTGGCGTACGTCGTCGCGGGGAGATTGGAAGAAGAGCCTTCCACGGTTTTTATGCTGCCAACAGGCATCACCCCACTCGGGATGTACAGACGGCTCGTCGAGATGCACCGCTCGGGAAGGCTCTCTTTCGCGAACGCGACCTTCTTCAACCTCGACGAGTACCTTGGGCTGGCGCCGGACCACAGGGCGAGCTACCACGTGTACATGAAGGAGCATTTCTACGGGCTCATCGACGCCGACCCTGCGCGGGTCTTCGTCCCCGACGGGACAGCACCAGATCCCGAGGCGGAGTGTCGGCGCTACGAGGCGGCCATAGAGGAGGCAGGTGGGATCGACGTGTGCGTGCTCGGGATCGGGCGCAACGGTCACATAGGGTTCAACGAGCCAGGAGCGCCTTTCGATTCCCGCACCCGCGTCGTGGAGCTCTCCGAGAGCACCCGCAGGGTCAACGCCTCAGACTTCGAAGCCGACCGCGCTCCGGAGCGTGCGATCACGGCCGGCATGGCTACCATCTTCGACTCGAAGTCGGTCCTGCTCCTCGCCTCGGGCACGAACAAGGCAGGGGCCGTGGCCGCCGCCGTGGAAGACGACGTCTCCGAGAGCATGCCGGCCTCGATGCTGAGGAGTCACCCCAGCGCCGTACTGTTTCTCGACGAAGCAGCAGCCTCGGACCTCGGGCACGGCGTCGCCGGCTAGACCGCGCGCCTTCTCCTCCAGAAGCCGTTGACGTGGGGTGGGGACTCCAGTAGCATCGTCACAAGCGGTGGATTCCAGAGCGGCGAGGGGGTCGGTACGGCGAAGCGCACTTGGCCTTCTCTGGAAAAGGGGAGAGATGAGCGCGTTTATCGAGAGGATCACGGGTAGCCAGGTAGGCGGCGCCACCGAAAGATCCATACGCCTGAGCTTATCTATTATAAGGTTGGGTCCCGCTATCATCCTGCTGCTCCTCGTCGTGGCCATGACGCTCCTCAGTCCCGTGTTCCTGACGGGGGCGAACATCTCCAACGTCGTCGTCCAGACTTCGGTCCTCGCCGTGCTCGCCATCGGCCAGCTCTTCGTGATCCTGGTGGCCGGCATCGACCTCTCGGTCGGCTCCGTTCTCGGCCTTTCCACCGTTACGGGGGCTATCGTGTACACGGCGACCTCGGGCGCGGGCGGGCTGCTAGCGCTCTTGGTCATCCTCCTTACCGGCGTGGTTTTCGGTTGGATCAACGGGTTTCTCTACGTGAAGGGCAAGATGCCCCATCCCTTTATCCCGACCCTCGCTTCGCTGTACGCGGCCAGGGGTCTCGCGCTCGTGATCTCCGACGGCCGTCCCATCCCCGGCATGTCCCCGATCGTCGTCTTCCTGGGCAGCGGATACATCGGGCCCATCCCCATGCCCGTCGTCGTGGTCGCCGTCCTGGCCGCGCTCGCGATCATCGTGACCCGGCGCCTGAAGTGGGGACGTTGGATCTACGCCGTAGGCGGCGACAAGGAGGCTGCCCGCAGGACCGGTATACCCGTGGACAGGGTCCTCATCTCGGTCTTCGTCATCAGCGGTCTCATGGCAGGGTTCGCCGGGGTGCTCACGGCGGGCAGGACCGACGCGGGCTTCCCGACTGCGGGCGAGCTCGAGGAGCTTACCGCCATCGCCGCGGTCATCATCGGCGGCGCGAGCTTCTTCGGTGGCAGGGGGACGGTCATCAACGTAATCGTCGGCGCGCTCATCATCGGCGTCATCCAGAACGGCCTGAACCTCCTTAACGTCAACGTCTACTACCAGCTCGTGGCGACGGGCGTGATCGTCGTAATAGCGGTCGAGCTCGACGTGCTAAGGCGCAGGCTCGAGCAACGCTTCCGTACACTCCAGGCCAGGGAGGCATGAGAGATGGAGACCGAGCAGGCACAGCAGCCGCGTGAGGAGAACGGAGGCCCCGTCCTCGAGATAAGGGACCTTACCAAGCGGTTCGGGGCCACGTTAGCCTTGAACAGCGTGAGCCTCACCCTGGGACGTAACGAAGTGCTCGCGCTCCTCGGCGACAACGGGGCGGGGAAGTCTACCCTGATCAAATGCCTCAGCGGCGTCCACGAGCCCGATGAAGGACAGATACTAATCGATGGCAAAGAGGTCCAAATCACCTCACCGATGCAGGCCCGCTCTTTAGGCGTAGAGACGGTCTACCAGGATCTCGCCCTCTTCGACAACCTCGACGTCGTCGGCAACTTCTACGCGGGAAGGGAGCCGACGACGCCGGGCTGGCTCGGGAACTGGGGTTGGGTCAAGGACAAGGATATGGCCCGCGAGGCGGACGAGCTTATGAGCCGCCTGGAGATAAACCTCCCAGGGGCCGACGTGGAGACGGGCCTGATGAGCGGCGGACAGCGGCAGGCCGTCGCCAGCGCCCGTGCGATGGCCTTCGGGCGAAAGATCGTGATCCTCGACGAGCCGACCTCGGCCCTGGGCGCCCGCGAATCGCGCAACGTCTTGCGCCTGATTCAGGACGCCCCGAGCCAAGGGGTCTCCGTGATCGTGATCTCCCACAACCTCGAACACGTCATGCAGGTGGCCGACAGGGCCGTAGTCCTACGCCAGGGCAACGTCGTAGGAGAGGCCGAGCCCCACCAGGAGAACCACGAACGCCTGGTCTCGATGATCGTCGGCGGCGCTGACGAGCCGGCGGACGACGAAGAGACGGAAGCTTCTGCCGAGGAGGACATCGAGAGAGATGGGTAGACGACTGGCGCTGCCGGCGCCGCTCTTCTTTCTTATACTCCTGCTCGTCACGGGGTGCGGCGGGCAGCTGGCGCCCTCCTATCTGACGGGAGAGATGAAGGTCGGGTTCGTGCCCAAGACCCTGGACCAGGAATTCTGGGTGACCACCGAGAAGGGTGCGAGGGCCGGCGGCAGGGAAGCGGACGCCACCGTGCTCGTGCAGGCTCCAACCGGGGAGCTGGCCGTAGACGAGCAGATAGCCATCGTCGAGAATCTCCTGACCCAGAACATAGACGCGCTCGTCGTCGCGCCGTCGGACTCCATCCTCATGAAGCCCGTCCTGGAGCGGGCGAGCGAGGAGGTGCCCGTGATCCTGCTCGACACGGATATACCGAAGTGGAAGCCGAAGGACTCCTACGTCGGTACGGACAACTTCGCGGCCGGACTCGCGGCGGGACGCTATCTGGAGCGGCAGATGAACGGCAAAGGTAGCATCGGCCTCATAACGGGCATCCCCGGCTCGGTTCCCGGCGACCAGCGGGAGGCCGGAATGCGGAAAGCTATAGAAAATACAGAGATCAAGGTCGTCGGAGAGGTCGCCGCAGACTTCGACAGGCTCAAGGCGGTGGGCGCAATGGAGGACCTCTTGCAGACCCACCCCGATCTGGATGCCGTCTTCGCGACCAACGACCAGATGGCCCTCGGCGCTATAGAGGCGCTGCAGACTTACAGGAGCGATGCGATCCTGGTCGGTGTAGACGGGGCTGTCGAGGCCACCCAGGCGATCATCGGCGGCGACATGGACGCCACCGTGGCGCAGAACCCCTACGCGATGGGGAAGGTCGGCGTCCAGCAGGCCACAAAGGCCGCGAACGGCGAGTCTGTCGACCCCAGGATCAACACCGGCCTCACGCTCGTCACCAAGAAGAACGCGCCCAGCTATCTCAAAGTAAGGGAGGAGCAACTCGGCTCCCTGCTCGGTGTCGAGGAGTAGGATGAAGGTCGGACTGCTAGGAGCAGGTCGTATCGGCGCCCTCCACGCCGGCGTGCTGGCCCGCGACCCCACTGTTGACGAGATACTCATCGGCGACGCCGACGCGCAGCGTGCCGAGGAAGTCGCACAGGAAATCGGAGGGGAAGCGGGCCGGATCGAAGCCGTGCTCGCCTCCGGACCCGACGCAGTCGTCATCGCAGCGTCCACCCCGGCGCACGCGCCTTTGATCCGGGCCGCCGTCGAGGCGGGCATCCCGGCTTTCTGCGAGAAGCCGATAGCCCTGGGATACGAGGAGACCGTCGAGATAGCACACGAGGTCGAGGACTCCGGCGCGACGCTCCAGATCGGCTTCCAGAGGCGCTTCGACGCGGGATATGCCGAAGCGAGACGCCTCATAGACTCCGGCGCTCTGGGGACCATCTACTCTTTGAGGCTCGCCACCCACGACCCCGACCCGCCACCCGAAGAGTACATCCCCGACTCAGGAGGTATCTTCCGCGACCTTCACATCCACGACTTCGATATCCTGCGCTGGCTGACCGGCGGTGAGGTAGAGGAGGTGTACGCCACGGGAAGCGTCCGCAACTTCGATTTCTTCGCCACGCACGGCGACGTGGATACCTCTGCGGCCCTGATCCGGATGCAAGACGGCGCGGTCGCCGTCTTGACAGGGGGACGCCATGACCCCCTCGGCTACGATGTGCGGGCCGAGATCTTCGGCTCCAGAGACAGCGTCGCCGTCGGCATGGACAGGCGTACCCCTTTGCGCTCCGTCGAGCCGGGCATCCCGGCCTCGGAGAAGGGAGCCTACCCGAACTTCCAGGAACGCTTCCTGGATGCGTATACGGCGGAGATCGAACACTTCCTCTCCCTGGTTAGGGGCGAGGCAGATAACCCATGCACGGCCACCGACGCGCTGGAGGCGCTCAGGATCGCGATGGCGGCGGATCTCTCACTGACCGAGCATCGCCCCGTCTCTCCTTCGGAGGTCGGATGATGTCACGCGTTGCAGGGGCGCCGATCTCCTGGGGTGTTTGCGAGGTGCCCGGATGGGGCTACCAGATGGATGCCGAGAGGGTCCTCGACGAGGCCGCCGGCCTCGGCCTTACGGCACTCGAAGCCGGACCCGACGGCTTCCTACCAGGGGAGCCAGACGTGATGGCCTCTCTACTCTCCCAACACGGACTCGAGCTGGTCGGGGGCTTCGTGCCCGTCGTGCTCCATCGCCAGGAGGCGCGCGACTCTGAGCTTGCCTCGGTAGAGAGGCAGGCCAAGCTCTTCGCAGCGGCCGGCGCGGGCGTGCTGGTGATCGCCGCTGCGACGGGGGAGGAGGGCTACGAGGAGTCCGCTGGCCTAAAGGACGGTGAGTGGGACGAGCTGTTCGCCACGCTCGCGATGGTCGAGGAGATCGGGACCAAACACGGCCTCAGCGTCGTCCTCCACCCACATTACGGAACCGAGATCGAAAGCCCCGAACACGTACAGCGTTTCCTCGAAGGTTGCGACACGGCACTCTGCCTCGATACGGGACATTCTATGGTCGGGGGCGGGGATCCCGTTGCGCTGGCCGAGTCGGCAGCGACCAGGATTCGTCACGTCCACCTGAAGGACGTGGATCAGGACCTCGCCGAACGGGTGGTCTCGGGCACGCTGCCTTACGAACAGGCGGTCAGGGACGGGCTCTACATGCCGCTGGGAGACGGTGACGTGGACGTCCGGCGCGTGCTGGAAGTACTGGACGGGGCAGGCTACGATAGATGGTACGTGCTTGAACAGGACATAATGCTCTCCGCCGACCCTGGCTACGGTCCCGCCGCCGAGGTGGGCAGGAGCCTTGCCTACCTGAAGGGAGTTCTCGAGGAGTGATACGGAATCCACATGATCGCGTCTCCGCCGTATACAAGCGGTGCGAGCACACCTCGTACACCCTATCTCTCACGGTGACCATCCCACCATCCGTCATTCCCGCTTCTTCTCTCGTCATTCCCGCGAAAGCGGGAATCCACTGCGGCGAGATCTTCGCTCCTCTGATGAATGGCGATCTACTGGATTACGCATGAACCCTGAAGTGATTACGATGGGAAGGGTGAGCGTGGACCTTTATCCCGAGCAGATCGGGGTCACGCTCGCCGAGGTCGAGACCTTCGCCAAGTCCCTCGGCGGCAGCGCGACGAACGTGGCCGTCGCCGCCGCCCGCCTCGGCCACCCCTCCGCCCTCATAACCAAGGCCGGCGACGACGGCTTCGGCCAGTACGTCCGAACCGCGCTGGAAGGGTTCGGTGTGGACACCACCTGGGTCAGCACGGACCCCGAGCTGCGGACGCCCCTGGCATTCTGTGAGATCCACCCTCCTGACGACTTCCCGATCCTGTTCTACCGCGAGCCGAAGGCCCCCGACATGAACCTGACGGTCGAAGACCTCGACTTCGACGCGATCTCGGCCGTTCCCTTGTTCTGGATCACCGGTACCGGCCTCTCCGACGAGCCGAGCCGTACGGCGACCCTCGCCGCCCTCGAGCACAGGCCCACGGGCATCACGGTCTTCGACCTCGACTACAGACCCACGCTCTGGGCCTCGAAAGAGGAGGCGGCCCACTGCTACAGGGAGGCGCTGCGGCACGCCACGGTGGCCGTCGGCAACCAGAGCGAGGTCGAGGTCGCCGTGGGCACGGGAGACCCTTTCGAAGCCTCGGAGGCGCTACTGGACCTCGGCATAGAGCTCGCGATCGTCAAACGGGGACCGGAAGGCGTGCTCGCCCGCACGAAAGACGGTGTGGCCGAGGCCCCGCCGATAGAGATAGAGATCGTCAACGGCCTGGGCGCGGGCGACGCCTTCGGAGGAGCGCTCTGCCACGCGCTTCTCTCGGGGTGGGACGCCGAGAGGACCATCCGCTACGCGAACGCCGCAGGGGCCATCGTCGCCTCTCGCCTGGCGTGCGCCGACGACATGCCGACCCGCGACGAAGTGGAACAACTCCTGGAGAAGTCCTCAAATGCCTGAGAGCCATTTCCCCTTTCTCTCTGGTCATTCGCCCCTTCATTCTCGTCATTCCCTCCCTTCCTCTAGCTATTCCCGCCGCTCAACTTGCCATGCCCCTCCACTTGTCATTCCCGCGAAAGCGGGAATCCACCGCGGCAAGAGTTCCGTACCTTCCACAAGGATCGGTCTGCCGGATTATGCTCTACGGATCTTCGAACGGAGGTGACCACTTGACCACGGTACGACTAACGATGGCCCAGGCGCTGGTACGCTTCCTGACCGAGCAGTACGTAGAGCGAGACGGGATCGAACACCGCTTCTTCGCCGGATGCTTCGGTATCTTCGGCCACGGTAACGTCGCCGGTGTCGGCCAGGCGCTCCAGCAGTACGCGGGTGGCCTCCCTTACTACCAGGCCCGCAACGAGCAGGCGATGGTACACACCGCCTCGGCCTACGCCCGCCAGAAAGACCGCCTCCAGGCCTTCGCCTGCACGACCTCCATCGGGCCAGGCGCCACCAACATGGTTACGGGAGCGGCCCTAGCCACGAT
>DATMVF010000091.1:0-8520 GCA_035563475.1 Rubrobacter sp.
CTTCGTCATCCCCTCGTATGTTCTTCAGAATTCCATCGACGCCGAGCAGATGCTGGAGCTCGCGGCCTCCCACTCCACAAGAGAGCTCCAGGAGCTCGTCGCGGCTACCGAACCTCCGAGGGAGAAGATAACGGCCGCCTACGAGAACCTCGTGGGTGGGCGACTCACGGCTACGTACAAGCTTGTGGGCAACAAGAAGGTGGCCGTTCGTTCCTCAGCGGTCGCGGAGGACTCTGAGGCTGCGAGCTACGCTGGTCAGCAGGAGACCTACCTCTTCGTCGAAGGTGCCGAGGAAGTCTGCAGGCGGGTCGTGGACTGCTGGGCGTCTTTCTTCTCCGAGCGCGCGCTCTTCTATCGTTCGCATAAGGGCTCCCTCGAAGATCTGCGGATAGCCGTAGTGGTCCAAATGATGGTCGACCCCGAGAAGTCCGGCGTGATCTTTACCGTAGACCCTGTCAGGCGTCGCCGCGACCGGATGGTTGTAGAGGCCGTCAGGGGCATCGGGGAGCAGGTCGTCTCCGGCGAGGTGACCCCGGACCACTACACCCTGGACCGTAGGGGAAATGTCAAGCGCGAGAAGGTTGTAGATGACCGCGTCCTTACCGACGGGGAGCTCCAGAGACTCGGCGACCTAGGCAGACAACTAGAGGAACGTCACGGCGTCGCACAGGACATCGAGTGGGCAATGGTTGGCGAGGAGATCTACCTCCTCCAGTCTCGGCCCGTCACGACGATGTAGACGCACTGTTTGACGCGGTTCTGAAAGGGTTTTTGAGATGGCAATGATCGCACCGGAATGGCACGAGCCACGCTCGCTGGACGAGGCTCTCTCCCTGCGTGCCGAACACGGGGAGGAGGCGACCGTCGTAGCCGGCGGCTCCTTTCTCGGAATCGTCATGAACCAGAGGCTCTTCGCCCCCACAATGCTCGTTGCCCTTCGCAGCGTCCCGGACCTCGACTACATAGGGGCCGACGGCGGACCGTTACGGCTTGGGGCGATGACCACCCACCGGGCTGTAGAGCGCTCGCCGGTAGTGAAGGAGGGCTGGCCGTCGCTTGCCTTCACCTTCTCCGTGGTCGCCAGCCCGCGTGTCAGGAACCAGGCGACCGTCGGCGGGGTCGTCGCCGACGCGGACTACGCCTCCGATCCTCCCTCGATGCTCGCGGCTCTTGAGGCGCGGGTCGTTGCGCGGAGCGTGAGGGGAGAGCGCGAGATACCGATGAACGTGTTCGTCCTAGACCACTACGAGACAGCACTCGAAGAGGACGAGCTCGTCACGGAGCTCCGGATACCCCGCAGCGAGGGACGCTCCGTCTACCGGAAGTTCAGCTCGCGCTCAAGCGAGGATCGGCCCTGCGTCTCCGTTGCGGCGGCCCAAGAGGACGGCAGGCTACGGGTCGTGGTCGGCGCGGTCGCTGGACGGCCCCAGTACTTCCCGGAGATTTGCGACCTGGCGAAGGGAGAGCACCTGAGCGGCGAGCTCGCCACCGAAATTGGACGCCGCTACGCCGAGGAGATTGAGCCGCTCTCCGATTCACGCGGCTCGGCTCGTTACCGTAGCCGTGTCATAGCCGTGGAGGTCAGGCGCGCCCTTGAGGATCTGAACCATGACTGATCCTCGCGTTACCGGAGCCGTCCGCTACTCGCAAGACGTGGCAATGGAGGGGATGCTTCACGCCCGCCTCCTGCGATCGCCCGTGGCCCACGCCCGCGTTGTGGGGGTGGACGCCTCGGCGGTCCCAGAGGGCATCATCGTCCTCCTCCCGGAGGACGTCCAGGATCTCGGCGGCTACGGGCCGCAGGTAAAGGACCAAGAAATCCTCCCTCAAGAGCGAGTTCGCTACGCCGGGGACGTAGTCGCAGCCGTCGCGGCCGAGATTGCGGACGAGGCCGAGGAGGCGGTGGGGCTCATAAACGTCGACTACGAGGAGCTTCCCGCCGTCTTCGATGAGGTGGAGGCCGCCTCAGAGGGGGCGATACTAGTCCACGAGACGACAAACATCTCTAGGAACGACGCCGCGTACTTCGGCATTCGACCGCAGCAGGAGACGAATATTTGCCACCTCTTCCGGCTGCGACACGGCGACGTCGAGGCCGGGTTTGGGGAGGCCGACGCCGTGGTCGAGGAGACCTACCACACCGCCGGGGCTACGCACGTCCCGATGGAGCCCCATGCTGCCGTCGCTCGCTGGGAATGGGACCGGTTGGAGGTCGTGTCCGGCACACAGACCCCGTTCAACATGCGCACGGACCTTGCCGGGCTCTTCAGCATAGACGAGGAGAGGGTCAGGATAATCTCACCCCCTATGGGGGGCTCGTTCGGGGCGAAGACCTTTGTCAGGACGGAGGCGATAGCCGCGTGCCTCGCTCGGAAGGCGAAGAGGCCGGTCAAGATCGTACTCGAGCGCGATGAGATGTGGATGACGCTTAACCGCCACCCGGCCACGGTCCGGGTGAAGCTCGGTGCTCGAAGCGACGGAACGCTCGTCGCTAGCGAGACCGAGTGCTGGGCCAACACCGGGGCCTACGCCGACTGCGGTCCCGGCGTCGCCCAGAAGATGGGCTTCGCCGCTCCTGGGCCGTACCGCATCGCCAACGTTCGGGTCGACTCGCGCGCCGTCTACACCAACCTTCCGCCCAACGGCGCCTTCCGCGGCTACGGCCAGATGCAGTCCACCTGGGCGAGGGAGCGCACCATGGACCTCCTCGCCGACAAGCTCGGGATGGACCCACTGGAGCTGAGGATGAAGAACCTTCTCAAAGACGGGGACAAATACTGCACCGGCGAGACTATGCACGACGTCCACTTCGAAAGGCTCCTGCAGGACGCCGCCGACGCTGTGGCCTGGACCGAGAGCCGGAAGAACAAGGGTCTGTGCGTCATGCTCAAGGGCATGCAGACTCCCAGCCGAGCGGCGATCGCGGTGGAGATTGAAGACGGCGGAACCTACACCGTCCGTTGCGCGACGACCGAGATGGGCCAGGGCGCAAAGATGGCGATGCGCATGATGGCCGCCGAGCTGCTAGATGTGGGCGTGGAGAAGGTCAGTTGCCCCGACCCGGACACCGACGTCGTCCCGTACGACACTCGTACGACCTCCAGCCGCTCGACGCATATGATGGGCCGGGCGCTCAAGGTGGCCGTCGCCGACCTGAAGGAGAACGGCGAGCGCGGCTACGGCGAGGTCGTAGACGAAGGCGGGCTCGATCCCGATACCGGTCAGGGCGTTGCTTCGTCGCACTGGCACCAGGGGGCGGCGGCCGCTGAGGTCGAGGTTGACGAAGAGACAGGCAGGTTTGGGGTGATGAAGCTTCACGCGCCGATCTACGCGGGCCGGGTGATAAATCGGCCCGCGGCCGAACTCCAGAACGAGGGGTCCATGATCATGGGCCTAGGAACCGCCCTCTTCGAGAGCAACGAGTTCGCTGAAGGCCAGATCACAAACGCCAACCTCTCCGACTACAACGTCCCGGCGATGGATGACATGCCTGCAACCCTCTCGCACGAGCTGGTGGAGCGCGAGGGCGGAGAGGTGCAAGGCCTCGGCGAGACCGCCCTTCCGCCGGTCCCGCCCGCGATCGGCAACGCTCTCTACTCCCGCGGCATACACGTGACGGAGCTGCCGATCTCCGCGGAGAGCGTCCTCGACGCCGTGGACACCCGAGACGGCAGAGGCGATGCGTGGGCCAAAGCCGGCTGCGAGCCAGTCTCCACAGACGGCCGGAATGACAGTCCGGGAGAGCGCGTTTTCGCATCCGGGACTGCCCCGGAGCCGACGCCGACGCCGGTGAACGGTTCAGACGGCCTGTCGGATCAGGGACGTCTGAGTAGCGTGAGATTCTTGTTCGCTTCGCCGTCCGCTCTGCTCCTCCTCGGGACGCTCGGTATAGGGCTCCTAGCGATCGCGCTCTACCGGCTGCTCCACCGCAGAGGCGCGGCGGAGAAGAAGGCTTTGCTCAGGTCATAGGTACTGAGGAGGTAGGATGAAGGTTCGACTCAACGTAAACGGACAGCCCGTAGAGGTCGAAGCTAGGGCGGACGAGATGCTTCTCGACGTTCTCAGAGGCGAGCTCGACCTAACGAGCGTCCGTTACACCTGCGGCATTGGGGTTTGCGGAGCGTGTACGGCGCTGGTAGACGGCGAGCCGATCTCGACGTGCATCCTGCTCGCCCCGCTCGCGGAGGGGAAGGAGATCACGACCGTCGAGGGACTCGGAGGGAATCATTCCGTCCAGAGGGCGTTTGTCGAGGCGGAGGCCTTTCAGTGTGGCTACTGTACTCCCGGCATGATCCTCACAGCCAAGAGCCTACTAGAAGAGAACCCGGAACCGACGGAGGAGAGAATTAGGGCCTACATGGGTGGCAACCTGTGTCGTTGCGGCTGCTACCCCAAGATCGAAGACGCTGTGAACCTGGCGGCAAGCATGAGCAAGGCTGCCACGCCGATCAAGGGAGGGACATGAGGCTGGTTACCTACGATGCCGGGCAGGGGCCCAGGGTAGGGATTCTCCAGGGCGACGCCGTCCTGGATGCCGGTTTCGACGGCGACATGATCGCCTTTATCGAGGCCGGTGCCCCGGCCGGTTCGCAGACCCCGGTAGATAACGCCCGACTGCTCTCTCCCTTGAGGCCGCGCTCTATGAGGGACTTCCTCGCCTTTGAGGGGCACCTCAAGAACGCCTTCCGCCGTCTGGGGCGGCCGATACCGGACGAGTGGTACGAGGTTCCCGCGTTCTACCGGGCGATGCCTGACACCGTGATCGGGCAGGGGGAGACCGTTCCTTACCCACCTTACACAGAGAAGTTGGACCACGAGCTGGAGCTCGCCGCCATAATCGGGCGTAGGGGCATGGACGTCCCTCGCGAGGAGGCGGATAGCTACGTCTTCGGCTACACGATCTGGAACGACCTCTCAGCCCGCGATACCCAGGCTCGCGAGTTGCCGGTGGGGATGGGCCCGTCGAAGGCGAAGGATTGGGACGGCTCCAACGTCTTGGGCCCCTGCATAGTCACGGCCGACGAGGTGGATGCGGGTGACCTGACGATGAGCGTCCGCGTCAACGGCGAGACGTGGGGTGACGATAACTCATCCAACATGCACTACAAGTTCGCGGATATGATCGCCTACGTTTCCCGAGCGCAGACGATCTACCCCGGTGAGGTTTTCGGCTCAGGGACTGCCGAAGGGGGTGCAGGCATCGAGACGGACCGCTACCTGAGCGAGGGAGACGTCGTCGAGCTCGAGATAGAGGGCATCGGCGTTCTGAGGAACACGATCGGAAAGAAAGGAGCATAGAGATATGGCATTCGTTGTCGTGGCGAAGTGGACGACTAGAGAGGGCGAGGCGGATAAAGTCGAAGAGGCAATAAGGAAGCTCACTCCGCTCTCACGGGAAGAGCCGGGCAACCTGTTTTATCAGGCTCACCGCGATCCGGAGAACCCGAACCTGTTCTTCCTCTACGAGCAATACGTCGATGAGGACGGCTACAAGGCGCACGGCGACTCCGAGCACTTCCAGGAGTATGGCTTCGGCACGGCGATACCGCTCCTCGAGAGCCGGGAGCGCGAGTTCTACGTGACGCTCGACTAGCAGGAAGGAGCGTCTCCATGAAGATCTTAGACCTCAGTCCGGCTGTCCCGCATGGCTTCAAGGGACCACCCTCGACGGATCTCGGGGTGCAGATGAACGTCAGGACGAAGAACGGAACAGGCTACTGGCAATCTACGCAGCTCGACCTGATGAGCCTGCACACCGGAACGCACGTGGAGTCCGCCCTCCACACGATCAAGGGCGGTGAGGCCATAGACGAGGTCGCGCTGGATCGGATGATCGGCGAGGCGGTGGTCCTCGACCTCACGCCCACGGAGCCTATGCAGATCATAGACGTGGCCGACCTCGAGAAGGCGAATGAGAGCCTAGAAGCCGCGGGCGAGTCGATCCGGTCCGGCGACATCCTGCTCCTTAGGACCGACTGGGCCCAGAGGCACATCGGAACTCAGAAATATTTCAGGGAGTCGCCCGGCCTGACAGCGGAGGCTGCGGGGTGGATCGTCGAGAGGAGGCCGAAATCCGTCGGCTGTGACTTCTTCGAAGAGCCCGCGGCCCGGCAGCCAGGCTGGACGGCGGACGAGTTCGTCGTGCATGGCGCGATCCTGGGCGCGGGCATCCCGCTGATTGAGGGTCTCGTGAACCTGAGAGATCTACCGCTGCGGGTTCGGTTCTTCGCTCCCTTCTACAAGTTCTCGAGGGTAGAGAGTGCCCCTGCCCGCGCGTTCGCCCTGATCGAAACCGAGTAAGGTGAGGGGAGTAGCTCTGTTATCCAACGTGAGGATCCATTGGGTACGGCACGGTAAGATCGCTTCGCACAGGGGAAACGTCCCCTTGACGGATGAAGGGGTAGCCCAGGCTCGAGAGAGAGGGCGGTTGCTCGCCGAGGACCTCTCACCCGGGGAGATTGTCCACTTCATGCACGCTCCTACCCTCCGAACCCAGCAGACGGTCGAGGAGATCCGGGCGAGCATGGCCGAGTCCTTAGGGCCCGATGGCGATGCGGATCTGCTCGAAGTCAGCGAGCAGTGGGCCATCCGTAACCCGGATCTCTTCCTCGCGGGCCAGCGGGTAGAGATGGTGAGCACAGCCGAGACCCTCGCGGACCAGCTCTGCGCGCCGTCGGTGGATCCCCAGACACTCTCGGAGCATCCCTTTTTCCGCGAGTTCTGGAATTCGCCAGACCGTATAGGCTATTGGCTCCGCCATCTTGACCCACCCGGCGAGGACGCGTTGGCGGTCGCCCGGCGCCAGATGACCTTCGCCATGAGCTTGCCGGACAAGCAGGAGAACAGACCGGTTCGTTACGTACTCTCAACCCATTCTCCCGTGCAGCGGGCGATCTTACTTTGTTACACGGGAGAGGACGCGGGCGAGCCGGGGTACCTGGAGCCCATAGACCTAACTCTGTCAGAGAACGGGTCGCAGGAGCTTCGGTTTCGAGGCCTTCGAACGTTACTTTCCGGTACTAAGGTGGTCAAAGGCGTACCACGGTAGGTGGTACGTGGGGGGCGACTATCACGAAGATGGACATCGAGTCCGCCTGTGTCCTGAAAGGAGCATCGTATCCGAAAAGGTAGGACCGAAGCGTGGCCCCGGTGGTCCTGCTGACTCGGAGGTAGGAGGCTATGGACTTCACGCTCCAGCCGTCCAGGTGCAAAGCCACCACCGCCTTGCGCGCCTCCCTCTCGTCCTCGGTCTCGTGGTCGGGCTCGAAGAGGCGCGAGAGCTTCAGGGGGACCACCTCCTCATAGAGGACCCTCGCCGGGGTGTGCTTGCCGAGCCTGCGGCCCGTCCTCACGTATACGATGTTCGAGATCTCGCTGGCGTTGAGCCTTGGGTGCCCGGCCTTCAGCTCGACGATCATACGCCGGATGGCGGGCTCCACGCCCCGACGCCTGGCCCTCGCGGCGGCGGGGTCGGCGGCGAAGAGGCTCACCATCCCGTCCCTCTCGAAGCGCTCGATCCTGCGGTACATCGTGCGCTCGGGGACGCCTGTCTCCGTTGCCCGCTCGGCCACCGAGCTGCCGAACAGGACCAGCGGCCTGAGCTCCTCGTAGGCTTGCTGTTCCGGCCACTCGAAGAGCGGCAGCAGTTCCTGCCATTCGTCGGTCGGTTGCGCCTTCCGGCGTCTGCCGCGGCTCATGCTCCCCCTCCACCGCGCATCGTGGGACGGGAAGAATGCCACAACGAGGCATCCGCAGCCAGTTCGGACTGTGCACCGGCCGAACGCGGAGGCCATGGCGCCTTGCGCCCACCTAATCGCGCGAGGGAGGAGGAGCTAGTGTCGCTCGGGGACGGCGAGCCTGAGGCCGAGGGCGACCAGGATGCCTCCCGCCAGCCACCGTACCGCGGCCGACAGGCGCGGCCGTCTCGCCAGCGACTCACCCAGCCCGCCCGAGAACCAGGCGATGAGGCCGTCGCAGACGACCCCGATCCCGACGAACACTAGCCCCAAGAGCAGCATCCGGGCCGCGACGCCCCCCGCCGAGGGGTCAACGAACTGCGGCAGGAAGGAGAGGAAGAAGAGGTACGCCTTGGGATTGAGGAGGTTGGTGACCACGCCCTGGACGAAGACGCCCGCGAGCCTTCTGCTGGTGACGGCCCCTTCTGATGGGCGGAGGCCGTTGCGGTCCAGCAGGATCCTCACCCCCAGGTAGACGAGGTAGGCCGCACCCGCGTACTTGACGGCGTAGAAGGCCAGAGCGGATTGCTGCAGCAGCAAGGACAGGCCGAGCACGGCGAAGAGGAGGTGGATGAGCGACCCCGAGTTGACGGCCGCCGCCGAGACCAACGCGGCGGTGCGGCCCTGCGCCACGCCGCGGGAGACCACGTAGAGCATGTCGGCGCCGGGGGCGAGGGTGATGGCCAGCGACGCGCCGAGGAACAGGACCAGGGTCTGGGTGTCGGGGATCACGGGTTTCTCCTTTCCCGCCGCGCGGTTTCCGGGGCGTCGCGTCCCGGGAGTA
>DATMVF010000092.1:0-2777 GCA_035563475.1 Rubrobacter sp.
AGGCTTGCTCTATCGGTGATCCCGAGCGGCGTAGCTCTAGGTACTCTCCTACGAAGTCGGCGGAATCGGGGGTGCCAGCGAGCATCTGTACGGCTTGCTCGTCCGTTGAGGGTGCTTGTACCCTCTCGGAGGTGCGGCACGTGGGGTTGTACCAATACATCTTCTTGTGTCCTCCTTCCCTGAAAGGACGATGCCTCTGATGTACCCTCTGCTGCGAGCGATAAAACGCCTACCGAGGCAATTTTGTCTTAACGGGGTTCCCCGAAGCTCGGCACTAAAAGAGGGCTAGGGCCGGGGCCCTAGCCCTCGCTACCTTCCCCAACATGAGAGCCTACATATTTCGTCCTCCTACTGAGTTATCTAATTCATCTATTGATCGTCCCTGTTCGAGCAGTCGACGACTGTATCGCTAACTGTATCGCTATCGATGCGCTGCCCAAAGCCCACATCTGACTCCGGATCTCCAGATCGAGCTGCACGAGGGTTTCGTCTCTCGGATTCTAGCTACCGCCTTCCTTCAGGTGTGAGCTCGTGTTGCCCTGGGTAAGGGGGCGGAATGGAGATGTGCTTTGGGGCAACCAACTCGTACACCGTGGGTGTGGAGGAAGAGTTCCAGCTAATCGACCCCTCCACTCGGGAGCTGACTCCGGCAATAGAAGGTGTGATCGGAGCCTCTCTAGAGAACACCGAGCGGATAGCCCCAGAGCTCTTTCAGGACTGCGTGGAGATGCGCACCCCTGTGTTCTCGTCCGTCGCGGAGCTGGCCCGCGATCTTCCCACTCTCCGGCTCGACGTCGCGAAGGCGGCGGGCAGAGCAGGGGTAAGGATGGCAGCATCGGGGCTGCACCCGATCTCCGACCCCTTCTCACAGAGGTTCACCCGCGGGGAGCGCTACGAGCGGATGGAGGAGGAACTGGGCGCCCTGGCACGACTCCAAATCATCTACGCGCTGCACGTGCACGTAGCCGTCGTGGATGAGGAAAGTGCGATTCGCGCCACGAATGCTCTCCTTCGACACGTTCCGCTCTTCGTGGCGCTCTCAGCGAACTCTCCGTTCTGGAACGGCATGGACACGGGCTTCGCCTCCGCCCGCGTCAAGATCCGGGATGCCTCTCCCCGCTCGGGGCTCCCTCCGACGTTCCATAGCTGGGAGGAGTTTGAGAACTACACGGACGCCCTCGTCGCCATGGGCAATATCCCGGACTTCTCCTGGTTCTGGTGGGACGTGCGGCCTCACCCGCGACACGGCACGGTCGAGCTTCGAGTCCCCGACGCCCAGGCCGAGATCGGTAACGTCGTCGCGCTCGCCGCCCTCACCCAGTGCCTGGTGGCGACCGCCGAAGACTACGCCCCAGAAGACGCCCGCTTCGTCTCGGAGAACAAGTGGCGTGCGATCCGCCGCGGACTCGACGCTCGTCTCTACGACTTCGAGACGAAGGAGGAGAAGGGAGCAAGGGAGACCGCTCGCGCTCTCGTCAGCCGGCTGCGTCCCGTCTCGCAGGACCTCGGGTGCGAGACCGAGCTAGAGGGCGTCCTGGAGATACTTCACAGGGGCACTGGCGCCGAGCTGCAGAGAGCCGCCTACGAGAGGCGCGGCTCCCTCGAAGACGTGGTCGATTACCTGCTCGAGACCACGGCGTCGGCCTGAGATGATACCGAATGGCTGGCCGGCGCAGGATTCTCTATGGGCATCCCTTCGTTGGACACGTCCGATAACCTCAATCTATAGGCACGACGAATACCCCAGAAGCGCCCACGGCGGGAGGAGTTATCGATGCTGCACCGCGACGTAGCCGAGGGCGTTCACCGGATCGGCGAACACTTCCTCAACTGGTACCTCGTGGAGGAGGGAGGACGGCTCACCGTGGTCGACGCCGGCCTACCGGCCTCCTGGCGTTCCTTGCTTGGGGCACTGGAAGGGATTGGCCGCGCGCCCAGCGATATCGAGGCGCTCGTGCTCACGCACGCCCACTTCGACCATATAGGCTTCGCCGAGCGGGCGAGGGCAGAGCTGAGCATCCCGGTATGGGTCCACGAGAGCGACGTACCGCTGACGAAGCGGCCGTGGTTGTACATGAGCGAACGCAGCCCGTTCGCGTACCTTGGTCGCAAGACCCTGCCGATCGTGGCCTCCTTCGTCCGGGCCGGGGCGCCGCGCGTGGGCCCAATCCGCGAAGTGCGCCGGTTCGGAGACGAAGGCACCCTCGACTTGCCCGGCTCCCCTCGCGTCGTGTTCACGCCGGGTCACACCCTGGGCCACGTCGCGCTCCACCTGCCAGAGCGCGACGCGGTCATCACGGGAGACGCGCTGGTCACGCACGACATCTACACTGACATTCGGGGTCCCAGAATCGTCGCGCGTGGGGCGACGGCCGACAGCGAGCGGGCGCTGGCCTCCCTCGAGCGGCTGGCGGACACGGGAGCCGGGACGCTCCTGCCCGGCCACGGTGAGCCTTGGACAGGTGGCGCCGAGCAGGCTGTTAAAGAAGCCCGCCAGGCGGGCGTCCTCTAGCCTTCGCAGGATCGTCGCAGGTCTTGCGGATGTGACCAAAACCGCCACTGTAGGAGCGGGAGCATAATCTGTTAACGCAGAGACGAAAAGGGTACAGAAGCCGAAAAAGAAAGGAATCATCTCCATGCTCGCCATGAACTACAGGGGCCCCCAAAGGGTCCGCGTCGACCACAAACCCATGCCCGAGATCTTGCACCCTGAGGACGCCATCGTCCGCGTCACGCGCTCTTGCATCTGCGGGTCCGATCTCCATCTGTACAACGGG
>DATMVF010000093.1:0-16844 GCA_035563475.1 Rubrobacter sp.
GCTGCACCACCGCCTGGGCCAAGAGGTCAGCCAACTCGCCCGCCGGTCGGGGTATGCTCGTGATCCCGTAAAGGTTCACCGTGTCGGCGACCTCTTCGATGTAGTCGAGAATGTCATCGAGACCGGCCGCAAGGGCGGAGATATCCTCGTGGTCGAATGGGGTGACAAAGGTCTCGTTGAGGGTGCGCATGGTCTCATAAGTGATCTTGTCACCCTGGTGCTCGAGGTCCTTGATCTCCCGCCGGCGCGCCGGGAGGTTCCCCATGTCGTCGAGAGCCTCCTTGAGGAGGACGCCCGCGCTGACGAGTATCGCAGCCTGCTGTTCGAAGAGATCGTAGAAGCGCTGCTCTCGAGGGACGAGAGAGAGTGCCTTGACGTTTTTGCCCACTATCTCGCGAAACCGTGCGCGAGATGGAGGTGAGGTTGGCGTTCGTGACGGATCGGGCATCTCTATTCTCCAATCCTGCTGGTTTTACCCCGCCAGGAGGGATCATAGTGCATCAACTTCGCCCTTACGTTTCTCCTCCGTAAACTCCAGTTTAAATCTGTGTTAAATGGCTGCCCAGCATGCCAGCTTGTAACGTTTTGTATGCTTCAGCTATCTCTGACAAGGCGCCGTGCTGAAGTGCTGATAAGCGGAGGCGAAGCCGGAGCGGGCTGAAGTGCTAACTCATTCCCACTCTATAGTACCGGGCGGCTTGCTGGTGATATCCAACGCTACCCTGTTGACGCCGGGGACCTCGTTGATGATGCGGTTGCTCGTGCGTTCGAGCAGGTCGTAAGGCAGGCGGGCCCAGTCAGCGGTCATCGCGTCGTCTGAGGTGACGGCCCGGATCACTATAGGGTAGGCGTAGGTACGAGCGTCGCCCATTACGCCGACGGAGTGTATGGCCGGCAAAACGGCGAAGCTCTGCCACAGTTCTCTGTAAAGGCCCGCGTTTCTTATCTCGTCCTGCAACACGGCGTCGGCCTTGCGGAGGATCTCCAGCCGCTCCGCCGTCACGTCTCCTATGACCCTGATCGCGAGCCCAGGTCCCGGGAACGGCTGCCTCCAGACGAGCCGCTCCGGCATCCCGAGCTCGGCCGCGACGACGCGCACCTCGTCCTTGAAGAGGTTCCTCAATGGCTCGACTAGATCGAGGTCCATGACCTCGGGGAGGCCGCCCACGTTGTGGTGGCTCTTTATCCTGGCGGCGTCGCGGGTCCCGCTCTCTATCACGTCGGAGTAGAGCGTGCCCTGCACCAGGAAGGTGGCGTCCTCGAGCTTGCCCGCCTCCTCCTCGAAGGTGCGGATGAACTCTTCGCCGATGATCTTGCGCTTCGCCTCGGGGTCCGTGACGTCGGCGAGCTTGTCGAGAAATCGTCCCGCCGCGTCCACGTGGACGAGCGGTACGTCGGAGTTCTGGGCGAACGCCTCGACGACCTGCTCGGCCTCGTTGTGCCTGAGAAGGCCGTGGTCGACGAAGACGCACGTCAGATTGTCGCCGATGGCCCTGTGGACGAGCATCGCCGCCGTCGCTGAATCGACCCCGCCGGAGAGCCCGCAGATGGCCCTCGCCTCTCCTACCTGCCCCCTTATCCTCTCCACCGCGTCGGTGATGATGTTGACCGGCGTCCACTCGGGCCTGCAGCCGCAGGCCTCGAAGAGGAAGTTCTTGAGGATCTCCATCCCGTACTCTGTATGCCTGACCTCGGGATGGAACTGTACCCCGAAACGGCCCTGCGCCCCGTCTTCGAACGCGATGATGGGGACCGAGGGCGTCTCGGCGGTAATCTCGAAGCCTTCAGGGAGGGAGAGGACGGCGTCCCCGTGGCTCGTCCAGGCCTTCTGCTCGTCGGGCGTGCCGGCGAAGAGGCCCTCGTGGCTCTTGACGACCAGGTCGGAGCGACCGTACTCCCGGATCTGGACGGCCCCCACCTCCCCACCCTCGACGAGCGCCATGAGCTGCATCCCGTAACAGATGCCGAGCATCGGAACGCCGAGGTCGAAGAGATCCGGCCCCACCCGCGGAGCGCCCTCCTCGTAGACGCTGTTGGGTCCGCCGGAGAGGATGATGCCCTCGGGATCTTTCGCCCTTATCTCGTCTACGGGCGTGTCATAAGGGATCATCTCCGAGTAGACGCGGCATTCCCTGACGCGGCGCGCGATCAGCTGCGCGTACTGCCCGCCGAAATCGAGTACCAGGATCAAGAGATTCTCCTGTGGAGGACCTCGGTCATCTTCCCATTCCGACGCCCTGGGAGCGCTGCTCGGTCTTGCCCTCGGTGGCCAGCGACGGCGCGTACATGACCTCGGCCTTCTGGAATTCCTTTATGTTCTGGTAGCCGGTCGTCGCCATGCTCGTCCTCAGGGCGCCCATGAGGTTGAGCGTCCCGTCGTTCTCGCGGGCGGGCCCGACGAGTATTTCTTCGAGACTTCCCGTGGTCCTCGTGCTGATACGGGTGCCGCGCGGGAGGGTGGGGTGGAACGTGGCCATCCCCCACGAGTAGCCGCGACCTGGGGCCTCCTCGGCCCTGGCGAAGGCGCTGCCCAGCATCACGGCGTCGGCCCCGCAGGTTATGGCCTTGGCGATCTCACCGCCGGTGCGCATCCCGCCGTCGGCGATGACGTTCACGTACTCGCCGGTCTCCAGGTAGTGGCGCATGCGGGCGGCCGCGGCGTCGGCCACGGCCGTAGCCTGCGGCACCCCCACCCCGATAACGCCCCGCGTCGTGCAGATGCGCCCTGGCCCCACACCGACCAGGACGCCGACGGCGCCTGTCCGCATGAGGTGGAGCGCCGTCGAGTAGCTCGCGCAGCCGCCGACTATAACGGGAACGTTCAGGGACGGCACGAACTCCATGAGGTTCAGCGGTTCGACGGACCTGGAGACGTGCTCGGCGGAGACCACGGTCCCCTGGACCACGAGTACGTCGAGGCCGGCCTCTATGGCCGCTCTGTGGTAACGCTCGACCCGCTGGGGCGTAAGCGAGGCCGCCGCTATGACGCCCTTGTCCTTTATCTCCTGCACCCGGCGGAAGATGAGCTCTTCTTTGATCGGCTCGGCGTAGATATCCTGCATTATCCTCGTGGCCTTGTGCTCGGGCAGGCTCGCTATCTCCTCGAAGACGGGACCGGGATCCTCGTACCTCGTCTGCAGTCCCTCGAGGTTGAGCACGGCGAGCCCGCCCAGAGACCCGATGATCCCCGCGGTCGTGGGATCTACGACCGCGTCCAGGGCGCTCGCCAGGCATGGCAGGTCGAGATTCAGGTTGCCTAAAGCCCAGGAGATATCTACGTCCTCGGGGTCGCGGGTCCTTCGACTCGGTACTATGGCGATCTCATCGAGCCCGTAGGCCCTGCGTGCAGTCTTGCCTCTCCCAATCTCAATATCCATGCGGGTGCCGAGGTTCCTTTCCGGTCGTTGTCAGTAGATAGAACGAAGCCCACGGAG
This sequence comes from Rubrobacter sp., assembly GCA_035563475.1. Lineage (GTDB taxonomy): Bacteria > Actinomycetota > Rubrobacteria > Rubrobacterales > Rubrobacteraceae > Rubrobacter_D. Next base: position 3,435 of record DATMVF010000093.1, read on the forward strand.
AACCGCCTCCGTGGGCCTCGATACACTTTTCTTCCGGACGTAGCAATAGGGGCTATGCTACACCGCGAACGCCGCCCGGGTCAAGCAGCTAACCCGGCCTAGAGTCCCGGTATTATCCCCAGAAAGGCCAGCGCGACCACCACGACAATGACAACCACTATGATGACAACCAGGTTGTTGTTATCCATCTACCGACCTCCCCGGAGACCTATCCTGCGCCAGAAAGCACTGTCTCCTCGGCGGAGCCTCACTAGAGGAGCCGCGAGAGCAGCAGCAAGATCAAGAGAATCAAAAGAATGACCACAAGTATAGGTATGAGCCCACCCCGCACTTTCTCACCTCCCTCGCCAGAGATCTTTCCCTAACTAACGAACGGCAACACGAGCACGACCAGAAGAATCACCACCAGTACGCCAACGACTATGGCGAGTCCCCTATCTATCCTCCCTCACCTCACTCCCCGTCTCTAGGTGGCCGGCTACGTCGCAATATATACCTTCTCAGACCTAGACGAAACAAAATCGGTTACGAAAAAGCGGCGCCCCTCTCGGGACGCCGCACATAGAAGCTCTTCTGGAGAGCTCCTTACATCATGCCGCCCATGCCGCCTGCTGGCATGGCGGGCGCCTCCTCCTCGGGCTCGGCCACGATTACATCCGTGGTCACGATGAGGCTGCCGATGGAGGCGGCGTTCTGCAGGGCGGAGCGCGAGACCATCGTCGGGTCGGTTACACCGGCCGCTACTAGGTCCTCGTACTCGCCACTCAGGGCGTTGAAGCCAACATTGCCGCCCTCGGTGCGGACCTTGTCCACCACGATGGAGCCGTCGGCCCCAGCGTTCGTGGCGATCTGGCGGATAGGCTCCTCCAGCGCCCTGTGGATGATCCTGGCACCGGTCCGCTCGTCACCGTCCAATGTGTCGAGCAGGTCGGCCACAGGCTGCTGGGCGTGCAAGAACACCACGCCACCGCCAGGCACGATGCCCTCCTCCAGGGCCGCTCGGGTCGCGGAGAGCGCGTCCTCGACGCGGTGCTTCTTCTCCTTGAGCTCCGTCTCGGTCGCGGCGCCAACCCTGATGACGGCCACGCCGCCGGCCAGCTTGGCGAGCCGCTCCTGGAGCTTCTCGCGGTCGAAGTCCGAGTCGGTAGTCTCGATCTCGGAACGTATCTGGTTGATACGGCCGGTGATCCTCTCGGTCTCGCCGGCACCGTCGACGATGGTGGTGTCGTCCTTGGTGATGACCACCTTGCGGGCACGCCCGAGCTGGTTGAGCTGGGTGTTCTCCAGCTTGAGGCCGAGCTCCTCGGTTATGACCTCGCCGCCGGTCAGGATGGCGATGTCCTCCAGCATCCTCTTGCGCCTGTCCCCAAAGCCAGGAGCCTTGACGGCGGCCGCGTTGAACGTGCCCCTGAGCTTGTTGACGATCAAAGTGGCCAGAGCCTCGCCCTCCACGTCCTCGGAGACGATGAGGAGCGGCTTGTTGGACTGCATGACCTGGTTGAGTAGCGGCAGGACGTCCTGGACGTTGCCGATCTTCTGGTTGGCGATCAGGATGTAGGGATCGTCGAGCACAGCCTCCATGCGATCCTGGTCGGTGACGAAGTACGGGCTCAGATAACCCTTGTCGAACTGCATCCCCTCGGTGAACTCCAGGTCCATCCCGAAGGTCTGCGACTCCTCGACGTTCACGACCCCGTCCTTGCCGACCTTGTCGATGGCGTCGGCGATGACGTTGCCGACCTCCTCAGAGCGCGCAGAAATAGCCCCCACGCGCGAGATCTCTTCCTTGCCGCTGATCTCGGTGGACTGGGCCTTTATCGCCTCGACAGCCGCTTCCACAGCCTTATCGACACCGCTGCGCAAGATGACAGGGTTGGCCCCGGCGGCAACGTTCTTGAGACCCTCGCGGACGATGATCTGGGCCAGAACGGTCGCCGTCGTGGTCCCGTCACCGGCCACGTCGTTGGTCTTGGTCGCGACCTCCTTGACGAGTTGGGCACCCTGGTTCTCGAAGATGTCCTCCAGCTCGATCTCCCGCGCGATCGTCACACCGTCGTTCGTGATCGTCGGCGAACCGAACTTCTTGTCGAGCACCACGTACTGGCCCTTGGGACCTAGCGTGATCTTGACCGCGTCAGCGAGCTTGTTTACGCCCGCCTCCAGCGCCCGACGCGCCTCGGTATTGAACCTTAGCTCTTTGTGCGCCACTATCTGCCTCCTCTGCTAAACTAGGACGCGATTTCAACTGCCTGGCACTCTCTTGGTTAGAGTGCCGATGCACAGAGTATATGCCTGGTGGGGTTACAATTCAAACATGACCATCCTAAGCATCTTCCGCACCGACAGGATACCGAGCCTGAGCCGTCTGCCCAAGGAGTTGGGCCGCGAAGAACGCCCTTGCGCGCGCTGCGGCGAGCGGACCGAGCACATCCTCTACAGGGTCCCCAAGAAGGTGGTTCTGCTCTACGTCAAGGAGCATTCGGAGAATCTGCACGCGACCTGCGTGGTATGCGCGAGAAGCACCGTACTTACCGGCGACGAACGCGACCGAGTACTCGCCGCGTTTCGCGGCGAGTAGCATTTCAGCACTTCAGCACGCTTCGAGCCTACGGCTCTCGCTCGTCAGCATTTCAGCTTATTGTCTGCGGATTGCCCAGGCTACTGGAGCGGGCCCATAGATGTGGACCCACCGCGAATCACGCTTGACCACGGGCGGTGGGCCACAAGCGAAAGCAAAAAGCTGACTAGCTGAAATGCGCGAATGGGGAAAGGCTCGCCCTTCCCCATCCGCCCTCAGACGCTGCGGGCGTTGAGGGAGAGATACTCGGGGTAAGGGACGGCGGGAGTGCCCGGGGCGGCGGCCCCGATCATGGCCGCATTATCGGTGCATAGTTCCGGTGGAGGGACGACGAGGCGGGTTCCCGTCCTCCCGCAGCGTTCTTCGAGGGTACGGCGCAGGAGGGTGTTGGCGGCGACGCCACCAGCCACGACGACGGCTGGCGCGTCGTGGAGATCTACGGCCCGAAGGAGCTTGCGGGAGAGGGCCTCGACCACGGCGGCCTCATAACCGGCGGCCAGGTGCGGCAACTCATCGCGGAGGCGTTCCCCGTCCATCGACTTGAGCTTGTACAGCAGGCTCGTCTTCAGGCCGGAGAAGCTGAAGTCGAGGTTGTCTTTGCTCTTCAGGCCGACGGGGAAGTCAAAGCGGTTCCGGTCTCCGTCGTGGGCGGCTCTAGAGATAGCGGGGCCGCCGGGGAAACCGAGGCCCAGCATCCTGGCGCCCTTGTCCAGTGCCTCGCCTGCGGCGTCGTCGAGCGTCTCTCCGAGCAGGCGCATCCTGCGGTCCACGGAGTAGAGGGCCGTATGCCCGCCCGAGGCGATCAGGGCGACGAACGGCGGCTGCAGGCCGGGGTCCGTAAGGTACGCGGCGGCGACGTGGCCTTCCAGGTGGTTTACGGGGACCAGAGGGAGTCTGCGGGCGTAGGCCAGTCCCTTCGCGGCCGCAACCCCGACGAGGAGCGCCCCGATCAAACCCGGCCGCGTGGTGACCGCCACACGGCTCATTTCATCGAGAGAAACACCAGCGTCAGAAAGCGACTTCTGCACTACCCCATCGAGGCGTTCGAGGTGGGCGCGGGAGGCGACTTCGGGGACTACGCCACCGTAGCGCGCGTGCTCCGTCTGCGTGTGGACCACGTTCGAGAGGGCACGCCGCCCGTGGGGCTCGACGATCGCAGCACAGGTGTCGTCACAGGAGGTTTCGATGGCCAGGATCATGGTTTGTTTATAGCATTCGGGGGCGTGTCGAATAGTGAAGGTGGAATTGTGAATCGGGAAAGGGATGGTTGAGGGATCAATACCGAATTCCTATCTCACATCGAATCCGGGTGAATGGCGACTGCAAAGCGGGCCGTCACAGCACGGGCCCACCTCTTGTGCCAAGCGTGGATTCCCGCTTGCGCGGGAACGACGTATGAGAAGGTCCAGTGCCCCACAAGCCGCAAGACGCTACCGTTCAGCCGGATTCGGTATCACAACTCACGATTCCATCGGGATATACTTGGTGTTATGCGGACGTTCTCGCTCCTTTTCGCCTTTATAGCGCTGGTGATGTTGGCGGTGTTTCTCATCTACGTGTTCAGGGGGCCTGCCGAGCCTTTGATCGCGGCCGGCATATTCGTCTCCTTTCTAGCCTGCCTCGCCCCTGCGCTGCTGCTGCTGAAGCCTTTCGAGCCGCCGGAGGAGCTACGGCGCCGCAGGGAGGAAGCCCGCAGGGAACGCGAGGAGCGAAGGCGTTCTAGTGATGAGTCTCGTCGAGGTTCAGGGTCATGAGCAATGCGTCCTCGTCCCCGTAGTAGCGAGGCCTGCGGCCCGTCTCCAAAAAGCCGAGCGACTCGTAGAGCGCGATGGCCTCCACGTTGGTCGGGCGTACCTCGAGGTGGACGTGGCTTGCGTTCGGATAGGCGGCGAGCGCCGCGCCGATCAGGGCGCGGGCGTGTCCGCGCCTGCGGTACTCCGGTCTTACGGCGATGGTGGTTATGTGCAGCTCGCCGAGGACGTGACGGACCCCGATGTGGCCAAAGACCTCGCCCCTGTCTTCGATCACCAGGTAGAGCCCGTGGGGACTACCGAGCTCTCCGCGCCAGATCGCCGCGCTCCAGGGACGGGGGAGGGACAGAGCGTCTATCTCCATAGCGGAAGGAAGATCCCTGGCCTCCATCCGGCGCAGGTGCGGCCCATTCTCGCTCAAGGGCGGCTCCAGGGGTTGAGGACGCGACGGACCTCGGCGTCGGGTTCGCGCACGTAGATGGGGACGAGCTCTTCAGGACTCACGGGGGTGAGATCGGCAGAGATAACGTGCCCGACCGCAGTGACACTGTGGAGCGGGGATCCGTCCGGCGGTATGCGCCCGAGTCCGGAGAGCTCCCCGCGGTAGCGGACGGCTCCGTCGCCGACCACGAACGGTCCTCCCTCCACCGACAGTTCCTCGGGCCTGAGACAGTAGATGTCCGTCGCGGGGCCGGCCTCCGAATATCTGCGGGCGAAGACCTGTCCTCTCCTGGCGTCGAGCACGGCCAGCACGTCCCGCGAAAACGCGAGCGCAGGAGCGGCCAGGGCGTCCAGCGTGGAGTTCTTCGACAGTGGGATGCCGGTACCTGAGGAGAGTGCGCGGGCCGTCGCCGCAACTATGCGGATGCCCGTGAAAGTTCCCGGTCCTACCCCGGCGAGCACGCGCTCCACGGAGCCGAGATCCTCCCCCGCGAGATGGAGGGCGGCGTGTACGGCGGGAAGCAGTGTTTCCGAGGCCCCGCTGGCGGTTACGGAGATTTCGGCGAGCACCTCGCGGCCGCTATCGCGGGCGAGGGCGACGGTGGTTACCGGGGTCGAGGCGTCGAGGGCTAGAATCAGCACCGTGTAAGCCGCTCCGCGGCTGGTCCTCTGAGGCTGATGCGCCGGGTGGTCGGGGTCTCGTGGTAGATGTGGACGACCGAGGGGTTCTCGATAATGCCGAGGGCGGGATCCGCCCACTCGATAAACGTCACGGCATCTGGTTCCAGGTAGTCCTCCAGCTCCAGTACGTCCCTCGCTTCGATCCCCTCCAGTCGGTAGAGGTCCATGTGATTGACGGTCACCGGTCGCCCGTCCTTGAGTCCCTCGTAGCCGCGGGCGAGCTGGTAGGTCGGGCTCGTCACCCTGTCCGTGACGCCGAGGGATCTGGCAGCGGCCCGCACGAAGGTGCTCTTGCCCGTGCCGACCTCGCCGGACAGCACCACGACGTCACCAGGACCTAGAACCTGCGCCACCCTGGACGCCAGCTCCTCGAGCATAGCCTCCTTTAGGCCTTCGAGCTCCACGGGAAACCCTGAAACTCTACCAGAGCCCCGGCTGGACTGGTTCCCGCTCCGCGTCGGGGGAGCGGGTGACGTTGAGGGTCTCGTAGGTGGAGGGCCGTTCGGCTTCGAGGAGCTCGGGCAGGCGGGAGAAGTCCGAGACGAGGAGCGCCCGGTCCGCCGGAGTGTAGAGGGCGCGCTGGAGGGAGAGCGTCGGGAAGACGTAGCGGCCGTCGAGCGGGATCGCACGCCCCCTGATGCGCGAGACGGATTCTTTCCTCCCCGTGAGTACCCGGCTGGGCAGATCCCCTAGCGCAACGACGACCCTGGGGTCGACGGCCGAGAGCTGGGAGACCAGGTAAGGCCGGCAGGAGCTCACCTCAGAAGGCTTCGGTGGCCGGGGGGGAGATCCAGGCGGACGGCACTTGACCAGCGTGGTCAGGTAGACCTTCTCGCGCCCGAGGTCGAGCGACTCGAGCATGCGGTCGAGGAGAATCCCCGAGGCTCCCGAAAAGGGTTTGCCCTCTTTGTCCTCGTTGAAGCCGGGCGCCTCGCCGACGATGAACAGCCCGGCGTTCAGCGGCCCCTCGCCGAAGACGACCTGCGTCCTAGAGTGGCACAGCCCGCACTTCGTGCAGCCCAGGGCCTCCTTCTGGGCCTCCGCGAAGTCCAAGCGCCTAGAACTCCTCGCTCTCGGGGAGGATGAAGCCGAGCAACAGGTAGATCACGAACGCCAAAAGCGTGCTCGGACCGGGGAAGATCACGGCGATCACCACCGTAACGATCCGCACTACATTAGAGCTCCAGCCGTAGGTGTGGGCCACGCCGCCGCAGACGCCCCGGATCCAACGATCCCTCCTGGCCCTCTTGATGTTCAAGACCCCTACCTCCTCCGGCCCCGCGAGTCGCTACGCTCTCTTAAGCGATTCTACACGACCGCGACCTGGATCTTCCACAGCAAGCCGAGGGCCATGAGCAGCCTGAGATAACCGGCCGCGTACCCGACGTCGGCGCCCGACGCCGATGAGCCCGACGGTATCCAGCGGGGGCTCGAGGGCCGCGCGGAGGTCCAACGATTAGCGCCGGCGGCGGGTCTTCTTGCGGCTCGTATTGGGGTTGGGACGGCCTTTGAGCGAGGAGTCCTCTGCCTCCTCGTCGCCATCGGTCTGCTTTCCCGGCTTCTTCTGTTTACGGGCCTCGGCTATGCGCCTGTTTCTGCTGCGCTCCACGAGCGCGTAGACGAACGTGAAGATGAAGAAGAATATGATGGCGTTAACGAACAGGCTGATGACCTGTGACCTGGAGTCCATGTTGAAGCTGCTGTCGGGGAACGCCACGCTGAGTAGGTAGAGCAGGCCGAGGTAGATCGCTATGACTACCGCCGACCTCCTGGCGGCTGACTTCCAGTTAAGATCCTCGAACATCCTCGTAGCTCCTCTCGACGCGGCGGGGATCTATCCCCGTGGTGATCTCGTAGTTTATCGTGCCTGCGCGTGCGCCGAGTTCTTCGGCCGCTACGCGCTCTTCGCCCTGGCCGCCGAGCAGCACGACCTCGTCCCCGACCTCGACAGCCTCGTCCACCCCGTAGACGCAGGCGTCCATCGTGACCCGCCCCAGCAGCGGGCGCCTCTGGCCCCGGATCAGGGCTTCCGCCTTACCCGAGAGCGCCCGCCGATACCCCTCCGCGTACCCGACAGGCACGGTCGCCGCGCACATCGGCGCCGCGGCCCTGTAGGTCAGCCCGTAGGATACTCCGTCACCCCTGGCCAGATGCCGTACGCCGGCTACGTAGCTCTTGAGGGCCATCGCAGACCGCAGACCCTCCGCGGCAGGATCTCCCTCGTCGCCAGCAGGGTGCAGACCGTAGAGCGCCACGCCGGGACGGACGCAGTCGAAGTGCGAGCGAGGATACCAGAGGGTCGCCGCCGAGTTAGCAGCGTGCACCAGGATACCCCCAAAGGGTTGTGAGGCGAGGACAGATTCGAAGCGTTCGATCTGGCGTCTCGTCGCCCCCTCATCGGAGTCGGCCGAGGCGAAATGCGTGTAGACGCCGGCGAGCCTGGGGCCGAGTATCTTGCGCGCCTCTCCCACCTCCGAAGGCTCCACACCCCAGCGATTCATCCCCGTATTCACCTTCAGGTGGACTTCGAGACCGGGGTGGGCCGCGATGCGCCTCGCGCTCGGGATGGAGTGGGCCGTCACGGCCAGGCGATGCGCTTCGGCCAGCGGTAGCCTGTCGGGCAGGAGATCGGTGAAGACCAGGATCGGGGCTTCCAGGCCCGCGTGCCGCAACTCCATCCCCTCCTCGGCGGTGACGACGGCTAGAGAGTCTGCCCCGGCCTCGATGCTGGCGCGGGCCACCTCCACGGAGCCGTGGCCGTAGGCGTCCGCCTTGACGACGGCCATCAGGCGCGAGTTCGGGGCCTTGCGTTTGAGGGTGGCCACATTGTGGCGCACGGCGCCCAGATCCACCTCCGCCCAGGTACGGCTTGTTGCCCCGACTCCGGCGGTCGTGCTACTCACCGATCGTTCTTACCGGCGGGGGTTCAGTACATGCAGGGTCAGAATGTCCATGCGCGTGATCACACTGTGGAGGGTGTCGCCCTCTGCGACGGGTAGGATCTTGACCCTCTGGTCGGCCATGATCGTGGAGGCCTCGGCGAGAGAGGCGTGGGGAGAGATCGTGATCAGCTCCCTCGTCATCACCTCGTCGACGGTGACGCCGGCGCTCTTGAGCGCTTCTTTGCGGTATTCGTCCCAACTCCCCAGCGGGATAAGACCACCCAAGATGTCGAGGAAGCCCGGTGCTTTGATGTCCGCGTCGCGGAAGATCAGATCCCCCTCCGTGACTATGCCCACGAGCCTGCCGTCCTCGACGACGGGGGCGCCCGAGATGCCTGACTCGGCGAAGAGCTTGATCGCAGCCTCCACCGTCTCCTCAGGCCCTAGCGTGGGCCACTCCGAGTGCGAGATCTCTGCCACCCTCAATTCCCTTATATCCTGCTGCTCCATGCTCCATCCCCTGATCGTCGTTCCCGGTCGCACCACCGCTATTGTAAACGGCCCGGCGAGCGTCCGGTCAAGGCTTCCACTCCCTGCTTACGGCTTCTATTCTCGTAGCCCGCCGGGCGTCGAGGTCGAACTCGACGAGCGCGCCGTTGAGCGCGACGGGACCGCGGGTGGCGACCGAGATCCCACGCCAATCGCCCAGGAACAAAGCGAGAAAATCTTCCCGGTCGAACCCGATAACGCTCTCCTTGCAACCGGTCATGCCCACGTCTGTCGCGTAGGCGGTTCCGCCGGGCAGTATGGAATGGTCCGCGGTGGGCACGTGCGTATGGGTGCCCAAAACGGCGTGCGCCCTCCCGTCGAGATAATAGCCGAGCGCCTGCTTCTCGCTCGTGGCTTCGGCATGGGAATCGACGAGCACGAGGTCGGCGCCGCGGGCCTTCAATTCCTCGAGGGCCAGATCGGCAGCCTCGAAGGGCGAGACTCTCGTCCTCTCGACGAACACGCGCCCCAGCACGTTCGTGACGCCCACGGTTACCCCGCCAGCCTCGAAAACGCCCAGGCCCAGCCCAGGGTTCTTTTCGCCGAAGTTGGCGGGACGCACCACCCTGTCCTCCTCTCCGAGGAACTCTTTGTATCCATCGGCGTCGAAGGCGTGGTTCCCGAGGGTGAGGAAGTCGGTTACGGTGAGCAAGGCGGAGCCGCTCTCGCGGGTGATACCACGCCCCGTCGGGGCCGAGTTCTCGGCGTTGGCGACGACGGCGTCAGGCTCGAGCTCTCGCCGCAACTGAGGTACGAGATCCAGGACCGCCGAGCATCCCGCGGGCCCTACGACATCCCCGACGAAGAGAAGCCTGAACCTCAGAACAACTCTCTCACGGCCGGCGGCAGGTACCCGAGCAGATCGGTCGCAACGAAGCTCTCCGCCGGCCAGCCTATCTCCTCCAGCCAGAGCTCCGCCGCGCGCCCGTGCGCCCAGGCGCCGGCCCTGGCCGCCTCATAAGCGTCCATCCCGCGAGACATAAGCGCCCCGATCACACCGGACAACACGTCCCCTGTCCCGGCCGCCGCGAGCGCGACGTTCCCCGTGGAGTTGATGGCGACTCTCTCGCCCTCTACGACGAGAGTATCGGAACCCTTGAGCAACACGCAGCAACGGTGCTGATCGGCCGCACTGCAAACCGCATCGAGCCTGCGGGCCGACACCTCCTTGGCCCCCGATCCAAGCAGACGCCCGAGTTCACCCGCGTGCGGTGTTATGACGGTCGGCGCGTCTCTCCCCGCGAGAACATCAGTGCCCGAAAGGTTCGTGATGGCGTCGGCGTCGAGCAACACGGGCACCTCGGCCCCGCGCAGGATACCTTCGAGGAGGCGCCTGCCCTCATCCCCCGTCCCGGTTCCCGGGCCCATCACGAGCGCAGAGGCCCTCCCCGCGTGCTCCAGGATCTCCTCCAGCGCCCCCGACCCCATGTAGCCTCCCGCGTCCTCGGCGACGCCGTAGACCAGTGCTTCGGTTAGCGCGAGGTCGACGGCTGGCGCGGCCCCCTCGGAGGTGGCGAGGAAGACTATGCCGCACCCCGTTCTCTGCGCGCCCCTGACGACCATAACGGGGGCTCCTGTCGTGCCGCGGGAGCCGGCGACGACGAGCAGGGCTCCGGCGGAGTACTTGTGGGCCGGCTCGGCGGTACGCGGTATCTTCCCCCGCAGCGAGGCCGCATCGGTCCAGACCAGGGTCGGTTCGACGTCCGCTTCCGGAGGGATGCCTATATCCACGGCGAGGACCTCGCCCGAGTGCTCGCGCCCGGGGGAGATAACGCACCCCACCTTCATGGCGTGCGCGCAGACCGTAAGATCGGCGGACACGGCGATACCCTGAACCTCACCCGTCGTCCCGTCCACGCCGGAGGGCACGTCGACGGCGAGTACCGGAGCCCGCGTGGAGTTCATCCGCTCGATGATCCCGGCTTCCTTCTCCCGTACCTCCCCCGAAAACCCGGTCCCGAGCAGGGCATCGACGAGGAGGTCTGCCATTTCGAGCTCCGCGTCGAGATCATCCCTGGCTATAAACGGCACCCCCAGGTTCCGAAGTATCTCCAGGTTGGTCGCCGGGTCCCCCCCGTACTCGCTCTTCGTCGCCAGAACCGCGACGTCGACGCCGGAGCGGTGCAGTTCGCGGGCGATGACGAAGCCGTCACCGCCGTTGTTGCCGCCACCGCAGACGACGAGGGCCCGCCCTGGGGAGTACCGCTCCAGGGCGATACCGGCCATGGCGGCGCCGGCCCTTTCCATCAGCACGCCGCCGGGGATGCCGAGCTCCTGCGCCCCGGCGTCGGCGCGGGACATCTCCTGTGCGGTGTAGAGCTTCACCCTGAGATCCGCTCCCGTCGCACGACGCAGACGGCGACCGCGGAGAGCTCGGAGTGGGTTATCGAGATGTAGAGGTCTTCCTCGCGCACGCCGGCCGCGTCGGCGAACTTCTTGATCTTGCCTGAGATACGGACCGTCGGGGCGCTGCGAGGCCTCCGCACGACTTCGACTCCGTTCCACTGGATCAGGCCGCACCCCAAAGCCTTGGTAACGGCCTCTTTGGCCGCCCAGCGTCCGGCGTAGTGGCGCTCGGCGAAGCGGTACTTCTCACAATAGGCGATCTCGGCTTCGGTAAACAGGCGCTTACGTATCTTCGGGGTGCGCTCCAGGGCGAACTGCATCCTCTCGACGTCGACGACGTCGACCCCGATCCCTGGTACGACGAAACCTTCCACGGGGCGTATGTTACGGCAGATTCACCGCTGGCAAAAGGGCTATAGTGTATGGATGGACGCGGCCACAGACGCTGTCATCATCGGTAATCCGAATTCGGGACGGGCGGGCGACGAGGAATTTCTGGAGCGTTTCGCGGAGATCCTGCGCTCGGGAGACCTGAGGGTGGAGGTCCTCAACACGGAGCATCCCAACCACGCCACCGAGCTCGCATCGCTCGCCGGGGACCGTCTGGTCGTGGCCGCCGGGGGCGACGGCACGGTCAACGAAGTCTTGAACGGGCTCTCTCCTGGGGCCACGCTGGGTGTACTGCCTGTCCGCACGGCGAACGTGCTGGCTCGGGAGCTCGGGCTGCCACTCGACCCGTACGAAGCCTGCCGGCGCATTCTGGAAGGCGAGCGCTCCAGGGTGGACTTCGGCGTCGCCACCGACAGTAAGGGAGCAGAGCGCCGCTTCGCCTGTATGGCCGGGATAGGCTTCGACGCGAAAGTAATCAGCGCCGTGACACCGCGGCTGAAGCGCTACCTGCGGACGGTGGCATTCCAGCTAACGGCGTTCAAAGTGTTCTTCGGGAACAGGTTCCCCACGCTGGAGATACTCCTCGGCGACGAGATCCACACCGCGAGGTTCGCCATAATAGCCAACGGCCAGTACTACGGTGGCGACTACAGGGTGTCAGGGCCAGGTTTGCTTACGAGCGGCGAGTTCGAGACCATCCTGGTCGAGCGCTTGAGCGACATCCTTAGGCCCGACGTCTTCGCCGGGATCATGACCAGAAGGCCCCTCAACCGCACGATGGACTCCTTCACCTCGAAGGAGGTCCACGTCAGGGCCCCGGGCGCGGAGGTGCCCGTACAACTCGACGGCGAGCTCTGGGGCGGACTGCCCATGTCCTTCCGCATCGAACCAGGCGCCCTGAACGTAGTACGTTAGCATTTCAGCACGCTCAGGCTTCGCCTTCGCTCGTCAGCACTTCAGCTTGTCAGCTTGTACTGCCTTGCATCGCCTCTCGAGCAGGGTCGACGACGAGCACGGCGGCGCCCCGTACCCTGCCGCCGCGTAGGGCTGCTAGCGCCTCGTTGGCCTCTTCGAGGGGGAAGGGTACGACTTCGGTGCGGACGGGTATTTCTGGGGCGAGGGCGAGGAAGTCCAGGCCGTCCTGGCGCGTGAGGTTGGCCACCGAGGTCACGGAGCGCTCTCCCCAGAGGATCTCGTATGGGAAAGAGGGAATGTCGCTCATGTGTATGCCCGCGCAGACCACGGTCCCGCCCCTGGCGACGGTCCTGAGAGCGGCGGGGACGAGGGCGCCGACGGGCGCGAAGATGATCGCCGCGTCCAGTTCCTCGGGTGGGGCCTCTTCGGAGCTGCCGGCCCATTCGGCGCCCAACTCCCTGGCGAACTGCTGTGCCTCATCGTCGTTCGGGCTGGTGAAGGCGAAGATGCGCCGGCCCTCGTGCGCCGCGACCTGGGCCACGATGTGGGCCGAGGCCCCGAAGCCGTAGAGTCCGAGCCTTTCTGCATCGCCGGCGAAGCGCAACGAGCGGTGCCCGATCAGGCCGGCGCACAACAGCGGCGCGGCCTGCAGGTCGGGGAAACCCTCGGGGATCGGGAAGCAGAAACGGGCCTCGGCGACAGTGTAACCTGCGTAGCCACCGTCGAGCTGGTACCCGGTGAACCTGGCGTTCTCGCAGAGGTTCTCGCGGCCGGAGAGGCAGTAGCGGCACTCGCCGTCGGTACACCCGAGCCACGGCACCCCGACCCTATCCCCTACCGTAAAGCCGCATGCGCGCTCGCCGATCTTCTCCACCGT
>DATMVF010000094.1:0-6991 GCA_035563475.1 Rubrobacter sp.
ATCGGCGATAGAGTTGCTCGACGACGTCGCCATAGGCCGCGCGAGGGCCAACCCCGCCTACAGGGACTCGACCCGATTTGTAAAGGGGGATCCCAAGGCCGTCCTCGTCGTGGAGTGGAGCGGTACGAAGGAAGAACTGGACGAACGCTTCGCAAGACTCGACGATCTAGCCGGCGAGGTCGGGGCGCTGGCCGCGACGCCTCTGCGCACCAAAGAAGAGATGGGACAGACGGTCCTGCTCCGCAAGTCCACGCTACCACTTCTGCTCGGTACTACAGACAAAGAGAAACCGGTCGCGTTTGTGGAGGACGCGGCCGTGCCGCCGGACCGGCTGGAGGAGTTTATAGGCCGCTTCGAGGAGATCGTCGAGAAGAACGGTACCTGGGCCTGCTTCTACGGCCACGCCAGCGTGGGGTGCCTGCACGTCAGGCCTGCTCTGGACACGTCCGATCCCGATGGCGTCTCGCGGATGCGGCGTATCGCCGAGGAGGTCGCGGACCTCGTCGTCGACTGCGGCGGGTCCATCTCCGGTGAGCACGGCGACGGCCTCTCGCGTTCGGAGTTCGTGCAGAAGATGTACGGGGAGGAGATCCTGCGCGCTTTTGCGGACGTCAAGCGTCTCTTCGACCCCGAGGGGATGATGAACCCTGGCGTTATCGTAGATCCTCCGCCGATGGACCGGCAGCTGCGCATCGGCCCCGGCCGCGAGCGCCTCCCCATAAGAACGAACCTCTCCTTCGAGGATCAGGGCGGCTTCGCGAAGGCCGTAGAGCTCTGCAACGGGAGCGGTCTCTGCCGCAAGAGGACGGGGGGCACGATGTGTCCTTCTTACATGGTGACCCTCGACGAACAGGACACCACGAGGGCGCGGGCCAACATGCTCAGGTCCGTGATCGAAGGCACCCTCCCGCCGGAAGAGCTCACCGGGCGGCGCATGAAGGAGGTCATGGACCTCTGCGTCGGATGCAAGGCGTGCAAGACGGAATGCCCCTCCCGCGTCGACGTCGCGAGCATGAAGACCGAGGTCCTCTACCAGACGGGCAGCGTACACGGCTTTTCCTTGCGCCAGAAGGTGGCAGGACACATCCGCCGCCAGCTCGCGCTCGCGGCCCTGGTCCCCTCGCTCTACAACGCCGCCGCAGGAACCCGCCTCGCCCGCAAAGCCGCCGCCCTCGCGGGCATAGACCCCCGTCGCTCCTTGCCCCGCGTGGCGAAGAAAACCTTCTCCAAGCGCTTCCCCGAACTGCCCAACGGCGCCGGGCCTGAAGAGGTCGCCCTCTTCAATGACACCTGGAACGAGTACCAGAGGCCCGAGGTCGGAGAGGGCGCCGTAAGGCTCTTCGCGGCCGCGGGAGCGAGGATACACCTGCCCGAGGTCGTCTGTTGCGGCAGGCCCATGCTCTCCGAAGGGCTGGTCGACGAGGCGAGAGAGAATGCCAGGCGTAACCTGGATCTCCTGATGCCCCTCGTGGAGCGCGGTGTCCCGCTGGTAGGCCTCGAGCCAAGCTGCATCCTGACCCTGCGCGACGATTACAGGAAGCTTCTCCCCGACGACGAGCGCGTCGACAGACTGGCCCGTGCAACCCGTCTCTTCGAGGAGGCGATGCTAGATCTCGATACAGAGCTTCCGCTAAGAGAAGGCACCCCAGTTCTCCTGCACGGGCACTGCCACCAGAAGGCGCTTGTGGGTACGGGACCGACGGAGCGGCTGCTCGGCTTCGCCGCCGATGTCGAGGTCGTGGACTCAGGTTGCTGTGGTATGGCCGGGCTCTTCGGTTATGAGAAGGGACACTACGAGGTCTCGATGAAGATGGGAGAGCGGAGGCTATTCCCTGCGGTGCGCGAAGCAGGGGAGCGGGTCGTCGTCGCACCGGGGACGAGCTGCCGCGAGCAGATCCTGGACGGAACACGACGGCGGGCCCTGCATCCAGCAGAGTACCTGGCTTCACTCCTCGACGGGCCATCCTAGCGACCGTTGGCGGAGCTGGAGAAAGCGCTGTGGTTCGCTTTCAGGGGCGAGAGGATGCTCGTGCTCGAGGACGCGCCTGTTCGTGTGCCTCTGGCCGATAGTCTGGATGAGCTCGGTTTGGATGTTCTTTTCTGTCTGGAGATTGGAGAGCTCGGAGGGCACGCTTGCTGGGCCGTCGAGGTAAGGGCTGACGCCCGACCGCCCGAGGGGATGGTCTTCGAGGATCTCAGGGCCCTGTTCTACAGGGTGGACGAGGAATTCTTCAGGATGGCTGGCAGGGCCAAGCAGATCGTCGGCTGGTACGCGACGCACCGGTTCTGCGGGCGTTGCGGCGGAGAAACGAAGCCCGCGCCGGTGGAATTCGCGATGAGGTGTTCGCGCTGCGGGATGATGCACTTTCCGCGCCTCAGCCCTGCTGCCATCGTCCTGGTCAGGAGAGGGGATAGGATACTGCTGGCACACTCGCCCGGATTTCCGAAGGGACTCTACAGCGTGCTCGCGGGTTTCGTCGAGCCAGGAGAGTCCATAGAGGAGGCCATCGTCCGCGAGGTGCGTGAGGAGGTAGGGATCGAGGTCACTAACGTCAGGTACTTCGGGAGCCAGCCGTGGCCTTTCCCGAACTCGCTCATGATCGGCTTTACCGCAGATTACATGGATGGAGAGCTGAACCCACAACCAGGTGAGATCGAAGACGCCGGCTGGTACACCGCAGAAGACCTCCCACAACTGCCGCCCAGGATAAGCATCGCCCGCGCCATGATAGACGACTTCGTAAGACAACAGGGCCTCGACCCGGAAGGGCTAAAGATACCCGGATAGGCTGAGATTGCACCTCTTGTATCATAAGGGGGCGAACAGAACCGGAAGAAATCTCGGTGAAAGGAACGTTGACGCGGAGGCAGTTCATATGGCTCGCCGGTGTGGGGGGATAGCCCTGGTGGGCATAACCTATGTCCTCTGGCGAAGGCGGTCTCCGGTTCTATTGCACGTTTACTGTTCGGATTCCCTAAACCAGCGTCCTACGTCAGACCTATCTTCGTAGAACACGGCCGGTTCGCCGACCGGAGCGTGCACCGTCTCGTAGGCTCCCTTGTCCAGAGAGCCGTACTTCCGACCCGACCAAAGGTGCACCCACCTACCCGCTGGAAGGTAGACCTCGACTATCTCCTCGCCGGGGTCGAGGACCGGTGCCACCATCAGGTTACGGCCGACCATGAACTGATAGTCCAGGCCAAGCACCTCTGGGTCGTCGGGATAGTGCACGAAAGGGTGGCGGATGACGGGGAGCCCAGTCTCGGATGCTTCCTTCACCAGTTCGATCCTGTAAGGCTTCCATGCGGTGTAGACCTTGGCGAAGCGGGAAAAGTGCCGGAGGGTCTCCTCATCCGAGTAGATCTGGTGGTTCACCTTGGGTCTGTTGCCTTCGTGAGTGCGGAAGACGGTCGTAAAGGCGCCGAGCTCGATCCAGCGCATGAGCAACTCGTTAGAGCGATGATATTTCAGCAGGAAGTTGTCTATGGCCGTGTAGCCTCCGATGTCCGAGTGTTCGAGGCTATAGCCTGAGAGCCCACTGGAGAGCAGGCCCGTGACGGCGCTCTTGATACCGTCATGTTCATCCCAATCAACGAGTTGATCACCCAGCCAGAACAGTGTGCTCTCGCCGGGACTACGTGTATAACCGGAGCGGTTGAAGAAGACGATATCCTCTCCTCGCCCCGCCTCCCGGATAGCCTCGCGGTTGACCTCGGCCCACTCCTCGGCGTAGCGGTTGTGGTAGCTCTTCGGGTCCGCGTCGGAGAACAGAACGGCATCGTAGGGGAGTCCCTCACCGAAGTCCGCCATCCATCCCGAGGCACCGTTGCCTATGAGTTCCTCCTTGATAACGTCCTTGATCCAATCCCGCGCCGCAGGGTTCGTCAGGTCAACGAAGGCCGCCCGGAAGTCGGTAGTCTTGACCCTGTAAGGTTCGCCCTCCCGATTCTTTACCAAGTAACCTTTTCTCGCCGCCTCCTCAAAGAGGTTGCGGCGGTAGTTCGGCTTCTCCTGCTCCACGTCGTCGGCGAGCCACGGGCCGATGTAGGTCATGAGCCTCACGTCGTCCCTCTCTAGCTGCTCCCGGAGCCTATCCCAGCCGGGATAGTGAACTTCGTCGAGCTCCCAATTCCACCACAGCTGCATCCCGAAGTCAGTCTCTCGCTGCCCCACCCAATCCTGCAGCCAGAGTGCAGCGACGGGTGTGCCGAGAGCTTTGAGTTTGTCGTATTCATCGAGGACCTTATCCGTGCCGCCCTGCAAGCCGACGACCGCGCCACTGAGGATCCACTCTGGCAACAGGCGCATCCTGCCCGAGTACTCTGTGTAGAGCTCTATTAGTTCGACAGGGGTCTCTCCGCTCAGGATCTGGCCTGTCATTTGGGAGGAGAACACCTCGACTTGGACCCTGTTCCTCTCCCGCAGATCGAAGGAAGAGTACTCGTAGTTCTCAAGAAACACGGAGCGCATCTGGCTTGTTATGTAGTGCGGTACGCTGGCACCGCTGGTATAGGGGCTCCCGCCGGCGTCGGCCTTCCAATCCGCCGCCAGCGTGATTGGCTGCTTGCCCCTGCCTATACCCTGCTCCTGGATGAAGATGGGCACCTTGTGGCCCTTCATGTCGAAGTACGTGTACTGCGTCCCGAAACCGAAGAAGCGCTCCTCAGGCGAGGAGGCGTAGGTGAGATAGACGCGGTTGTAGGGCTCTTCCACCTCGATCTCGAAGCGCAGCCGTTCCTCGCTCACGGGCAAGAAGGTGAGCGTATAGTCCACGCCTTCTGAATCGCCTCCTCGTGTGAGCCGTCCACCGACGACCAGGATAGACTGGTGCTTCTCGATGTAGTCGATGGTTTGATTCGAGTGTAGGCTCTCTATCTCATCATCGATAAAGAAGTGCCCGCTTGACTCTCTGACCGTCTCCTCGCCCTCGGCAGCGGCCAAGAAGCTCGTCCCGGGGGTGCTCTGCCACAGTATCCTGTCAGGCCTGGAGCTATGAGTAACGCTGAGAACTACGTCTGAAAGGCTTGGACCAGTCTCCAGCACGACGGTAAACGCGCCGATCCGGTGCGGCCCCCGGGAGACGTCGCGCTCCACTCCGGCAATAGCGCCGGAGATACGAGCCGGCCTTCTCCAGAGCGCGTAGGCACCACCCAGTAGAGCCATCCCAGCCACACCAATACCGGCTAGCCAAATAAACTTCCTCCGTGTCATCAATCTCCTCTCCGCGGTCTCTTTCGGCCCGTCTCGCGCCCCGCACAGGATGTACTTTCGACTCAATCCCACATTCTCCTGCATCATACAGTCAATGTAGCCCAAGCCAGAAGATCCAAGTCTCCACCTCCTACTTGAGGTTAGTCCTTGGAGTCGCTTAGACTAGAGCCGCCTGCTTGCCCGACCTAAGTGCTAGATGCTGAATGTGGGCATGGGGAGCTCAACTCTCGAAAATGCGTGCTTCCACTGTCGTGCCTTCCGGAAGTCGACTTATCCACTGCACACTAGCTCATTTGGCCGGCCTTGGGAGTCAATTGCACCATTAAAGACCCGATCCCTCCTCACTACTGAAGGCAAGAACAGCCCGGTGCCACGGCACACTCCGCCGTTCAACGTTGATCGCCCACGTCGCCATCAAACTGTTGTCGAAAGTTTGCTCTTCACGTCGGAGCGTCCTCTGCTTGTACCTGCGATGTGTTCATATCCGAAGATTCGGCACCGGCCGACTCAACCGGATGTTCTCCTTCCCCAGTTCATGGTCGGTCCCGAGCTAATGTTCGCGCCCGTGCTCGATCCCGGCGAAGACAGCGTGGGGGTCTACCTCCCGGCGGGCAGATGGGTCCACTTCTGGACAGGAAAGAGATTCGGTTCGCCACAGCGCGGCGTCAACGAGACGGTCCCGGCTCCGATCGGAGAACCCGCCGTCTTCTACAAAGAAGGTTCTGCGGAAGGGACACGTTTCAGGAAATGCTCGAACGCCGGGGACTGCTATGACGCTGCAGAGGTAGAATGAAGTCGTTCTTTTCGTGCGAGGGACAATCATGAAGCGGGAGAACGTAACCAGCGGCACGGTATGGGAGAGCAGGGTCGGCTACTCACGGGCGGTCCGGCGCGGTCGTTTCGTGTACGTCTCGGGGACCACGGCCACGGACGGGAGCGGGGGATACGTCGGTGTAGGCGACCCCTACGCGCAGACCGTACAGGCCATAAACAACATCAGGGTGGCGCTCCAGGCCGTCGGCGCGGATCTCTCTGACGTGGTCAGGACCAGGATCTACGTGGTCAACATCGAGGACTGGGAGAAGATCGGGTCAGCCCACGGCGAGTGCTTCGGCAACGTCCGTCCCGCCACGAGCATGGTCGAGGTCAGCCGCCTCATTGCACCCGAGATCCTGGTCGAGATCGAAGCCGACGCCCTGATCGACGAATCGTAGGAGCGGTCCATGTATGGCCGAACCAAATACGGATGCGCGTGCCCGAACTATCTATGTAGGGGCGGTTCGCGAACCGCCTGAGGACGAACCGCCCTCGTACAAACCGCCCGACGACGAACCGTACGGGCGGGTTTGATGTACGGGCGGGTTTCAAACCCGCCCCTACGACGTTTCATATTGCCCAACCACGCATCGCCATTACCCGATCTCTGAGGCGCGGCCTGCGGCGTCCTCCAGGGCCTGCAGGGCGGAGGCCTGATCCATCCCCGTGCTCCTGAGCAGGTCGACGGCGGCGGAGCGGACCTGGCCGACGAGGACGCTGATCCCGAGCTCGTGGCGATCCTCCAGGATCTCGGTGGCGGTCCTGGCGGCTTCGAGCGCCCAATGGCGCGCCTCCTCGGGTCCCCCGCCATCCTCCAGAAACGCGGCCAGGGCCCTTACGGACCGCGAGAGGTCGAGTACGGCCTCGGGCAACTGCGGGGCTATTCTGTCTCCTCGTCTGATGGCGTTGACGACGCCACGGGCCAAGACGCGGGTGTTTATGACGGCCAGCTCTATCCTTATT
>DATMVF010000095.1:0-4119 GCA_035563475.1 Rubrobacter sp.
TCGCCTGTTTCAAGACGAAGTTCTAAAGAATTTACCTTCTACGCACTCTGGCGGATCAAGGCCGAGTGATTCTGCGCCACGTAGACCGGCGAGACGTGACCGTAGTGCAGGTACTTGCTCATGTGCGAGACGTAGTCGGTCTGCGGCTGGTTGCGGTGCTCCACGTAGGCGTCGAGCCCCTTCTCGATGAACCGCTCCAGGATACGCTTCGCCTCTGAGGTCCCGCCCCTGTAGAAGTGGCTCACCGGAGGAACGGTCCGGTCGAGCTCCATCCCGTCGAGGATCGCGCCGAGTCGGAGAGGTCGAGGCCGCTCGTTTCTACATCCAGGGACGGCTTATCGAGTGCGGTGGGCTCGAGCTCGACCAGAAAGTCGTCGAGCTGCTCTCGAATCCTGGGCCGCAGGGTTCGGGCAGCGTGTTCGCGCTTGGCTGAGGCCAGCTCGACCGGCACCACGACTTCGGTCTCCACCTGCACGACGAGACAGGAGCCTCCTTCGCCAGCCTCTCGCGCCATTCTTTCTGCAAGCGCAGTTGGCTCATAACGCAGACGAGCATCGAGGCGTTCTCGCCGGACCTGAGGGCCACCTCGTCTGGCGAACCCGAATAGATAGCGAGCTGGATCCCTCGTTCTTCCAGGGCCTCCCCGGCATCCTTCAGGCCCCCGAGCATGAACGCGTATTGCCTGAGGTTCGCCTCGGGGTAGTCAGCCGTCAACCCGAAGACCACGAGGAGCGGCTGTTCGAGTTCGTTGGCCCTCTGCACCGCGTACTCCGGGGTTTGGTTGTAACTGGCGCGCTGGGCTTCCTGCTTCCAGTACAGAACGTAGTTACCGTCTTAGACATCCTTGTCGATGAGTTGACTGATACGCTCTTCCTGGATACTTCTCATTCCCGATCTCCACTCCAGGACGCCGCAAGCCCTCATCTCCGGACGTACCACCGCTAGACGAACCATGCTGAGTGAGATAACACTCATCATGGTCGGTTAGCAATCCAAGACAGTCTGCCCGGAGACAGTACTTCGGAGAGAAAAGAGCTCTCCGTTGATGCTATCGAAGTCCGGGTCAGGTTTTCTCGTGTAAAGTTCGCTCGTGAGCTATCCGTACAGCGGCATCGATTTGCGCGAACATCCGCATGCATACGAGATAGGTCGTGGGGAGCAGGGCGTCTTCCACGCCGAACCCTACAAGAGCGAGCTGTTGCCGCTGTGGAGTTTCAAGGACGCAGAGGCAGCAAAGAGGTCGGCCGACGACATCTACGCGCGGTTTCTCGAATACAGGGTAGAGGGTGACTTCGTCGGGATGGACATGGCGAGAAAGTACCTGCAGATGGGTTACACCCGGTCGCGGCGGTACGCAAAGTACGGGGGTGGCAACAAGAGCAAGCCCCTGCAGAGACCGGACCTTCAGAAGAGCCGGGCAGCGGAGATCTTCTACAAGAAGTGGCGCGACGTCGCTGAGGACGAAGAGTACCTAAGACTCAAAAAAGAGCACCGGCGACGCGGCTCGTCAGGGTGAGAGACCAAGCTCCACGACACTCCCGTACCCGCTGTGCATCAACTCAAGCAAGGCTCGTGAAACGTCAAGATGAGCGTCGCCTCAGAGCGAAGTTCTAGAACCGCCGCGCAGAGAACAAGATCTGTATGGCAAATTACCGAGGTCTCGCCCGGCAGCGATTAACGTCTACGGGTTGGCAATCCGATGGTGAGCGACACGCCAGGGAATGCTGTGAATGAGCCTGAGGCTATTCATACTCGTTCGAAAAACTAGCAGGTGCCAGGTCAGGAGACGTCCATGACAAAGAAATCGAGAGAGCATAAGTACACGGACCCGGATCTTAGGGAAGAGATCAAAGATGAGATCAAGCAATCCGACAAGGGTGGCAGACCCGGACAGTGGAGCGCCCGCAAGTCCCAGCTGCTCGCCCGGGAGTATGAGCGGCGGGGTGGCGGTTACACCGGCGAGAAGGATGAGGGTCAGAAAAACCTCGAGAAGTGGACCGAGGAGGACTGGCAGACCCAGGAGGGGGAGACGCGAGCCCGGAGCGGCGAGGAGACGGCTCGCTACCTTCCGAAAGAGGCTTGGGAGAAGATGAGCGACGAAGAGACGCGCCAGACAGAGAGAAGGAAGCGCGAAGGCTCCAAGCGGAGCGAACAGTACGTCGCCAATACGAAGGAGGCGCGGCGGGCCCGCAGAGGGTCGCAGGCCCCGCCGATCAACGACTACGACAATCTGAGCATCGACGAAGTGGAGAAGAAGGTGAGAGGGATCTCCAGGCAGGAGATCCAGGACGTACGCGATTACGAGAAGCGGCACAAGAACCGCAAGACCCTTATCGAGTCGCTGGACCGCAGCCTCTAGTCGGCAGAGGTCTGGGTCGAGAGGTTGTTTGAGCTCACGGATCAAGACGAGTCGGGGGTGGCCGGTTGAGGGACGGGACCGAAGATCGTATCTTCCTGACCTTCGACGACGGGCCCGACCCTATCTGGACGCCCAGGATCCTCGAGGTGTTGCACCACTCTCGCGCAAGGGCGACATTCTTCGTAATCTCGCCCTTGGCGTTGCGTTTTTCTCACCTTGTTCGCCGCATGATCCATGCCGGTCACGGCGTGGAGTTGCACTGCGCGGAGCACATCCGGCATACGGAGCTCACCCACGCCGAGGTCGAGGCTGACACACGCGATGGCCTGGAAGACCTCCATGCTCTAGGTGTGCACCCGAGGCTGTGGCGTCCACCATGGGGCGTTATCACTCCGCAGACTCAGGCCGTGGCGAAGGACCTCGGGCTGGAGCTCGTCTCTTGGACCGCCGATACCCACGACTGGCGCGGAGATACCGCATCGCAGATGTTTACAAATGTACGACCGGATCTTCAACCCGGAGCCGTCGTTCTCATGCACGACGGGCTCGGTCCTGGTGTCAGGCGCTCGGGCTGCGAAGAGACCGTCGCCTTGATCGAAAAAGTCGTCAAGCAGGCGCGCTCTGTTGGCTGCGAACCGTGCCCACTTGGCGATCCCTATGCTAGGCTTTCGGCCGGATGAAGGCAAACGAACCTTTGAGAACAGACGAGAGGATCGGTAACACGATCCAGGCGCGGACGGCGACGGTCATCGAGTTCGTCCTCTCCCAGATCGCCTCCGGCGCCGCCGAACGCGACGCGCACCCAACCTTTCCCGAAGGTCCTTTCAGAGCACTCGCGGCGGCAGGAATCCTCGCTATGCCTGCGCCCGAGCCCGGCACCGGAAGCAGGCGCCGCGCATCCTTCGCCGAGGAGTGGAGCATGCTGCGCGCCGTCGCTCGGGTCGACGCTTCGGTCGGCAGGATCCTCGACGGCCACCTCAATGGCGTCGAGCGCGTCTCGGTGTTGGCTCCCGAACCGTTGCGCTCCAGGGAACTCGCGGGCGTCGCCGCCGGACGCCTCCGACTCGGGGTGTGGGGTGCCGACCCCATACCCGGAGAGGGGACACCGGCCCGGCTCGTCGCGACCGGGGGCGGCTACTCTCTCCAGGGCGTCAAGACGTTCTGCAGCGGCGCGACGGGACTCGACCGCGCGCTCGTGGCCGTCCGCGCGCCGGCGGGGGGGAGCCGCCCGGGCCCCCGCTGCTAGCTTACGTTGACCTCTCCGAGGGTGTAGAGATCGATGACGGTTGGTTCAAGGCGTCGGGGATGCGCTCTTCGGAGAGCCACCGCGTCGTCTTCGAGGGAGCCCCGGTGCTCGCGATGCTCGGCGAGCCGGGGGAGCTCGTGCGCGAGCCGTACTTCGGCCGCGACGCGATCCGGACGGCCGTCACCTGGGCCGGCGTCGCCGACTCTGCGGTGGAGGGAGCCCTGGACATCCTCGCCACGAAGAGCCAGGGCAGGCCGCCCGACGACCTTGTCTCCCTGGCGGCGGGCCGGATGCTCGCCTCGCGTGGCACGATAGACCGCTGGCTCGAGCACGCCGCCTCGTTCGTAGACACGAACCCCGAAGCCTCGACGGCCCACTTCTCGACCCAGCTTCGCGAGTCCATCGCCGCCGCCGCCCGCGACATCCTCGACGTGGCGGCCCGCGCCGTTGGCTCTCGCCCCTTCGTGACAGCCTCGGATCTGGATCGTGCCCGGCGGGATCTCGAGCTCTTTCT
>DATMVF010000096.1:0-2890 GCA_035563475.1 Rubrobacter sp.
TAATGGGCTGCGAACTCGGCGCCGAAGGCGTCCCCGAGAACGTCGAGCAGATCGCCGGCGGACAGGACGAATCTATCTTTCAGCCGGAGTGGTCCCCCGAAGGCACGCTGCACTTCGTCTCGGACCGGACGGGCTGGTGGAACCTCTACCGCCGGCGAGATGGACGCGTCGAGCCGCTCTGCGAGAGGGAAGCGGAGTTCGGCCTGCCACAGTGGGCATTCGGCATGTCTACCTACGCCTTCGTCTCGCCGGGACGCATCGTCTGCTCGTACACGGAGCACGGGAGCTCGCACCTCGCCATCCTCGACACGGAGAGCGGCGAGCTCGAGCCGTTGGAGACGCCGTACTCGAGCATCGCATACTTGCGTACTGATAGCTCCGGCGGTGTAGTCTTCCGCGGCAGCTCGCCCACGAAGGCGGCGTGCATAGTGAGGTTGGACCCGTCTACCGTGCAGCACGAGGTCCTGCGGCGCTCGGGCGACCTGGAGATAGATAACGGCTACCTCTCCGTCCCCGAGCCCGTCGAGTATCCCACAGAGGACGGCCGGACGGCGCACGCCTTCTTCTACCCGCCGAAAAACAGGGACTACGCCGCCCCTGATGGTGAACTCCCCCCGCTCCTCGTAATGAGTCACGGGGGTCCGACGGCGGCGTCGACCACGTCATTTGACCCAGGGATCCAATACTGGACCAGCCGAGGTATCGCCGTGCTCGACGTGAACTACGGCGGAAGCACGGGCTACGGTCGGGAATACCGTCGTCACCTGGAAGGGGCGTGGGGTGTCGTCGACGTCGACGACTGCGCCAACGGAGCACTCTACCTTGCCGAGCGTGGACTCGTCGACGGCGAACGGCTGATTATCACCGGCGGTAGCGCTGGCGGCTACACGACGCTCTGCGCGCTCGCGTTCAGGGACACGTTCGCCGCCGGAGCGAGCCACTTCGGCATCAGCGATGTCGAGGCCATGGCAATGGATACCCACAAGTTCGAATCGCGCTACCTGGATAGCCTGATCGGACCCTACCCGGGGCGCAAGGACCTCTATCTGGAGCGCTCACCGATCCACTCTGCCGAACAGCTCTCCTGCCCCGTAATCTTCTTCCAGGGCCTCGAAGACGAGGTCGTGCCCCCGGACCAGGCCGAGAAGATGTTCGCGGCCCTCAGGGAGAAGGGGCTCCCTGTCTCCTACGTACCCTTCGAGGGCGAGCAACACGGCTTCAGGCGGGCCGAGAACATCAAGCGGGCCCTGGACGGCGAGCTGTATTTCTACTCGCGCGTCCTGGGCTTCGAGCTTGCCGACCCGGTCGAACCGGTACCGATAGAGAACCTGTGACAGCGCCGTGCAGACGGCCCTCTGCACGGCGCGCTATCAGCCATTAGCATTCAGCCATCAGCAAGAACAAGTAGCTGATGGCTGACGGCGCGGTTTGTGGAAGGTCGATCCTTCCACAAGCCGCTATGAGAGGAGAGCGATGGGTGAATGGCGCGATGAGTGGCGGGAGGCGAACAGGGCCAGCTGGGACGAGCGTGTCCCTATCCACGTCTCGGGGGAGTTCTACGACGTGGCCTCTTTCAAGGGTGGCCAGGAGCGCCTGCAACCGTTCGAGATAGCCGAGGTGGGCGACGTGAGTGGCAAGGAGTTGTTGCACCTCCAGTGCCACTTCGGGATCGACACCCTGAGCTGGGCCCGCCGCGGCGCCAGCGTTACGGGCCTGGACTTCTCGGCCCCGGCCATAGAGGCGGCCCGCGGGCTGGCCTCGGAAATGGGGCTCGAAGCCACGTTCGTGCACTCGGACGTCTACGAGGCCGTGGGCGCCACGGGGGGCCGCACCTTCGACATCGTGTACACGGGCCGAGGCGCGATCATCTGGCTCCCCGACATCGGAAGGTGGGCGGAGGTGGTCGCGGATCTCCTGAAACCCGGCGGCTTCTTGTACCTCACCGAGTTCCACCCTTTTACGGACGTCTTCGGGGACGATGACCTGAGCGTGGAGCACGACTATTTCCAGGACGAGAACCCCAGGGTATACGACGAGCCAGGTACCTACGCCGACTTCGACGCCGAGACATCGCACAATCTTACCTACGAATGGAACCACACCCTCGGCAACGTAGTAAGCGCGGTGAGCGCCACAGGCCTTAACGTCGAACTGCTACATGAGTACGATTACACGATGTCTCCCAGATGGCCCATCCTGGAGAAGTCAGGGTTCGATACCTACCGTCTGCCAGAGGGCACGCCAAAGATCCCGCTCATGTATTCGCTGAGGGCGCGCAAGGGGTCGTAGGGGCGGGTTTCGAACCCGCCCACAACGCACCGCCCCTACGCCGGTTTGTTCGGCGCACCCCGCGGCGCCGGGCCTTGCAGGATTTTTACGAGCTCGGCGCGCACGATCAGGCGGTCCGTGTAGTTCGGTAGCGTGCAGGTCTGGAGGCTTACTACGTTCCTCCCCGCTACGGGCTTGGTAGCCGAGGCGTCGTTTGGGCCAAGCACGAAGCGGTCGTAGACCCTGTAGATGTATCTCTCACCCTCCGAGTCCGTGAGCACAACCCTCCGTCCCATCCTCAACCTGTTCAGATCCCAGAACACCAGAAAGCTCTCGGTGTTCGGGTAGCCAAGCCTGTGACCCGCGATGTAGACGTTCGCCTCCCGCTGCCAGGGAAAGCCCGTTCCAGCGAGGTGCAGCGTCCCGTTGCGCAAAGCCGGCTGGTTGTGCGCGGCGGCGGTGTAGACAGGCACGTTATCCACGTGCTTCATGCTCGGGATGGACAGTTTCATCGTCACGTCCCTCTTCGGCGGCGGGGCGGCGGTCTCTTCTCCAGCCCTCCTCACATCGAGAAAAACGAGCCCTGCCGCGAACAGGATCAGGGCCAGACCGGCCAGCACGA
>DATMVF010000097.1:0-3307 GCA_035563475.1 Rubrobacter sp.
GATCTCGACGACCTCCGTCGCCGCATCGCGGCCACGCAGTGGCCCGAAAAGGAGACCGTCGCAGATGAGTCCCAGGGCGTGCAGCTCGCCACGATCCAGGAACTCGCGCGCTATTGGGCCACAGATTACGATTGGCGCAAGGCCGAGGAGAAACTGAAAGCCCTACCGCAGTTCATCACCGAGATCGACGGGCTCGACATCCACTTCATCCACGTTCGTTCGAACCACGAAAGCGCGTTGCCGCTCATAGTCAACCACGGATGGCCCGGCTCGATCATCGAGCAGCTGAAGATCATCGATCCACTTGTCGATCCCGCGGCACACGGCGGGAGCGCGGAGGACGCGTTCGACGTCGTCATCCCGTCGATGCCGGGCTACGGGTTTTCGGGCAAGCCGACGAGCACCGGCTGGGGCCCCGAGCGCATGGCACGTGCCTGGGCAGAACTGATGAAGCGCCTCGGCTACACTCGCTACGTCGCCCAGGGCGGCGATTGGGGTGCGTTTGTCGTCGACCAGATGGGCTTGCAGGAACCTGAGGGATTGCTCGCCATCCACTCCAACATGCCTGCTACCGTACCGGCTGACGTCGACGAGGCTCTCCAGGCCGGCGACCCGCCGCCATCCGGTCTCTCGACCGAGGAACGGCGCGCCTACGAGCAGCTGGAGAGAACTTTCAAGCAGGTCGAGTACGCCAACTACATGGCGGCGCGCCCGCAAACCTTGTACGGCATTGCGGATTCACCCGTCGGCCTGGCAGCCTGGCTTCTCGACCACAATGATGCCGACGGCCAGCCGGCCGCGGCGGTCACAAAGGCCCTGAAGCGGACCACGAGCGCCACGGGCGAACTGACGCGTGACGAGATCCTCGACAACATCACGCTTTATTGGCTGACGAACACGGGGATCTCCGCGTCACGTCTCTACTGGGAATACAAGGGTGGCTTCTTCAACGCCAAGGGCGTCACCATTCCGGTGGCGGTGAGCGTCTTTCCCGGCGAGCAATACGAGGCCCCGCGCAGCTGGGCCGAGAAGGCCTACCCCGACCTCATCTATTTCAACGAGGTCGACAAGGGTGGCCACTTCGCGGCCTGGGAAGAGCCTCAGCTGTTCTCCGAGGAGGTCCGTGCGGCGTTTAGATCCCTACGCTAGTTGCGAACGCACACAAAAGATGGGTAATGGAAGGAGAGTAATGGAAGGAGGAACTTATATCTACTTCGAGGGAATAGCGACGCTAGGAGGATCCCCGTGACTGCCGAGAATACCGCCGACCCGAGCGCCCCGGACACCGTCGTCCTGATTCACGGCCTCTGGGTGACCCCCCGCAGCTGGGAGCACTGGATCGAGCACTACGAGGGCCGCGGCTATCGCGTGCTCGCTCCGGCCTACCCCGGCCTAGAGGTAGAGGTAGAGGCGCTCAACGAGGACCCCTCCCCGATCGAAGCTTTGACTATCCCTGGGGTCGTCGAGCACCTAGAGGGCATCGTAGGTGAGCTAGAGAACCCCCCGATCATCATGGGCCACTCGGCAGGAGGCCTCTTTACCCAGATCCTCCTGGACCACGGTTACGGCGCGGCGGGGGTAGTTATAGACTCCGCGCCAGCCGAGGGCGTCAGGGTAACCCCGATCGCACAGATCCGCGCGCTCTTTCCGGTTCTGAAGAACCCCGCCAACCGACACAGGGCTGTCGGGTTCACCAAAGAGCAGTTCCACAACGCCTTCGCCAACACTTTGAGCCGGGAGGACTCAGACGAGGTCTACGAGCGCTACCACATCCCCGCTCCGGGCAGCTTCGTGTGGGCCGGGCCCCTCGCCAACTTCACCCCGGGTCACCAGGACACCTACGTGAACTTCAGGAACGAAGAGCGGGCGCCGTTGCTGTTCATAGCGGGGAGCGAGGACAACATCATGCCTCCAGCGGTCAACCAGTCCAACGTCAAGCACTACCGCCACGCCAAGACCGTTACAGACTACAAGGAGTTCGCTGGACGCTCGCACTACACCGTCGGACAGGATGGATGGGAGGAGGTCGCTGACTACGCGCTCGAGTGGGCCAATGAGCACGCCACCACCCGCCCGGCCAGAAAGGAGATCCTCATGAGCTCATCGCCCACCCACCTGTCTACCCCGGAAGGCCCCGGCTCCGTTTCCGGTGCGCCGAACCTCCCCGCGGGGTTCACTGACACGTTCACCAGCCGGTTCATCGAGGCCAACGGACTGCGCCAGCACGCGGTCATCGGAGGCGAGGGGCCGCCGCTGCTGATGGTGCACGGCTGGCCCGAGAACTGGTACGCCTGGCGCCTGCTGATGCCTCAGCTGGCCCGGGACTTCCAGGTCATCGCGGTCGACCAGCGCGGCATCGGGCTGACTGACAAGCCCCAGGATGGGTACGACACCGGCACCCTCGCCGGCGACCTGGTCGCGCTGATGGACGAGCTCGGCCACGAGCGGTTCGCCGTGGTTGGCCACGACACCGGATACTTCATCGGCTACGCGCTGGCCGCGGATCACCCGGACCGGGTCGACCGCATGGCCCTCGCCGAGGTCCCCGGGCCCCTTGGGGTGAACCCCTCGCCGCCCCTGTTCGGACTCCCCGAGCCGATCAACAACAAGCTCTGGCACCTCGCCTTCAACCGCGTCAACGACGAGATGACCGAACAGCTCGTCAGGGGGCGAGAGGACATCTTCTTCGGCTATGAGTTCGCCATCCAGGGCGGCCAGAAGGGGCTGCCCGACGAGGTCCAGCGGTACTACTTCGACCTCTACTCCGACCCCGACGTCCTGCGCGGCAGTTTCGGGTTGTACCGCGCGTTGGACACCACGCTCGCACAGAACGCAGAGCGCAAGAACCGGCCGCTGACGATGCCCGTCCTGGCGATCGGCGGAGCGGAAAGCTGGGGCGAAGAGGCCGCAAACGGGATGAAGCCCGCCGCGGACGACGTGCAGACCGTGGTCATCCCCGACACCGGCCACTGGGTCGCCGAGCAGGCCCCAGATCAGATGCTGGAGGCGCTGACGGAGTTCTTGGCCCCGTATCGCGAGGACGGAGGTGGCTTGCGATGAGCCTCTTCCAGAGCCTCTTCCCCGCGCATCGGGAGGTCGGAACGGATTTCTTGCCCAGTGAGGGCCGCCTGCCTCCTTTCGAGGGCGCCACCGGGTGGCTGGGCTCCGAGCCTTTGACGCCCGAGGGGCTGCGCGGACGCGTCGTCGCGGTGCAGTTCTGGACCTACACCTGCGTCAACTGGCTTAGAACGCTGCCTTACGTGCATGAGTGGGCCCACAAATACCACGATCACGGCCTGATCGTTAT
>DATMVF010000098.1:0-18053 GCA_035563475.1 Rubrobacter sp.
AGCCAGACTCGTATGAGCATCTTGGCCACCCCTGTACAAGCGAAGAAAGTGGCCCAACTCTTTTTCATACCGTTCCAAGTAGTCTCCCCAAGCATGTAGATACGTCTCACCGGCCAGGGTAAGCCCGTACCCTTCGGCCCCTGAGCCGGAAGGGACGCCGTCGGGCACCAAGGGATCCTCTTCGAGGAGGCCCTCTTCCTTCAACTGTTGCATGGTCTTGTGTAACTCCTCGGGGGTGACGGCGCCGAAGCCCAGATCACCGAGCCTCTCGGCGAGTCCGTCTATGCGGATGTCGCCGTCTCGCGCGTACAGAAGGAGAAAGAGCGTGAGCCACCGCGCGTTGGGCAAGCCCGTGATCTCTGTTGGATGGAGCTCTGTTCCGTCTTGCGATCTGTGAAAACCGTCCATACTTCTTCCCCTTTGCGGGTGATGCCCTCTGCGGCGCAAGGTTACCTGTTGCGGACCACATCACTACTAATAGCACGCCAGCCTTCGCACCATAAGTCCGCGATGATTCCGGGCGAGAAAAATGACCCAAAGTATGCAGAGAATCGTCAGTACGGAGACTGGTTTAGAGCCTTCGGACAGGGAGACGGCTCCTTATCCCCCCTATACGTTACTGCAGGCGGGGCTGACGGCGCAGGCGTTCCTGGATCCAGGCCGCCCTGGCGTTTTCCGACTCTATCCTGGCCTGCCTGTCATCCCTGGTGATCTCGTCTATGTGCTTGAACCAGACCTCGTTACCGCTACGGAGTTCCACCAGTCCTCTTTCGGCCTTGCGCTGATCATCTTCGGCTATGCGTTGCAGCTCCTCTTGTGACTCGCCGGGGAGCGCCCGTCCGAGTGCCCGGCCCAGTTGCCCGTTTCTACGTTGCTCCAGCTCCCGGCGTTCGACCTCCATGTACTGTTCCCACAGCTCCTGGTGCGTCTTGCGTGATTCCTCGTCCATAAGCTTCCTCTTACCAGTATACGAACGGCCCTCGACAGGAGGCGTCGTGCGTAACCAGGTGCAGCCCGCGCCACGTCTCGACGTCTTCAGCTACCGCATTGTACATCCAACGACGCCCCGCATGCGGTCGCGCCTGTGTCCGCAGCATTGTAAAATTACAAGGTTGCTATACTCTGCCCGCAGAGGTTGTTTTTCGGGGATCGTGGGCACCGGGAGAACATCAGCACGACAGCCGGCAAGGAGGAGCATTGGCGGACAGCTCGTTTACGCACCTCGTCGTGGTCGGGTCCTCCGCAGGCGGGATAGCGGCGCTCTCCGGGCTTGTTTCTTCCCTACCCGATGAATTCGATGCTCCCATCGTCGTGGCCCAGCACCTCGACCCCAAGCGCGAGAGCCATCTGCAGGAGATACTCGCGCGCAAGAGCCCGCTACCAGTAAAGACCGTCACCGAGCACGAACCGCTTCAGGCTGGCGTGGTCTACGTGGTTCCTGCCAACAGACACGTGAACATATCCGACTCGGAGATAGAGCTCAGCTCCGAGCAGTCCTCGAGGCAGCCCATGCCCTCTATAAACCTTCTAATGGAGACCGCAGCAGGGGTCTACGGGGAGAACCTCATCGCCATAGTCCTGAGCGGCACGGGCACGGACGGCACAGAGGGCGCACGCACCGTTAGCCAGGCTGGAGGCACGGTCATCATACAGGATCCCGAGACCGCCGAATTCGGCGAGATGCCACGCTCGCTAGCCCCGAGCACCGTCGACATCGTCTCTTCCCTGGAGGGGATCGGGCCAGTACTGAAGAGTTTGATCTCGGGCGAAGCGGCGGTCGAGGAGATCTCGGAGAACAAAGGGCGCGACCTGGAGCGGTTCCTCGAGGAGCTGCACCGCAACCGCGGCGTGGACTTCAGGAGCTACAAGCGGCCCACGATCATGCGGCGCCTGGCTCGCAGGATGGCCGCCACCAACTGCCAGAGCCTTGATGAGTACTACGGGTATCTGGAGGAGCATCCGGAGGAGTACAGGCAGCTCATTGGCGCCTTCCTCATAAAGGTGACAGAGTTCTTCCGTGACCCGGAACTCTTCGATTACCTCAGAGAGGAGGTTCTGCCCGAGCTTATCGGGGAGGTCCGCGAAGGGGAGAAACAGCTCAGAATCTGGTCTGCTGGGAGCGCCACCGGCGAGGAAGCCTACTCGCTGGCGATCCTCCTCTCCGAGGTGCTTGGCCAGGAGGCTGGCCTCTTCAACGTACGAATCTTTGCCACGGACATCGACGAGGGTGCCGTAAGATTTGCCAGGCGTGGCATCTACCCTCCCTCGGCGCTTGGGGGGCTCTCTGAAGAGCAGATCAGGCGCTACTTCGTCGAGGAGGACGGTTCCTACCAGGTAAAAAAGCAGATCCGGGGCATGATCGTGTTCGGGGAGCACGATCTGGCCCAGCGTTCGCCATTCCCCGAGATAGACCTGGTGGTAAGCCGCAACGTTTTGATCTACTTCTCGAACGAACTGCAACGTAGGGCGCTTCAACTATTCGCCTACTCCCTGCGCGACGGAGGCTACCTGGTGATGGGTAAGGCGGAATCCGCCTCCCTTTTGCCCGATTTGTTCGCGTCCGTAGATCGGCACAACAAGGTCTATCGCCGGCACGGACAACGCTTCCTCCTGCCTCCCACTCTCCCGACGAGCCCAATACCAAGGGCGCGCCTGGGGCGGGGATCTAGAGATCAGGGCGCCCCCAGGCGCCAGGCCGAGACGCCACAGCTACCGTCTGCCGCCTTACGGGACCCGGGCGAGGACTTGCTCAACCAGCTGCCTGTTGGCGTCGCAGTCGTGACCCGCGATTACGCTATCGAGGCCATCAACGTCGCTGCCAGGGAGATGCTCGCTATCCCCAGCGTGGGTGTAGGGCAGGACTTCCTGCACGCGATGCAAGAGGCACCTTACGCGGAGGTCCGCAGGACCATAGACGAGGCTTTCAGGGAAGGAAGGATCACACAGGCCGATGAGTTCGCCGTCGAGGAGGCCGCCACCGGCGAGCCCAGGTATCTACGGCTCACCTGCCATCCCCGGCGCGCCGAGACCGAGGGGCAACGGGTGAGGCGCGTGCTAGTCGCGGTCGAAGACGTGACCGCGGAGGTACGGATGCGGCGGCTCGCGGAGAAGAACCTCAGGCTCGAAGAGGCCAACCGGGAGCTAGGCCAGCTCAACGAGGAACTTCAGGCCGCCCACGAGGAGTCTCTGGTGAATACAGAGGAGGCCCAGGCCTCGGCCGAAGAGGTAGAGACGCTAAACGAGGAGCTCCAGGCGACCAACGAAGAGCTAGAGACCCTGAACGAGGAGCTACAGGCCACCGTCGAGGAACTGAACACCACGAACGACGACCTGCAGGCCAGGGCCACGGAGCTGCAGGACCTGGCGCAGAGCAGGGAAGAAGGACGCCGGAGGGCAGAAGAGCTCGTCGACCAGCTGCAGGACCAGCGTTCCCGGCTCGAAGCCATCCTGGCGAACATCTCCGACGCGGTGCTCGCCGTGGATACCGATAGGCAGACATTGTTCAGCAACCACGTCTTCGAGGAGGTCTTCGGGGAGCACACCGGCGCGGAACAAGGCCAGCTCGGCTTCACAGAGGTGCTGGACGAGCGTGGCGAGAAGCTACCATCGGAAGCGACGCCGTCGTCGCGGGCCGCCAGGGGAGAGTCGTTCGCCATGCGGTTCACCGTCGGGGGCCTGGACGGCGTTCCGCGGTGCTTCGAGGCCAGGGGCCGACCAATCGAAGGCGATGGCGTTGCGGGAGGAGTACTCGTTATCCGCGAGGCAACCGATGGACAGGATTAGAGATCCTGCTATGCGGAAACCGGACTGGAACACCTGGGCGGCCGGAAGCCGGGGCGTCGAAGTAGAGCGCCTGGAACAGGAACTGGCGGAGTCGCGTGCCAGCGAGCGCCGAGCCCGCCTCGAGGCCGCAGAGACAAGAGAACGTTTCGAGCGCCTTCTCGACGCGAGCAGGAGGTTCACCCGCACGCTGTCTGACAGGAGGCGGCAGCAACAGACGAGCCGCCAGTTCCTTGCAGCCCAGCACGCCATTGACGGCGTACTGGCCGAGTCCGCCGGCCTCGAAGATGCTGCCGCGGGCGTCTTGAGGACGCTCGGCGAGAACCTTGGCTGGCAGGTGGCCGTATTCTGGGTGGCTGGAGCGGAGACGTTGCGTTGCATCGAGCTCTGGCACCGGCCTGATGCCGCCCCCGACGGTTTCGCGATGGCGTGCCGCCGGACGAGGTTCATGCGTGGTGAGGGCCTGCCTGGTAGCGCCTGGGCACAGAACAGACCCGTGTGGACCGAAGATTCGCCACGAGATGAGAGGTTCGTCGGGGAGACCGTTTCGTCGGGGTACGTGCTGCGGGGCGCCCTCGCGTTTCCCATCACCGGGGGTGGCGGACCTCACGGGATCATCGAGCTCTTGGGGAGCAAAGGCCTACACCCCGATCAAGAACTGCTCTACACCGTTGGGCTCATCGGTGGTAGGCTCGGTCATTTCGCCGACCGCCGTAAGGCCCAGAAGGACTTGCGCGAGGCCGAGGAGCGGTTGAGGCTGGCGACCGAGGCCGGACGCGTGGGCCTGCTGGATTGGGACGTACTGACCGGCGAGAGCCGGTGCTCTGGTGCGATGGCCGAGATCTACGGCTACCCTCCGGGCGAGTTCAACCTCTCTTACGTGGAGTTCCTCGAGAAGGTCCACCCTGACGACCGCGTGCGCGTGCGCAGCACGCTGGACGCCGCCGTCGCAGCTGGCGCGCCGCACGAACTGGAGTTCCGCATCGTCAGACCTACCGGCGACATCCGGTGTGTCCACGCCAAGGGCCGGGTTCACAGGGACGAGAAGGGAGTGTTCGCGCGGGTGCTCGGGGTCTCCCTAGACGTCACAGAACGAAAGCAGGCAGAAGAGGAGCGAGACCGGCTTCACTCCCTGGAGGTGGCAGCCCGTGCCGAGGCCGCCGAGCGGAACAGGATCAGCCGCGAGCTCCACGATAGGGTGGCCCACTCGATGGGCGTCGCCCACCAGAGCCTCCAACTCTACGAGGCGCTCGCGGAGAAGGATCCTGTGCGGGCCCACGGTAAGCTGCGCACGGCGAAGGAGATGATGAAGACCGCGCTGGAGCAGACCAGGAACCTCTCCATGGAACTCAGGCGCTCGGAGACGGAGCACGGCCTCATACCGGCCCTGCAGGATCTCCTGGAGGTCGCCGTGCCTGAAGGCGTCCGCGCGGACCTCTCCACCTCGGGAGCGGAGTCGCGGCTCTCGGACCACCAACGCGGGCAACTCTATCTGATTCTGCGGGAGGCCGTCCGCAACGCCGTCAGGCACTCGGGCTGTCGCACTCTGAGGATCGGGCTGGATATAACCTCGGAGAACGTCTTTGGCTACGTCGAGGACGACGGCCGCGGTTTCGAGGGCAACGGCGGGACCAGAGGCGGCCTCGGGCTCCGCTCCATAAGGGAACGCGTGGCGCTCCTGCAAGGAACGGTGGAGGTATACTCTTCCCCGGAAGGCGGCGCGAGAGTGCAGGTGCAACTCCCGCTTCGGAACGGAGGAGGGTGAGTTGGCGGACAGCAAGATAAGAGTGCTGCTGGCCGACGATCACGCCATGTTCCGCCAGGGCATAAAGGAGATGCTCTCTACCGACGAGAAGATAGAGGTCGTCGGTGAGGCGGAGAACGGACGGGAGGCCGGCACTCTCGCCGAGAAGCTCACGCCAGACGTAGTGCTTCTGGACGTGGAGATGCCGGTCATGGGGGCGAAAGGGGCGATGGAGCGCATGATGAAGCACTCGCCGCCTCCCAGGGTGGTTATCGTCACCATGTACGATGACCCCAGGTTAGTGCGCGAGCTGATCGGGCTGGGTGCCGTAGCCTACCTGGTAAAGAGCGCCACCATGGAGGAACTGCACGCGGCGGTTCACACCGCCGCAAACAGCCCCGTCGGGCCCGATCAGAATGTCGTCATAGTCACCCCTCCGAAGGCGTTCGAGAACCCGGCCGAGGCCGACGGTCTCTCCGAGCGAGAGCTGGAGGTGCTGCTCATGGTCGCCCGCGGGATGAGCAACAACCAGATCGCCATCTCGCTACACCTCTCGGAAGCGACCGTAAAGCGACACCTGGCCAACATATACCCCAGGATCGGGGTCTCTTCCCGCGGTGAAGCAGTGAGAAAGGCCCTCTCCAATCGTTGGATCACAGCCCGCGATATAACCGGCGGCGGAGAGTTGCGAGAAGTTTAGAGCGGGTTACTGTGCGCCTGCTCTACCGAGCAGCGAACGCCACCACGGTGGGGGGGAAGAGATCTCTTCCAGGTCTTCTGGCCAGAACAACCTCCTGTGTCCGCCCGAAAAGCGCACATCTACGGCTATGAATCCGTCCCCCCCGTAATGGTCCGCGATCTTACCCACCATGCCGCGTCGCTCGGCGACTCTGTGGCGCTCGCGCACCCTCACCGTCGTACCGATATTCACCTTTTCCGGCTCCATGACGCCCCCCTCCGCCGCCAGGCGGAAAAATCCTCCCTTTCCTCTCCCGAGTATTCACCCACCCTCCTACAGGGCGGCGAAGTCCCAACATTTCAGGATCTTCACCGATAACCGTCGAGGTGTCGGTATCATCAGATACAATTGGCGCATGTAGGAAGCCATGTAGTTCGAGGAGAGCCGGTTTTCGGTTGGATGAGGACCACACGACGCTTCTTTCCGGGGTAGGCCTATTCGCATCGCTCTCACAAGAGCAGTTGGGGAGGATCACCCACGGCATCCCGGCCAAGTCCTTCGGGGTGGGCGAGCACGTCTTCACCCCCACGTACAGGGGCGGGGTATTCTTCTTGCTCCTCGCAGGGCGGGTACGCATCTACCGCCTCGAAGCCAGACAGGAAGTGACCATATGCGTGTTGGAGGCCGGGGAGATGTTCGGCGAGGCGGCCTTTACGTCGAGGGATGGGAAGGGCTCTTATGCTCAGGCCATAGCGGTTTCGAAGGTCGCCTTCCTGAATCGCTCGACTTTCTACAGGCTCATCCAGAGAGACCCCGAATTGGGCATAAGGGCCATAGAGCTCCTGGGCGAGCGCCTCTCCTTCTACGAGCAGAGAATCGCCGACCTGGGCCTCAAGAAGGTGCCTGCCCGGCTGGCGAGCCTCATCCTTCAGCTGGTGGAGAAAGAGGGGATCGTGACCGGCAAAGGACGCTACCGCCTCAGCACCCACTACACCCACGAACAGCTCGCCCTGATGGTCGGGGCCAAACGCGTCGCCGTTAGCAGGGCGATGAAGGGGCTCAGGGAGGCCGGGGCCGTAGAGACCGGGCGCCGGCGCATCGTGGTCAAGGACGCCAAGGCGCTCGGGAGGATCGCCGACGAAGTGGCTTGAGGGAGATCCCTCCAAGGACATGCGTAGGAGCTGCCACTGTTTCGGACGGCCATGCCCGGTAAGATGGTCGCGAGGGATTTCCCGGGCGCTGTAGTGGAGGAGGTTGCGTGGTTCAGCGTAGCGAGGCCAGGTCCTCGGGCGCGCCTGAGAGGCCGGACAGGCTGTACGAGGGCTACGTCTTCGATCTCGACGGGACCATCTACCTGGGAGACGGGCTGCTCCCCGGCGCGAAGCGTTTGATCCTCAAGCTGCGCGAGCTGGGCAAACGCGTGGTCTTCGTCTCCAACAACCCTACGAAAGACCCGAAGATGTATGCTGAGAAGCTCGGCGCGCTCGGCCTGAAGACACCGGCTTCCGAGATAGTGAACACCGTCGTCACCATGACAGAGTGGTTGCTCAGGAAGCGCCCCGAAGCAACGGTCTTCCCCATAAGCGAGGAGCCGCTCAAGAACTCCCTCTCCGAGGCCGGGATCAGGATGTCCGAGGATCCCGAGGAGATCGACATCGTTATCGCGAGCTACGACCGCTCCTTCGACTACCGCAAGCTCCAGATCGCCTTCGACGCCATCTGGTTCTACGGGCGGGCGATGCTCGTCACCACGAACCCCGACCGCTACTGCCCTCTCCCCAACGGCAGGGGCGAGCCCGACGCGGCCGCGATCGTCGCGGCCATAGAGGCGTGTACGGGGTCGCAGTGCCGGGTCAACGTCGGCAAGCCCGATCCCATAATGTTGGAGACGGTGATGGACCTGATAGGGCTCGATGCGAAAGAATGTGTGATGAGCGGCGACCGGCTCTACACGGAGATACGGATGGCGAAAGGCGCGGGGATACCTTCTGCCATCGTCCTGACCGGCGAGACTACGGAAGAGGACCTGGCCGGGGAGCCGGTGGAGAACCTGCCTGACTACGTCCTGAAGAGGATAGATCAACTCGTCCCGCGCGACCTGTGGGACGAGTTCGGCTGGGAGGATGGGTGAGAGGTTCGCCGCGATACACTGGGCTGGCCCCTTTCGAGAGAGGAGTGCAATGATGGCCGATGGTCCTTACCTTTTGGGCATCGACTTCGGAACGGGGGGAGCGAGGGTCGGCATCTTCGACCCCGAAGGGACGCCGCTGGTGTTCAGCGAACGGGAGTACGCGCTGAAGCACCCGCGTCCCGGCTGGGCCGAGCAGGACCCAGACGAGTGGTGGTCGTGCCTGGTTGCGGCGGTGAAAGGCGCGATGGAAGAGAGCAGCATCTCCCCTGAGGACATAGCCGGCATCTCGATCGACGCCATGAGCAGCACGGTCCTCGCGATCGACGAAAGGGGCAGGCATCTGCGCCCGGCTATCATGTGGATGGACGTGCGCTCTTCGGAGGAGGCCGACAGGATTGCAGGCACGAACAACAACGCCCTCAAGTACAACGGGTACGGGGCCGTCTCGGCCGAGTGGGGGCTTCCGAAGGCGCTCTGGATCAAGGAGAACGAGCCTGAGGTCTACAGGGACGCCAGGCACATCTGCGACTGCGGCGACTGGCTGATCCACCGCCTCACCGGCGAATGGACGTCCTCTATCAACATAGTCAGTTCGAAGTACTACTACGACCGCGACGAAGGCGGCTACCCAGAGAGCCTCTACGATGCGGTGGACGCCACAGACTTGCTCGAGAAATTCCCCGGCGATGTTCTCGATCTCGGCACCCTCGCCGGAGAGTTACGCAGTGAGGCGGCCGAGGAACTCGGTCTGAAGACGGGCACGCCCGTCGCCGAGGGGGGAGTAGACGCCTACGTCGGGGCGATCGGCCTCGGGGTGGTCGAGCCGGGGAAGATGGCCCTGATCACAGGCTCTTCGCACGTCATGATCGGGCAGACCGCGACCCCTATCCACGATCCTGGTTTCTGGGGCGCCTACACGGATGCCATGATCCCTGGCCAGTACACCGTCGAGGCCGGGCAGGCCTCCACGGGTTCGATAGTCGCCTGGTTCAAGAACCAGTTCGCGGGCGACGCGGCCGCCGAAGCCAGAGAGCGTGGTATAGACACCTACGACGTCCTGACCGAGCTGGCGCGCGACGTGCCCATAGGTTCGGACGGGCTCATAGTGCTCGACTACTTTCAGGGCAACCGGTCTCCTTATACCGACCCCCTGGCGCGCGGCATGATGTGGGGACTGACCCTGAGCCACACCCCGGGACACGTCTTTCGCGCCATCATCGAAGGCATCTGCTACGGCACGGAGAACATACTCCGCACCATGCGCGGGCAAGACTTCGAGCCGAAGCTCAACGTGGTCTCCGGTGGTCCCGCCAAGAGCGACCTGTGGATGCAGATGCACACCGACGTGTCGAACGTGCCGATCTCGTTTACCAGAGTGAGCGACGGTCCCGTCCTCGGCTCGGCGATGCTGGCCGCCATCGGGGCCGGTCTCTACCCCGACATCCCTGCCGCGGCCGAGAGCATGGTCCACACCGCCGACACCATCGAGCCAGACCCCGAAAGCCACGAAGAGTACAGATTCTACGTGGACCGCTACATGGAAGCTTATCCGCAGATGAAGGAGCTGATGCACAAGACGGAGCGTCACGTAGCCGGCGGGGGATCCGGGGCGGGGGAGTAGACTCTATGGGCGAACAGCTCATCGAAGCGGCCCTGCGGGAGGCTACGGACACACGGAGAGTGAACATCGGGGTCGGCGCGCTCGCCTCCGTCGCCGGCGTCTTTCTGGAAATCTTCGGTGATAGCCCCGCGGTCATCGTCGCCGACGGGACGACTTTCGAGGTCGCGGGCGAAGAGGTCCGGCGACGGCTCGAAAGAGCCGGGCACACCTTGCTTGAGCCCTACGTATTCCCTGCGGAGCCGTCTCTTTATGCGGAGTACTCGAACGTCGAGACGTTGAGAGACTCCTTGCGGGAGCGCGATGCGATCCCCGTGGCCGTGGGGTCGGGGACGATCAACGACATCGTCAAGCGGGCCGCCCACGAGTGCGAGAGGCCTTACATGTGCGTCGCAACGGCCTCCTCGATGGACGGCTACACGGCTTTCGGCGCTTCGATCGAGAAGGATGGGTTGAAGCAGACGCTGTCCTGCCCCGCTCCCAGGGCCGTGGTCGCTGACCTGGAAGTAACGAAGCATGCCCCAGAGGACATGACGGCCTCCGGGTACGCGGATCTCCTCGGCAAGGTGACATCAGGCGCCGACTGGTTGGTCGCCGACGCCCTGGAGGTCGAGGAGATCGATCCCGTAGGCTGGTCGCTGGTGCAGGATCACCTGCGCGGGTGGACGGACAGCCCGGCCGGGTTGCGCGTCGGAGATCAAGGATCCACCGGGCGCCTTTTGGAGGGTCTGATCCTGTCCGGCCTCGGGATGCAGTCCTACCAGTCCTCCAGGACGGCCTCGGGCGCAGAGCACCAGTTCAGCCACCTGTGGGAGATGGAAGGCCTGGGACACGGCGAGGGTCACAGTGGAACTCTCCTCTCCCACGGCTTCAAGGTCGGGGTAGGCACCGTCGCCATAGCCGCGCTCTACGAACTGACATTGGAACGTGACCTCGGCGCCCTCGACATCGGGTCGCTTTGCGACTCCTGGCCCACCAGGGAAGCGATGGAACGATCCGTACGGGCGCAGCACACGAGCCAGGACCTGAGGAGGGGCGCCGTCGAGCAGACCCTCGCCAAATACATCAGCGCCGGCGAACTCGCGCAGAGGCTGGAACTGCTTCGGGATGTATGGACCGGACTGCGCGAGAAGGTTAGAGTGCAGCTGATGCCGGCCGAACAGATAAGAGAGATGCTTCGGGCCGCCGGTTGTCCTACCGGACCCGTCGAGATCGGGCTCCGCTGGAAGGACTTCGAGGCGACGTACTCCAGGGCGCGAACGATCCGCAAGCGTTATACGGTCCTGGACCTGGCTTTCGAGGCCGGCATCCTCGAAGAGTGCGTGGACGAACTGTTCGCACCGGATGGCTTCTGGGGCCGTACGGCAGCATCGCAGACAGTGGCTGAGGGAACGCGGGTGGCCGGCGGGTTCCGACCTTCGGGAGAAGCATGACGACCGTTAGCGTACTTGGCTCCGGCATAATGGCGACTGCCCTCGCCTTCCCGCTCACGGACAACGGCCACGAGGTGCGCCTGATCGGCACGCATCTCGACCGTGAGATCATCGACAGCATCAAGCAGAGGCGCGTGCATCCTGGCCTCGACCTCGAGGTCCCCCAGGCGGCCAAGGCCTTCCAGCTCGAGGAGGCCGAAGAGGCTTTCGATGGCGCCGATGTCGTCATGAGCGGGGTCAACTCGTTCGGGGTGCGCTGGGCCGGCGAACATCTTGCTAATCTGCTAAAGCCTGGCATGCACGTTCTCTCCATCGCCAAGGGGATGGAGGCCGCGGAGACCGGAGATTTACGCATCCTCCCCGAGGTGCTCGCCGGTGAGGTGCCCGAGGGTCTTCGGGAGCAGGTGTCCTGGTCGGCAATCGCCGGGCCCTCCATCGCCGGCGAGGTCGCCGTGCAGAGGGACACGTGCGTACTCTTCACCGGCCGCGACGCCAGCGTGTTGGAGGAGATGGCGGGCCTCTTCCGTACTTCCTACTATCGTGTGTGGACCTCGACCGACCTCGTTGGCGTCGAGGTGTGCGCGGCGGCCAAGAACTGCTACGCCCTCGGGGCCGGATTCATGGAGGGCATACTCGACCGTGAGGGCGAGTCGGAGGCGCCCTACCGCAACTATAATTACGGGGCCGCGCTCTTCGGCCAGGCGACGCGGGAATTGGGACGGTTCATGGAATTGCTGGGCGGCGAGCGTGAGACGCCATACGGGTTGGCCGGGGTCGGCGACATGTTCGTCACGAGCATGGGAGGACGTAACGTGAAAGTGGGGCGGTTCGTCGGCTCGGGACTTCGATTCTCCGAGGCGCGCGGGCGGATGCCGGGGGTGACGCTCGAAGGGGCGGCTGCCATCGAGGTGATCGGGGGCGCGCTTCCGAAGCTTACCAGGCGTGGTGTCATCGAACCCCAAGACTTCCCGCTGATGCGCCACCTGCACGCCGTGGTCGCATTG
Organism: Rubrobacter sp.; assembly: GCA_035563475.1. GTDB lineage: Bacteria > Actinomycetota > Rubrobacteria > Rubrobacterales > Rubrobacteraceae > Rubrobacter_D. The sequence continues at coordinate 12,390 of DATMVF010000098.1, forward strand.
GACGAGCCTCTCAACATGCCCTGGAGTACGTTCTTCCGGGGCGAATCAGAGTACGAGACGGGGAAAGGATAGAGATGTCATCACGCATACCGCAGGACATAGACAGGCAGGCCTTCGATCTGATCGTGATCGGGGCCGGCATAAACGGCGCCGGCGTGGCCCGTGACGCCGCGATGCGAGGCTTGCGGGTTTTGCTCCTGGACAAAGGCGACATCTCCAGCGGGACGACGCAGTGGGCGACGCGTCTGATCCACGGCGGTTTGCGCTACCTGGAGCACTACGAGTTCGCGCTCGTAAGAGAGTCTTTGAGGGATAGGGAAGCCATACTGCACATCGCGCAGCATCTCGTCAAACCGCTCGGCTTCCTGGTTCCCATCTACGATAGGAGCTCCCGCGGACCGCTCATGATAAGGCTCGGCATGAACGTCTACGACGTGCTCTCCTACGACAGGAGCATGGACCGGCACAAGATGCTCAGTCGCAAGGAGGTCCAGGAGCGCGAACCAGGCCTCAACCCGGACGGCCTCAAGGCGGCCGCTTTCTACTACGACGCGCAGGTTGAGTACGCAGAAAGGGTCGCCGTAGAGAACGCCATCTCAGCCCGCGACAACGGCGCGACCATCATCACCTACGCGAACGTAGACCGCCTGATCCTGGAGAACGGCGACGTAAAGGGCGTTGAGTTCATCGATGTCTTCGGGGGCGGGAGATACGAGGTTCGCGCCCCCGTTACGGTGAACGTGGCGGGCCCCTGGGTGGATGAGGTCCTCGCCGATATCGAAGGACACGGCCCTGGGGAGAACGACGAGCGCTTTATGGGCGGCACCAAGGGCAGCCATCTCGTCGTGGATCCCTTCCCCGGCGCCCCCAGGGGCGAGGCCCTCTACGTCGAGGCGCGCAAGGACGGCAGGCCGTACTTTATCGTTCCGTGGAACGGGCGGTACCTGATCGGCACGACCGACCTCCGCTACGAGGGTGACCTCGACTACGTCTCGGCGAGCGAGGAGGAGATCCAATACCTGCTCGACGAGACCAACTACGTAATCCCAGGGGCGCAACTCTCCCGCGATGACGTGCTCTATACCTACGCCGGAGTGAGGCCGCTGCCCCATCAGCCCGAAGGTGAGACGGGGGGCGTCACCCGTAGCCACGTCGTCTTCGACCACGCGAAGGGAGGTTCCGCGGCGGGCGGTAAGATCACGCGGTCAGACGTGGAGTTGCCGCAGGTGGGGGGACTCCTCTCCATCATCGGCGGCAAGTTGACCACCTATCTGAACCTGAGCCGCCAGACGGTCGACGCCGTGGTCAAGAAGCTGGATCGGAAGGCGCCCAAGAGCACCTCTCGCAAGGTCCCTCTGCCGGGGAGCGAGACCTCGGATTTCGAGGCTTTCGCCGCGGGCTTCAAATCCGCTAGCACCATACCCGAGGTCCTCTCGAGCAGGCTTCTCAAGCTCTACGGCGTCAGGGCCGCCGAGGTCCTCGAGATAGGCGAAGACGATCCCGAACTCCTTACGCCCCTCTCTCCTACAGTAAGCGTCGAGACGGCGTTGATCGGGGCCGAGGTGATCTGGGCTTTCCGCGAGGAGATGGCCCAGACGCTCTCCGACGTACTCTTGAGACGCTCGATGGCCGGTTACGGCCCAAGGGTCGCTCTCGACGTCGTCGATGCCGCCGCCGAGGTCGCCGTCAAACACCTCGGATGGGAACAGGAGCGCGCCGAACGCGAAGCGCGAGAGTACCGCGAGTGGATCGTACGCTACACCCCCAAAGAGCTCAGAGATCGCGAACCCTGACCGACTCAGGCCGGGCTCGGCGCGTATGCTCCGATAAGAGATCCACCCGGGCCAACGTCCTGATACGGAATCCGGCCGATTGGTTCGTGTCGTTTGTATTGCGCCGCCCACCCGTCAGGGCTCGCACGAACTCTCTCCGGCCCCTGCACAATAGGGCGAGGGTGCCGTCCTCGATCATCTGGGGAAGCGGGTCGGAAAGGAAGAAGCCTCCCGCCTACTCTACGAGAGGTTCTTTACGATGCCTGCCTTGTGCTCTCCCCGTCCCGGCCCGCAAGGACCTCAGACCGCAAGTTCCAGAGCTCCTGCGGACCGACGCCTAACGCCTTCGCCAGCTTTCTGCGAACCCGCATAGACGGATAGATGTGGCCCTGCTCTATCTTGGATAACGTCGCCCGGCTTATGCCGCTCTCATCGGCAAACTCTTGCTGGCTACACGCGAACGCTTCCCTGTGCTCCCTGATCCAACTCCCCAGCGCCTCCGCCCGCGCCACCATTTCCGAGTCGGGCTTATCCGATCGGGTGCCTCGCGCCCGGTCAATGCTCCCTTCCACAAAACCAGGGTCGCCCCCAACGGTCCCGTACATGCCCATACCCTTCCTTTCGACGCGTCCGCGTCTCCCGAACTCGACAACCGTCATCCTGCAAATCCCTCTCTGCTCGTCTCTCACCAGCGCCTTCATGCGCCCACGCGACAATTATACGCCTAAAACCGGTCGACTGCGAGAACAATAATGGCTAAAATATTGTCTAATTTATGTTGACATAACGTCCAATACATGTAGAATGGCTCCTGTTCGGCGGAGATGCCCTTGCGGGAAGATCACGCGGTGGACGATAAGGACGTAAGGAGGTGAAAGGTAATGAAGCTGGCAGAGGCACTGGCGAACAGGGCTGATCTGCAGAGGCGGATCGAGCAGATGCGGGGGAGGCTTCAGAAGAGCGCCCTCGTCCAGGAGGGTGAGAGCCCGCCCGAGGATCCCCAGGAGCTCCTCGATGAGACGGAGAGGCTCGTCTCCGAGCTCGAGGGGTACGTACGGCGCATCAACAGGACGAACCTCTCCGCGACGCTCGCCGATGGTGAGACGACGCTCACGGACGCCCTGGCGCGCCGCGACGCCCTGATGCTGCGCTACGGGGCCATAAAGACCCTCGTAAGCACGGCGTCTGACCGGCTGCCGCGCTACGGGCGGAGATCCGCATCCTACCCGCCGTCGAGGTAGGACCCCTGAGGCGCAGGATGGACGAACTGGCGCGAGAGAGGCGCGAGCTCGACACCTCCATCCAGCAGGCTAACTGGGCCGTGGATCTCACGGAGGGTTAGGCGGGGTCTTCTGTTCTCCAGCAGGTAACCCACGTCTTCGCGGGTGGTGGCGAACGCCGAGAGCGGCGTCGGCTCTCTAAACAAAGACGCATCACGGATTGGCTTCAGAAGCCAGGTTCCAGGGCGGTGCCGGGGCGGTACCGCGGGGGTTCGAGTCCCCGTTTTCACCGACGAGCCCAGCACTCCTAACACGGGCACCGGGCAACGCGCAGCGTAACCACCGGGCGTAGGACCATCCGAACGAGGACAGGGCGAGGGCAGGCAAGGGGCTAATGGAGAACAGCCGTAGGGCCCTGGGGCGCGCCCCAGGGCCCTCTCGTCTGCACCGGCATCTCACGACCACCATCTCCCGAGGAGCGAGCCGGCGAAGACCACGGCCAGGAGCCGCAGCATCTGGACCGCAAGCACCAGCGGTGCGTCGGATTCGGTACCAAGGGCCACGATCGCGACCGACTCTATCCCACCTGGCGTGGTCGCTAGGTAGGCCGTCATCCCGTCGATGCCGGTGAGCGCGGCGAGCGCCCATCCCAGGACGGCGCACGCGAGTACGAGCCCCACGGTGGAGGCGAGCACGGACGGAAACAACCGTCCGGCTCTCTTTACGGAGGCCCCGTCGAAGAGCAGTCCTACCCACAGGCCGAGAACCAGGTAGGCCGCCTGCGGCACGCCAGGTGGCCAGGCGAGGCGCACCACACCGAGCTCCGCCAATGCGACTCCGAGGATCAGCGGTCCGAGGAGCGCCCCTGCCGGTAGCCTGAGGCGCGTCCCAGCCCATGCGCCGAGTACCGCGACCAGCACGGTTACGGCGTAGGTCGGCACGGTTCCCTGGACCAGGAGATCCACCCCTTCCGGGGCGGCTTGCAAGCCCTGACCGGAGATCTGCTGTGGCGCAGCCCCGGATGCGAGCCGGCCGATCAGCGTGGCCGTCACGACGACCACGACCACGCGCGTATACTGCATCAAGGCGACCAGGCGCGCATCGGCGCCCAAAGGGTCGCTCATGGCGAGCATCCCCGAGGCGGCGCCGGGCAGAGCCCCCAGAGCCGCAGTCTTCCTGTCTATTGGGACAAGCCCGGAGAGCAACAGTCCTGCCCCCAGGCTCAGAAGCAAGGTACCGCCGACCACGAGGCTCACGGGCAGCCAGTGGCCGGCGACCAGGGGAAGGACGGACGGCCTGAAGGTGGCGGCGAGCATGCCGCCTACTACCGCGAGCGACGCTATCCGCCCCCAGCGCGGCACCGTCGGGTGCTCTTCCCACACGAGCGCCAGGGCGAGCGCGACGAGCATCGGCCCGACAAGCCACCCGGCTGGCAGTCCCGCACTCTGGGCCAAGAGTCCGGCCAGCAAAGAACCCACGCCAAGAACAATCCACCCTACGGCGGTACGCATCGCCCTTGATCCCTTGCTAGTCACCCTCTTGCTTCGTCCTTCCTTCTACGGCACTGAAACTAGCGAGGCTCGGCCGGAGTGTGCACAAACCCATTCCTGTCTTCCATTCGTAGGATAGACTAGAAAGATCAGGGGGGCTTGAGTAAGGTCGACGCGAGGAGGCGTTGTCATGGATGGAGCGAGGACCGCAAGGATCCCGGCGCGAGCCTTGACCGTGGTCTTCGGTCTCATCTTCGTCGCTACGCTCGGCGCAGGCGCCCTCACCGTCGGGACCGGCGCCCAGGGCGAGCCTCCCGAGAGGCTTACGGAGAAAGAACTCCTCTCCCGCGTAAGCGCCGCTCCCGAGAGTGCGCCCGACTTCCGCGCGACGGTGACCGTCGAGCAGACGCTCGTCCCCGAAGGTCTCCTCGGCGCCTCCGAAGGGGGCGACACCGGAGACTCCGGCCCGCGCACCGCCCGCGTCTGGCGCGGCGGCCCCGACAGACTACGCGCCGAACTGCAGGGCGAGAACGGGGACCGGGTCCTCGTCCGGAACGGCGACCGGGTAAGCATCTACGACGGCGCCTCGAACACGCTCGAGATCGCCAAGAAGCCGGATGACGCGGCTTCTGGCGCGGACGGGTTGCCGGGTGCGTCGCCGGAGGAGATCGACAAGCTTCTTGCGGAGATAGCGCCGTCGAGCAAACTCACGACAGGGGCGCCGGTCGAAGTCGCGGGACGTTGGGCGTACCCGCTGACCCTGGAGCCCAGGGACAAGGATGCCACACTCGTCGAGCGCGCCGAGGCGCTCGTAGACGCTGAGGCCTTCGTGCCGCTCCTCTTCGAGCTCTACGCCGAGGGGAGGCCCGAGCCGGTGACCCGCTACGAGACCAGGGACTTCCAGGTCGGCCCCGTCCCTGACGCGCCCTTCGAGTTCGAGACGCCGCCTGACGCCACGGTCGAGCGGCCGGAGCCCAGGGAAGATCGGGCGGACGAATATCGTGCTGGCGACGAGCCTCGAAAGGTCGCATCGGTAGAGGAGGCGGGCGAGCTCGCGGGGTTCGCCGTCCAAGCGCTACCCGAAGTACCCGGGGGCCGGGAGCTGGAGAAGATAGTGGTCGCCGACGATGGAGCGGTCCTGTTTTACGGGTCGGACTGGGGGAGCGTGGTCTTGGCCCAGAA
>DATMVF010000099.1:0-4941 GCA_035563475.1 Rubrobacter sp.
CGCGAACGGGGATCGCTTCTGGGAACTCTCCGGCGGCGTCCTCTACTGCGCCGAGTGCGGTTGCCGAATGACCGTACATGCGACCTTAGACTCGAGGAACCGTAGGAGGTACTGCTACTACCGCTGTCCGAAGCGGGGACGCCACGGGGTGCAGAAGGTGTGCATCAACGGCAAACACCACCGGGCGGCGGAAGCGGAGGCCGCCGTGTGGGATCTGGTCTCCGGCTTGCTGAAAGATCCTGAGCGTTTGCGGGCGGGGCTCGACGAGATGATCGAGCAGGAGAGGGCCGGTACGCGCGGGAACCCGGACCAGGAAGCCGCCTCGTGGCTGGAGAAGTTAGCCGAAGTCGAGCAAGAGCGGCGTAGCTACCTGCGCTTTGCCGCAAAGGGTCACATGACTGATGATGAGCTGGACGAGGCACTGGCGGACCTAGAGGAAACCCGCACGACGGCGGAGGAGGAGCTGGCGGCCATACGTGGCCGGAAGGAGATCATAGAGGAGCTTGAGCGAGACAGGGACGCCCTGCTCGAATCCTACGCACAGTTGACGCCGGAGGCGCTCGACGCCCTTACGCCGGAGGAGCGTCGGCAAGTCTACGGGATGCTGCGCTTGAGGGTCGAGGTTGCTGCCGACGGTACGATGGAAGCGCAGGGCATCCTTCGGGATAACGTCCGCGTGCAGGACGAGAACGGACGTTCGGCGAGCGAGGGAATGTTTTGTGAACACGGTCTTGTATCTCGGTCCACGATCTGCTGGCATTGCACGGTATTGGGGAGGCCAAGGCGTGCATAACGCTGGCCGCCGTCGAGTTCGGCAAGAGGTTGGGAAGGGTTCGCAACCCGGGACGCCCCGTGATATCATCGCCGGAGGACGTTGACGGTCTCTTGAGGGGTAGGATCGCTAATCTCGACCGGGAGAATTTCGTCGCGGTGCTCTTGAACACCAAGAACGAAGTAATAGAGTTTCCGACTATCTCGGTTGGCACGCTTTCGGCGTCTCTGGTTCACCCCAGGGAGGTATTCAAGCCGGCGATCCGGGCAAGTGCTGCAGGAATAGTGCTCGCCCACAACCACCCCAGCGGCAAGGTAGGGCCGAGTCGCGAAGACCGCGAGGTCACCAGGCGGCTCAAAGAGGCAGCCGAGATAATCGGCATCGAGGTCGTAGATCACGTGATCTTGGGCGATGGGTACTTTAGTATGAAGGAGCACGGAATACTCTAGCCACCTGGGTGGTGGCGCGGGGGCGTTCGATACGGAGGATGGGTCGCGTATGTTCGGAGGACTGTTCGGGCGAGACATTGCGATAGACCTTGGTACGGCGAATACGCTAGTGTTCGTCAAGGGACAGGGGATCGTACTCTCTGAGCCCTCGGTGGTCGCAATAGATACCAAGACGGACAAGGTCGTGGCCGTCGGGTCGGCGGCGAAGCGGATGCTCGGTCGCACGCCGGGCAATATCGTCGCGATGAGGCCCTTGAAGGACGGTGTGATCGCCGACTTCGAGGTCACGGAGAAGATGCTCGCTTACTTTATCCGCAAGGTGCAGCCGCAGCGCTGGTTCGCCAGGTCGTTGATCGGACCGAGGGTCGTGGTGTGCGTGCCCTCGGGCGTGACGGGCGTCGAGCTCAGGGCCGTCAAGGAGGCGACCGAGTCGGCGGGGGCCCGCCAGGCTTACACCATCGAGGAGCCGCTGGCCGCCGCCATAGGGACGGGCCTACCCGTCAACGAGGCCCAAGGGTCGATGATCGTCGACGTCGGCGGCGGGACGAGCGAGGTCGCCGTCATCTCCCTCGGCAGTATCGTCACGAAATCCTCCATCCGCATCGCCGGCGACGACATCGACGATGCCATCTCCTCTTACATTCAGAAGGAGTACAAGCTCGCCATCGGCACCCAGACGGCCGAACAGCTCAAGATGGAGCTCGGCAGCGCCTTCAGGCTGGATGAGGAGGAGTCGGCCGAGATAAGGGGCCGGGACCTCGTCACGGGACTGCCCAAGACCATCGTCATAACGAGCGAGGAGATCAGGGAGGCCATAAGCGTCCCCGTGGACGCGGTCCTCGCGGCCGTGCGGGATACGCTGGACCGCACTCCACCCGAGCTCGCATCGGACATCATGGACCGCGGGATGGTCCTCGCCGGTGGCGGGGCTCTCTTGAGGCACCTCGACGAGCGCCTCAGGCGCGAGACGGGTATCCCCGTGCACGTCGCCGACGACGCGCTGATGTGCGTGGCCATCGGGAGCGGCCGCTCCCTCGAAGAGATCAACTCCTACCGTAGCGCCCTCTCCTCGGCCTAGAGCACGACGTGGGTCGCAAAAAGTCCAGCGCCGCAAGTGGTCTCGCGGCCCTCTTTATCCTCAGCGTGGTCAGCGTCGCGCTCTTCACCATCTACGTAAAAGAGGGCGACTGTGCGCAGGAGCAAGGTTGTGGACCCTTGCACACGGTCCAGCTCGGCGCGGCCGAGGTCTTGCAACCTGCGCGCAGCATCTTCGCGACCGTCTTCGAGCCCTTGCAGCGGGCGAACGAGAGCGTGCGGGGCGCCTTCGATAACAGCGCAGAACAGAGGCTCGAGCGCAAGTTGCAGGAGTCCCGGGCCCTCGCGGCCCAGGCGTCCCGCCTCGAGCGCGAGAACGCCCGCCTTCGCGAACTCTTAGAGGGAGAGAGGTCCGCCTACGAGTACGGTCCGCTCGCGCAGGTCGTCGCCCCGGTAGGGGATCAATTCACCCAGAGGATAGTCCTCAACGTGGGTACCGAGGATGGCGTCGAACCCAACAGGCCCGTGGTAATCGGCGAGAACACGCTCGTCGGGCGAACCACAGAGGTCTCCAATCATACGGCCCAGGTCATGCTTATCACGGACCAGATGTTCGCTGCGGGGGTCAGGATCATCCCTCCCGCCGAGTTCGATCCGGCTTCCGGGGAGCTTAGCCCCGCCGTCACGGCCGAGGACGTCTCTTACGGCCAGGGGCTACTGGAGACCAACCTCGAGGGGTACTTCGGGGTCGACCTGGTCAGCCTCAAGGCGCGGGCCGAGGAGGGTGACTTCGTCGTCACCAGCGGGAGGGCCGGGGACAAGGAGCTGTTGTTCCCTCCCGGCCTGTACGTGGGTAAGGTCGAGGCGGTCAGCTCGCAGGACATCGAGCAGTTCAAGAAGATAGTGGTGGACCCGGCCATGAACCCCCAGGACCTCGAAGAGGTGCGGGTAATCGTCGACTGGGCCGGCCGGGAAGGGTAGAGACAGCCGGTGGAGCAGGCCTCCGTCATCCGCGCCGCGATCGTCGTCGCGATCGCCGCGCTGCTCGACGCCGTCGTAATCCCCTACCTGACCTTCGGCTTCTTCTCGCCGAGGTTGACCCTGATCGCGGTCGTCTTCGCCGTCGCCCCACTGAGGGATCTCCAGGCCGTGTTGCTCGGCTTCTTCGGGGGCATACTCCTCGACGCCCTGGGCACGGACCTCTTCGGGGTCGGAGCGCTCGCGGGCCTGCTCGCGGCCATGCTCGCCACCCGCGCGAGCGCCGTGAGGCGAAGAGGTTCGGAGAAGGTCCTGTTCGCCCAGGTCGCAGGACTAGCCGTCGCAGCCTACGACCTCCTGAGTTACGGCGCCCGCTGGCTCGCCGGGCTGGGAGTGCCACAGCTCGGCGAATATGTTGTCTGGGGCGTGCTCCCCGATGCCATCATCAACGGCCTGCTCGCCTTCCTCATCGGCGGGTGGCTACTCAACGTCGTCGACATCAAAACCCCCCACGGATGGGAAAAGTAGCATGTCAGCACTTCAGCACGCCGCCCGGCTTCGCCTGGCGGCTTGTCAGCAATTCAGCTAGTCGTCCCGTAACCTCGCCCTGAGCGTAGAGCCCGATTGCCGCTTGAAGCGCCTCGTCGTACGCGGCAGAGCGAGGCCGGAACGGGAGAAGCTGACCTGCTGACAAGCGAGGGCCTGAAAGGCCCGAAGCGTGCTGACAAGGCGCGAAGCGCCGTGCTGACTAGCTTCTCAAGCCCGAGGGTTTCCCTCGGACTTGAGCTTCGCCTGGATCACGATGCTTTGCACCAGCCCGACCGACATCATGCTTACGAGCAGATTGCTTCGTCCGTAGCTCACGAAGGGGAGTGGAAGCCCGGTAACGGGCATCATGCCCATCGCCATCCCGATGTTTATGAGTGCGTGGAACGTAAGCATCGTCGCCACCCCGACTGCGACGAGCACGCCGAAGCGGTCGCTCGAGATCGTCGCGGCGTGCAGCACGCGCCAGACCAGCAGGAAGAAAACGATCAGTAGGACCACAGACCCTACGAAGCCGACCTTCTCTGCGAGGTTGGCGAATATAAAGTCCGTGCGGTCCTCCGGCAGATAGCCAAGGTCACCGAGGGTCCCCGACGATCGAAGACCCTTGCCCATGAGCCCCCCTGAACCTATGGCCATCTTGGAGTTCTCGACCTGGTAGCTCACGCTAGGGACGCTCTGGGGGTCGAGGAACGAGGTGAGACGTGCTATCTGGTAGTCTTCCAGGATTCTGAACTTTATGGTGAGGTAGACGCCCACGCACCCGGCCGCGAACAGCCCCCCGAGCTGGTACCACCTGGCTCCGCCCACGAAGACCACGGCAACGAATATGGCCCCGAACACCAACGCGGTACCAAGGTCCGGTTGCGCGAGCACGAGCAAGACCGGCACGGACATGATGCCGAGGGCTGTCAGGAAGGTCATGTTGCGAGCAAAGCTGCTCTCGGCCACGTAACCGGCGAGCACCACGATCGACAACGGCTTCGCGAACTCCGAAGGCTGCACCTCGACGGGGCCGACCCCGATCCAGCTCTGCGCCCCGTTGACCGAGAATCCCGCGACGAGCACGGCTACCAACATCACGATCATCGCCCCGTAGACGAACCTGAGGTGTCGCCCAAGCCACCTGTAATCCAGCAGCGCAAGCACGACGGCGCCCAC
>DATMVF010000100.1:0-5713 GCA_035563475.1 Rubrobacter sp.
CGAGCACGGCTTCTTCATAGCCGCCGGCGACTTCTACGCCTCGACGCTCGCCGAAAAGCTCGGCATCGGGGACAGTGGAGGGTTCATCCGCGCCGGCCTCGCCCCTTACAACACCGAAGACGAGGTCGAGAAGTTCGTCCAGGCGTTGGAGGGGATCATACGGGAAACCTGAGTTCCAACGTCGCTTGGCGCGGTACCGTCCTACGAGGACCACCCGGTGATGCGCTTCGTGGAAGCCGGCGTCCCGGTCGCCCTCTGCACCGAAGATCCCGTCCAGGTCTGCACCAAGCTCGGACATGAGTACGCTCTGGCCGCCGCGCTCGGCTTCTCGGTGAAGGAGCGTTCGTTGTAAAATGTGCGGTGGGACTCGTCAGTCCCACCCTCTATAGCGGAGGCGGGCGCCATGAGCAAGCAAACGCGCGAGCGTGCCTAGGACGAACTGGCTAGAGCACTGGCCAGCGGCCGCATATCGCGAGGTGTAGGAGCGGCTCCAACAGAACGCTGGGAAAAGGGAGCCGAGTAGGGGAGGTAATCAATGTCTGAACCAATACCTGGTACTCCAATGACAAACGTCGAAAGAGAACAACATTTACAAGGGGCACGGAAGAAAGCTGCAGATGCTGCAAGAGAAGACGAGATCAATGACTCGGAATTTCGAGCCATTCTTCGTGATGGACAGAAGCTGCTTAGAATGTCTGAGGAAGAGTTTGCTGACGAACTCCGCGTGAGTCATCCAAGGCTCAATCGGTGGCTTCATGGCAAAGATCTTCCTCATCCTGTGATGAGACCGGGAATTGCCGCGTGGGTAGCCCACAAACTCTCAGCAAGCGTAGGGAACAAATAGGCAAGCGCTGCTCGTGTCGCATCCACCCTCGGATAGAGTCCGAGATAGCCGAGTTTGCCAAAAGCGGACACTTGTTCGGTGTTCGTCGGAAGAATACCAACGAATTCGTCGGCCTATGCTACGTAGTGCAAGATTCAGCTGAAAGTAATTGGCAGCTGGGTGGCCTGAAGGTCACCATCCAAAAAGAGGGAATCGGAGAGCTTCTGGTGCGCTTTGCGCTGGCTCACACGATCGTGTACGGGGTCCTACTGCAGGAAGGCAAGTGGGTTCAGAAGATCATGGCATACGTCCGCAATGACAATCACGCTCCTCTAAGGCTCTTGACGAGCCTTGGTTTCGAGCACTCGGGAATAGATGTGTTCTCCCATGAGGACGCTCCTGCATGGATGAAGCGAAACCGTGAACGGGGAGACTTCGTCTTCGATGAATTTACGTTCACACTCGATGGGCTTCGCCAATTGGCAGCGTGGTTCAGCGAAAGGTTTGATGGTGCGCTTCACCCCAGCGGTGCGGAGGCACAGATCGACCTCGCCGGCCACAACCGGATGGAAGACCTCACGAGGGCACTCCGGCACCTCGCAGGCGAACTCGATCCGTAGCTATGCCTTCTGGGATCGTATGCTGGATGCTGCATAGATCGCTGCTGAGGGCCGCGAGGATGGCCTCTGAGGGGCTTGGCGGGTCCGCATGGACGCAGAAAAACTGGGGCAATAGCGCCTTTGAGCGCGGGAAGGTAGGATGAGTCTCTAAGCGACGAGGGAGGCGCCGATGATGGATCACGGCTACCTGCGGTACTTGCCGGGGGACCAGGTCAGGCTGAATATGGAGATCATCAAGTATGCGCGAATGCACGTGCGCGAAGCGGGCGTGGTGTTCCGCCACGTGGAGCATGACCAGAGCGAATTGACTGCCAGCGGGCCGCCGGAGACCATCGGGGGGCAGTCCAACGTCGCGCGGCTAACACTCCCCATACCCGCTGTAGCCACGCCTGGCCTCTATAGGGTGAACCGGATGTGGGTGGAGACCTACGGGGGACGCCGCTACGACTACGAGGGGGAAGAGGTGCCAGAACACGCCAGCACGCTCGCCTTCGAGGTGGAGGAGGAGCCGGACGCGAAGCCGCAGCTCTCGCTCAGCTACCACCTGTAGCAAGTTCCCCTTATTGACCAAGCTTCCTGTAAGCGGCATTACCGGAAGTTCGCTCGCAATGCTCTCGAAACTGTCTGAAAACCCTCATGAGCGGGCCAATCTCCTCGCCATCAGACGACTCATAGCAGCGTAGATAAAGGCTTCTGCGCTCTCCGGCAGACGCTCGTAGTCTTTGCTCATCCTCCTGTGGCTACCGCGCTCCTTAGGGCGGCCGATGGCCGTTGTTGCTTCAGACCCGAGCCAACCCCGGTAGGCGTCCCCGGTTACATCCTTGACGGTGATGCGCTTCTCGGAGCCTGTGCCCTCTACCTGCGAAATCTCGACGCCTAACTCCTGGACCCTGTGCCAGGCGGCCTACTCAGCGTCGGGCCCGGCGTTAGGGCCGGTGGTCGGTGCTCCCTACCAACTGCGCGTGGCGGAAGCAGTCCGTCGTGTGGTCGTTGACCATGCCCACCGCCTGCATGAACGCGTAGACCACGGTGGGACCGACGAACCCGAACCCCCGACGTTTCAGGTCCTTGCTCAGGACCCTGGATGCCTCGGTCTCGGCGGGAACCTCCTCCGGTGTCCGCCAGCGGTTGTGCGCCGGCTCGCCGCCGACGAAGCCCCAGAGGTATCGGTCGAAGGTCCCGAATTCTTCCCGAACCGCGAGGAAGGACCTGGCGTTGCGGACCGTCGCCTCCACCTTCCGGCGGTTGCGGACTATGCCGGGATCGGCCAGCAGTTCCTCGACCTTCCGTTCGTCGTACCGGGCGACCTTCTCCGGATCGAAGCCGTCGAAGGCACGCCGGTAGCCCCCGCGCTTCTTGAGAATCGTGAGCCAGGAGAGGCCCGCCTGCGCCCCTTCCAGCACGAGCATCTCGAAGAGCCTCTGGTCGTCGTGGACCGGGACGCCCCACTCCTCGTCGTGGTAGGCGACGTAGAGCGGGTCCGCGCCGACCCAGGCGCAGCGATCCCTCGACGCAACGCTTCCGCCGCTCATACCAGGAGATCGGGAGCTGCCTGCCGCAGCCGCTCGTAGACCCTTCGGGGGGCGACGAACTCAGGATCCGTCTTGTAGACCTCGGCGATCGCCTCGGCGAGGTCGAGCTGCCTGGCCGCCGCCTCTATTGTGGTGTCGGCCAGGATCGGGCGCCCGTCGCCACGCGGGTGGGTCGCGAGTTTGAGGTTACCCCGCTCCAGGACGCCCAGCCGCTCGCCGCTGGCTATCTGGCCGCCGCACCGGCACGGGTTCTCCTCGCGCACCAGGCCGCAGCGGTTGGCGATTATCCTCCTCATGGTCTTGCGGGCGCGTGAGAGGCGCTTGCGGAAGGCGGCGGGGGTCACCTCGCAGACCTCGGCCCCGTCGCGGTCGGTCATGCCCATAAGGTCGCCGAGGATGTAGGCGAGCCGCACCTCCCGCGAGAGGCACAAGAGCATCCCGTAGGTGCAGGAGATTCTCACCTCGGCGCAGAGCTCCTCGTACTCCGCCTGCCCCTCGACGTCGTCGGGCACCGGCCCCAGGCCGGCGTCCAGGGCGGCGGCGAAGGCGTCCGCGCCCCTCACCGACGACTCCACGAGGCGCTTCCTGGTCCGCAAGAGCTGGCGGGTCGCCACCGTGTAGACCCAGGTCATGAACCTCGAGCGGCCCTCGAAGGTGCCCAGGTTGGTGACTATGCGGACCAGGACCTCCTGGGTGGCGTCCTCGGCATCCTCGGGGCTGGAGAGCATACGCAGGGCGAGCCGGTAGATGGGGTGCTGCAGCTCCCGGCACAGCTCCCCCAGGGCGCGCTTGTCTCCCCCTGCGGCATCCCGGGCCAGCCGGTCGAGGTCGGACGCGCCTTCGGCCACGCTTTCGGCCACCACGTCGCTAGCGCCCTTCCGCGACGATCACGTCGGCGCGCTCGATGCCGATCACCTCCGCTATGTGCGAGAGCCAGGCCGCGACGGCGGGGATGTCGTGCGCTTTTTCGGTCGCCCTCTGGGCCGCCTCCCGGCTCGTCCACACGAGGAGCTCGAGCCACGTCGTCTCGTCGAGCTTCGCTAGCCGGGCGCTCAACATGCCCGGGAACTCGGCTCTGACCGCTTCCACCATCGCCGGACGCTCTTCTACGAGCGCCTCCTCCGCGCCGGGCCTGACCGTGAACCGGACCATCTCGATGGTCTCCTGCGCCATGCTCGCTCCTTCCGTAAATGTTCCGTCCTATAGTTAGAGACATCCCGCCCCGGGAGCGTGACATCGCGCTCGCAATGCACCACGATTGACGGGACGTTTTCCCGTAGCCTGAAGCCCACTATCCAAAGTGTACGGTCTTTCTGCAAACCACTCCTATCGCCGAATACCGGTGAAGCAGGTAGCCTTACGCGGGTGAGCCGGGCTCGAGATCTGACGAGGTGGCAAGAAACATGAAGATAGTCGACGTAGTTCCCCATGTACTGTCCACGCCGCTGGAGGACCCCTTTTCCTTCTCGCAAGGTTGGGTCCACAGGCGGAGCACGATGATAGTGGAGGTCTCTACCGACGAGGGCGTCACAGGCTGGGGCGAGTCATTGTGCCATGGGCTGCAGCCACCGCAGGTCGCCGCCTCCTTCGTCGAGTTCTGCTTCAAGCCCATGCTCGTCGGCCGAGATCCCTTCGACGTCGAGGTACTCTGGGAAGAGATGTACAACCGGACCCGTCCCTTCGGAGGGGGCGCCGCCGTCAACGCTATGAGTGGTGTAGACATCGCCCTCTGGGACGTCATCGGCCGCTACCTGGAACGTCCGATCCACAAGCTGCTGGGCGGTGCATTCC
This sequence comes from Rubrobacter sp., assembly GCA_035563475.1. Classification (GTDB taxonomy): domain Bacteria; phylum Actinomycetota; class Rubrobacteria; order Rubrobacterales; family Rubrobacteraceae; genus Rubrobacter_D. The sequence goes on from DATMVF010000100.1 coordinate 4,767, forward strand.
GCTCCAAGGTGACGCCCTACGCGACCGGCTTTTACCGCCGTGAAGGTCAGAACCACGTGGAGGCAGGCGTCGAGGAAGCCAGGCGGCACGTGTCCGAAGGCTTTGGGGCCATGAAGCTAAAGGTCGGCTTCGGGGTAGAGGCCGACGTCGAGTACGTCCATGCCATCAGGGAGGCCGTGGGTTCCGGGGTGCGCCTCATGATGGACGCCAACTGCGCCTACGACGTCCCCGCAGCGCGCCGCCTCCTACTTGGGTGCCGGGCCGCCGAGGTCCACTTCCTCGAGGAGCCCCTGGCGCCGGAGGACCTGGAAGGGTACAAGGCTTTGAGGAACCTGAGTGCCACCTACGTCGCCGCCGGGGAGAACCTGTTCGGCAAGATCGGCTACCGGCGCTGGATCTCCGAGGGCGCCCTGGACATTCTGCAACCGGATCTGTGCTCCTCAGGGGGCTTTACCGAGTGCAAGAAGATAGCAGCCCTGGCCCAGGCGTGGAACACGGCGGTGGTCCCGCACGTCTGGGGCTCGGGGATCGGGCTGGCAGCCTCCTTGCAGCTCATCGCCACGCTCCCGCCGACGCCACTGTCCTTGCAGCCCGAAGAGCCGATGCTCGAGTACGACCGGTCGTCGCACCCTTTCCGGGAGGACCTCATCGGCGGCGCGATCTCCACCGTGGACGGGAAGGTACCGGTGCCGCACGGACCAGGTATCGGTGTCGAGGTAGATCGCAACGTGCTCGAGCGTTACGGCAAGCCGTTCCGCTAGCCGCTCATGCCTCCGAGCGGCTTGACCAACGTCAGCTCGCCTGGAAAGAGATCTGCTTGCGGATGCTCGAGCACGGCTTCTTCATAGCCGCCGGCGACTTCTACGCCTCGACGCTCGCCGAAAAGCTCGGCATCGGGGACAGTGGAGGGTTCATCCGCGCCGGCCTCGCCCCTTACAACACCGAAG
>DATMVF010000101.1:0-3999 GCA_035563475.1 Rubrobacter sp.
CTGATGGTCATGGCCCTCGCCTGCGAGACGTCGAAGGTCATGCCATCGTCCACAGGGATGCTCGCCACCTCCCGGATCACGGCCAACAGGCTCTCCTCGTCACCGGCGACGCCCCACGCCAGCACGTCTGCGTCGCGCGTCGGACGCCCAGGACCGTAAGCAGGAGGCCACCCTTGAGCACGAAGCGATCGCGGTACGGGGAGACTGAGAGCCTGTAGAGAAAGCGTTCGAGCAGGTAGAACTCGAAGAGCTCCTGGGTCCCTCGCCCCTCGCGCCTGGCCCGCCGCTGTAGGGCTCGGTAGACCTCCTGCGGTGTCGTTGGCTCGCTCAACCCGTCAGCACGTCTAGAGCGTCGGCCATGGGTCCCCCGGCCCTCAGCCGCCGAGCGAGACGCAGCAGTTCGCCTGGAGAGGACCTGGGGCGCCGCAGGTAACGTCGGAGGGCCTCGTATGCGACGCCGGTCCCCACCCGGCCCCTGAGGCGCACAGCATCCACCACGCTACGCTCCTGAGAGTAGATGTTGATCTCCTCGCCGGACTCCAGGCAGACCCTCTCACGCCCTAGGTCGAAGGTGTAGGCAGCGAAGACGTGAACACGCGTCGGCGGGTAGGAGATCCTGGGCCGGTGCGATCCCCTAGGCACCGCCAGGTGGACCTCCGCAGGAACCTCGTCCGTCAAGTCCCAGAAAGAGAGCGCCGAGTTCAGGCAGATGGACCCCCGTGGGCTGCGCCGCGAGACGGCCACCAGGTCCAGGTAAGCGTTTATCTCGGCGTCCGCTGGGCGGTAGACCCCACGCGAAAGCTCGACCAGGAATCCCTCGTCCCGCAGGGCATACAGGTCACGCGGATGGACACCGATCTCTACCGCGTCTCCCGCCCTGAAGGCTCCCCCCGAACGCCGGGCAAGCTCCTCCAATGTACGTCGCTGTTCTAACATTCGGATAAAAGTCTACACAAGTTGTCGCTATATGTGTAGATTTTTATACATTACACTGAGGACAAGGTTATTGTGGAACACCCACACCGGGTTCTGTCCGCAAGCCGTTGGCGTTGTGAATCGAAGATAGCCCGTTCCAGACCGGCCTACTTCCGATACTTGGTAGGATCTGGCACGCCAGCGAGCTGGAAAGCCTCCTTGCGCTCGTTGCAGGTTCCACACAGACCGCAGTGGATCTCGCCACCCTCATAACAACTCCAGGTGTCTTCGTAGGGGACACCTAGAGAGATCCATCGCGTTGATGGCCCAGGCGGGATAGGTGTAGTCGGCACTCGGCGACGACACTCTGGTGCGGCATGAGAAGTCACGCGATCTCCCTCTCTGGCGATCGGGTTCGCTCTTGCTTTGCGTCATCTCTAGCTTCGAATCTGCCTACCGCGCTCGCTAAAGTCTAGCTTCTCCGCTGACCTTCGGCTGTCCTGCGCCCCGCTGTGCTACAGGTTGCGGCGTTGCCAACAGGGCTGCATCCAGGGTCGCAGGCGTAGGTCGCTTGCGACGGGGGGATATATCTCCCGAGATGGCATGCAAGAATCATTTCTGGCTCCCCGGCAGGGGAGAGCAGCAACCTCCTGCGCGTGCCGACGGCCGGGTTAGGAACGGGAAGTCCGCGGACACCTTGATCCAGACACGAAGATATCGTTTACAGGGTCACCGCCAGGAGGGGAGATAGAACGGTGTTGACGATGCTCGCCGTTCTCCTGCCGATGGCGCTCGCCCTCCTCGCGGCCCAGTCGCGGCCGGGGTAGGCGCGTTCAGGGCCGCTTACGCGGCCCCGGTCGGGGCGGCCTTCGCCGCCCTCGCCGCCCTCTCGGTGCTTTGGGGGTGGTTCGCCGGCGGCAGCGTGGATCTGGCCTGGGCACCGAGCTGGGATTTGCGCATCGCCCTCTCGCTCGACGGGCTCGCCGCCCTGTACGCCTTGCTCGCGACCGGCATAGGCTTCCTCGTCCTCGCATACTCCTCGCGCTACCTGCCGTTGCACCTGGAGCACGAGGGTCGCCCCCAGACCGCCGCCGTACGCTTCTACTTCTTTGTTCTTCTGTTCATGGGCTCTATGGTAGGCCTGGCGATGGCGCAAGACCTGATCCTCCTCTTCCTCTTCTGGGACCTTACGGCCGTCGCGTCCTACTACCTGATCGGCTACGACGCCCACAAGGAAGAGTCGCGGGCCTCGGCGCTGATGGCGCTGCTAGTCACCGGGGTTACGGCGGTGTTGCTCCTCATCGGCGCCCTCCTCCTCTACGCCGCCCACGACACCTTCTCCATCCCGGAGCTTGCCCGACGTGTCGGGCCGGGACCGCTTCTCACAGGCTCGGGCCTGCTCATTGTAGTGGCCGGGCTCGCCAAAAGCGCGCAGGTCCCCCTGCACTTCTGGCTGCCGCGAGCCATGGCCGCCCCGACACCCGTCTCCGCCTATTTGCACTCGGCGGCGATGGTGGCCGCGGGGGTGTTGCTGATCGGACGTGTTTACCCGTTGCTCCAGGATAGCGACCTTATCCTCGACACGCTCCTGGTCGTCGGCATAGCCTCTATGGCCGTCGGCGGCCTCCTGGCGCTTACGCGGGACGTCCTCAAGCAGCTCCTCGCCTACTCCACCATCGCCCAGTACGGTTTCGTGGTCACCATGTACGGCCTCGGAGGAGAGTACGGCGCCGGGGGCGCGGCCTACTACGTGATCGCCCACGCCATCGCCAAGAGCGCCCTGTTCCTCACCGCCGGGGCTGTGACAGAGGCCACCGGCCAGGACCACCTTAGCAAGCTCGGAGGATTGCTGAGGCCCATGCCGCTGCTTGCGGTGTCGTCAGGACTCGCGGCGGCCACGCTCACCTCGCTCCCCCTGACTTTGGGATTCTTCGCCGACGAGTTCTTCTTCGCCGCCGCGCTCGAACGCGGTCTCCTCTTCGCCACCACAGCAGTCGTCTCGGCGGCTGCGACCCTGGCCTACACCTGGCGCTTCTGGGGCGGCATCTTCCTCGGAGAGCCCCATGCCTCCTCCGTCGCGCCCCGCCCCGTACCCCGGCTGCTCGTGGTGCCGGTCGTGGCGCTGGGAGCGATAGGGCTGCTCGGGGGTCTGTTAGCGGGGCCCTTCGAGAGGCTGGCCGAGGCGGCGGGTGAGGTTTCCTTCGCGGCTCCTACGCCGTTGGATGCCACGTACCATGCGGAGGTTCTCCCCGAATATTTGATGGCCCTGGCGGCCTACGCACTGGGCGTGGCAGCGACAGCCTCGCGCTCTGTATGGTCGCGGGCCGCGCTCGGGTTCAGCGACCTCGGGAAGCTGGCGGGGCCTGAGCGGTTGTACCGTCTGACCATTCGCGGGCTCAACCGGCTCTCGGATCTCATCCACCGGCTGGAGATCCGCAACCTGAGGGGCCGGGTCGCTTTCGTGCTGTTGCCGACGGCCGTGCTCGTGGGGGCGGCCGTGCTGGCAACGCCCACAGCCGGCGCATACCGGATCGGAGAGTTCCGGGCTGGGGAAGCTCCGCTAATGCTGGTGATGTTGGCGGTGGTGGCGGCCGCCCTGACGACGACCTTCACGCGGCGGCACGTTACCCTGGTTCTCGTGCTCTCCAGCGCGGGCTTCGCGTTGGCGGTCGCTTATGCATTCTACGGGGCGCCGAACGTGGCGCTCGTCGCGGTCCTCGTAGAGACCATGCTCACGCTGCTCGTCGTCGCCACCCTCAAGCTGATCCCTTACCGCATCCTGCACCGCCAGGCGGAGTTACCACTTACGAGAAGGGGCCGCAAGGTCTTCGTCTCGGTAGTCGCTGGCGCCTTCGCCTTCGTGGTGGTCTGGGGAGCCCTCTCGCAGCCGCCGGCCGGTACGACCGTCGCCGAAGAACACGTACGGCTCGCCCCGCAGGCACACGCCAAGAACGTGGTCACGGCCACGCTGGCGGACTTCCGCGGGCTGGACACCCTGGGCGAGATCTCCGTCGTGGCCATCGTCCTCCTGGGGGTGGCGACCCTGCTCGGGGGGGTGAGGCCGGAAACCCTCCCGACCGATAG
>DATMVF010000102.1:0-4463 GCA_035563475.1 Rubrobacter sp.
ATGCCACCGCCGATGCCTGTGCCGATCTTGACGAAGAGCACGTCGTTTTCGCCTTTGCCAAGGCCATCCCTGTGCTCGCCCAGCGCCATCACGTTCACGTCGTTGTCCACGAAGACCGGGGCCTCGTACTCGTCAGCGAACGCCGCACGTATGGGAAACCCGTCCCAACCAGGCATGATCGGCGGGCTCCTCAAGACCCCCGAGGCGTGCTCCACAGGCCCAGGCACCCCGACACCTATAGCCAGGACGTCCTGCGCATCAGCCCCCTGCTCCGAGAGTAGCTCCGAGAGCAATTCCTTGACCCTGTCGAGCACCTTCGTTGGCCCGTCCTTGATGTCCCCGCGCTCCCCGCGGTGTACCAGGAGCTCGCCGCCCAGGGTAGCCAGGGCGACGTCCGTGGAAGTGGCGCCGAGGTCGACGGCGGCTATCAGGCCGGCGGAACGGGGGATGCGCAACAGTGAGGAGCGCCGACCACCCTCCGACTTGGCCAGGCCGTCCTCGGCGAGCAGGCCGGCCTCGATCAACCGCCCCACCTCCATGGAGATCTTGCTCCTGCTCACACCCAACGCATCCGTCATCTCGGATCGCGATACAGGACGATCCATCGCCCTGACGTGATGCATGATCTCCGCCTGAATGCGGTCCTCGACAAGCGGATGCCAGCCACCGGCTGCCTCGTCTACATGGTCCTTACTCCTCACAAACACAGTATAGAGAAACTTCCTCCATGCGTCCAACGACTTTTGACGATCTTTGGCATAAGTCACGGAATAGGCGCGGAAAGTCGAAGCGCGTTGGGACACGTTTTACATGTTCGTGAAGTACGCGACGTACGCCCTCCCGGCGCCGGATGAGACAATGCTGCCCGTATTGTCCGGTTCGTTGTAGAAGAGGAGCATCAACATGCGCATAGCCTTCGCTGAGTCCGCAGACCTGGATCATCTGGCGCGAGCGGATCATCACTTGCGGCGAGGTGTCATCGAACAGAAGATAGAACGGCGCGAGATCGTGGTGCTACATCACGACGGTCGGCGGGCAGGACTCTTGCGCTGGGGATACTTCTGGGATGAGATCCCCTTCATGAACCTGCTGTGGGTCCGGGAAGAGTTGCGGGGGAGAGGATTCGGCACCAGGCTCGTAGGGTTCTGGGAAGACGAGATGCGAAAGGCGGGCTACGAAGAGGTCATGACTTCCACTATGTCCAACGAGCGGGCGCAGCATCTGTATCGCAGACTCGGTTACAAAGACTGTGGTTCATTGCTCCTGAGTGACGAGCCTTTGGAGATCATACTCTCAAAGAAGCTGGCGTAAAGAAGACGGCGGCGATCTCACCCATCTGGTCAGGCTCGCTCCACTACAATCCCACAGGCGCCCTTTCGAGGTGGGCGGCGCCGCTCCGGACCGCGGCGTCTCTGACGGCGTCTGCGACCTGTTCGTGCACCTGGGAGTCGAGGGCGTCGGGGACGAGTTCCGACCCTGAGGCGAGGGAGGCTATCTTCTCTGCGGCGGCGAGCTTCATGGGGAGGTTGATCTCCCTGGCTCCCGAGAGGAGGGCGCCGCGGAAGATGCCGGGGTAGCCGAGCACGTTGTTCACGCTCGTTCCGTCTGCGGCGAAGGCGGCGCCCGCTTCGACGGCCTCGTCGGCATCGATCTCCGGGTAGGGGTTGGTGAGGGCCAGTATCACCTGCCCTTCGCGCACCATCGCTGGGTCTATGAGACCGGATCTACCCGTCGTGGCCACTACGACGTCGGCCTCCCGCATGACGGTCTCGAGGTCGGTAATCTCTATGCCCTTGCTCTGGGCGCGTTCGTGGGAGAGAGGGTTGGGGTCCGAGCCGAGGACGCGCCTCGCGCCGGCATCGACCAGAAGGGCGGCGATACCGAATCCGGCGGCGCCGAGCCCGATCTGGCCCACCACCTCATCCTGGAGGGTCAGCCCTGCGTGGCGACAGGCGACGAGCACGGCCGCGAGCGTCACGACGGCCGTACCATGAACGTCGTCGTGCATCACGGGTTTGTCGAGGGCCTCTATAAGGCGGGCTTCTATCTCGAAGCACTCAGGGGCCGAGATGTCCTCCAGGTGGATGCCGCCGAACGTAGGCGATATGCGCACGACGGTCTCCACGAACTCGTCGACATCTTTCGTATCGACCAGGATCGGCATAGCAGAGACGTTGGAGAGCTGGTGGTAGAAGACGGCCTTCCCCTCCATCACGGGCATCGAGGCGACGCAACCGATATCGCCGAGCCCTAGAACCCGCGTGCCGTTCGTGCAGATGGCGACGCTGCGCCCTATCATGGTCAGCTCGCCGACGAGCGAAGGTTCCTCGGAGATGGCCATACACGCCCGGGCTACCCCGGGGGTGTAGACGTCGCGCATGTCCTGCACCGTCCTGACGGGCCTGATCGAATCGATGGTAAGCTTCCCGCCTTCGTGTCGTAGCAGCGCCCGGTCACGCGCCCAAAGGACTTCGACGCCGGGAAGCGCCTCGAGCATCGCTTCTATGTTCTCGGCGTGGTCCTTGTCACGGACTTCTAGTGTGATCTCGCGCACCGAGGCGACACGCCCGACGCTAATGGTGTTGACCTCGCCGATCAGACCCTCTCCTTCTGCTATCGTCCCGGCGACCTTGGCCAACTGCCCCGTGCGGTGCGGCAACTGAATGCGATACGTGTAATCGAGCGGCAAAGTAGACCCCCTTATTCCCAGACCAAATCCCTTACCCAGATTCTATATTGGGCCACACCCGGCGGCCATGTTGCACAATACCCTCTACCCGACCACCGCTACGGCTTCGATCTCGATGAGGAGCCTGGGGTCTATGAGGGCTGAGACCTCGACCATCGAGGACGCTGGAAAAGGCTCTTCGAAGTACCTCCTCCTGACCTCGTGGATCTCATCGTAGTGCCGCATGTCCCTTATGAAGACGGTTACCTTGACTATGTCGTTCATCCCGCCACCGGCCTCCTCGACCACGGTCTTCACGTGCTCGAGCACCGTCTGCGTCTGGAGCCTTACGTCGCCCTCTCCGACCACGTTTCCTTCGGCGTCCATCGAGACCTGACCGGAAACATAGATCGTACGCCCCGCCGGGGCCTCGACCCCGGAGGAGAACGCGCCCCCACGCATGGGCGCCGGCAGGCTGGGACTGGTGATCACACGCCTCGACAAAACGACCTCCTTGTTGCTGTTCCTCTGCAGGGAGTAAGGTAGCATCCCCCCAGGGCCCGCGCCCGCCTGATGTAAACTGCGCCGGGCAAGCGGATCGGAGCGGGAGGATTTATGCAGCGTACGTTCGACGTAGAGGTCGTCCGCGAGCAGTTCCCTGCGCTCGGCCGGACGCATAACGGTCGCGGCGTCGTCTACTTCGATGGGCCTGGCGGCTCGCAGGTGGCGCGGCAGGCTATCGAGGCCATCACGGGCTACATGGAGCGCGGCGGTGCGAACCTGCACGGCGTCTTCCCGACGAGCACGGAGACCGAGGAGATCCTTTCCGATACTCGAGAGGCGGCGGCGGATTTTTTCGGGACCGCGCCCGACGAGGTCGCCTTCGGGGCCAACATGACCACCCTGACCTTCGCGGTCTCCCGCGCCCTCGCCCGCGGGTGGGACAGAGATTCGGAGATAGTCGTCGCAGAGCTCGACCACCGCGCCAACGTGGACCCCTGGCTCATCGCCGCCGAGGAGCAAGGGGTAAGAGTGCGCTGGGTCAGGGTAGATCCCGAAACCCTCACCCTCGACGGGAACGACCTGGAGCACAAAATCAACGAAAGGACGGAACTCGTAGCCATCGGCCTGGCCTCGAACGCCGTCGGCACCGTGAACGACGTGGCCGCCGTCGCCGAGAGAGTCCACAGCAGAGGCGCCCTCGTAGCCGTCGACGCCGTGCACGCCGCCCCGCACATCCCCATAGACCGCGACGCCATGGGGGCCGACATCATCACCTGCTCGGCCTACAAGTTCTTCGGCCCGCACGTCGGTGTGACGGCCATAAGGCGCGCCCTTTTCGAGACGTTGGGCGTCTACAGGCTCGATCCCGCGCCGGACTATATCCCGGACAAACTGGAGACGGGTACCCAGAATCACGAGGGGATCGCCGGCGTAAAAGGCGCCCTTGACTTCATCTCGTCCCTGGGTGAGGGCGCCTCGCAACGCGAGAGACTCACCAGCGCCATGAACGCAATCGAAGAACACGAAGCCGCACTCGCCGAAACATTCCGTACAGCACTCCGAGACATCCCCAGAGTACAGTTCTACACCGCCCCAGATGGCGTCCGCAAGACCCCGACCATCGCCTTTAGGGTGGAGGGTCATACGCCCGAAGAGATCTGCTTGCGGATGCTCGAGCACGGCTTCTTCATAGCCGCCGGCGACTTCTACGCCTCGACGCTCGCCGAAAAGCTCGGCATCGGGGACAGTGGAGGGTTCATCCGCGCCGGCCTCGCCCCTTACAACACCGAAG
>DATMVF010000103.1:0-9140 GCA_035563475.1 Rubrobacter sp.
CACATCTACGATGTCGTAGAGCTTGTCGGTGTCGTAGACGGGAGGCTCGTCCCAGCCCTCCACGTGTCGTCCCTCCGAGGCGGCGCTGTCGCGCCGATACTTTCCAGATAGCAGGCCACCGGCCAGCGGGCTCCACACGAGGATGGGGCACTCCTGGTCGATGGCGAGCGGCACCAGCTCGTACTCGGCCTCCCTGGCCTGCAGCGTGTAGTGGATCTGCTGGCTTATGTAGCGCTGCAGCCCGAGCCTCTCGGAGGTGCCAAGCGCCTTCATCAGCTGCCAGCCCGAGTAGTTGGATGATCCTACGTAGCGAATCTTGCCGCTCTTGACGAGTGTGTCCAGTGCCTCCAGTGTCTCCTCGAGCGGGGTGAGGCCGTCCCACTCGTGGACCTGGTAGAGGTCGATGTAGTCGGTGCCGAGCCTTCTCAGGCTTGCCTCGCACTGGCGGATTATGTGGTGTCGTGAGAGACCGGTATCGTTGGGACCGTCTGCCACGGGCATGCGTACCTTCGTCGCGAGCAGTAGGTCGTCCCGGCGGCCGGAGATAGCCTCTCCGAGTATCTCCTCGGACTCGCCTCCCGAGTATATGTTCGCGGTGTCGAAGAGGTTGATCCCCGCGTCCAGACACATGTCCACCTGCCTCCTTGCCCCGGCGACATTCGTGGCGCCGACCTTGCTGAAGCCCCCTTGACCTCCGAAGGTCATCGTGCCAAGGGTCAAGGCGGAGACGAACAAACCCGAGCGTCCGAGGCGGCGATACTCCATAAGGTCCTCCCTACCTGGTTGAGTAAATAAGGTGCATGCGCCAGCCTAGCACGAGGAGCACTCCATTGTGGTGCCGTAGCCCGCCTTTCACAGATTCACCGCTTTCTTCGCAGTGAGCCGAATCTCGGCATCATTTAGAGCCACCGTAACTGCCCTTCAAGGACGGGAAGCATGCAGTGAGGGAGAAGGTATGCTGCATGCTCAAGGAATCCTTCAAACAACTCTTCGCGCGTACACTGATCGGCCCAACTATTCTGCCGCTCCTAGGAGAGGGGTTCCGGCGGAAAGAAACTCTAACCGATCAGCGGTACTGCTCGCGTTACACCTTGCCTCCCACTAAGGCCTCTACAGTGGCGCGATCCAGCCCCTTCCAAGTTGCATCTCCTATCCGTGCCCTTGTCTCTCCAAGGTAGGGCACCCTCTCCTCCACCCTGTAGTTAGAGAGGACAATCAACACGAAGCTCTCCTTACCGCCGTCCATTGCCTCCTTGGGCCAGTGCTTGACCCAGACTAGTGGAGTAGGCAGTTCGTTGGCCCGGATCACCCCCGCGGCTATCACCTTCGCAGAGTTAGTGATCGAGCCTCCCGGATTGTTAGGTAGCTCCGAGCAGACAACCACGGGAGCGTCGAGATCGGGCAGAGCCTCAAGGACAACGCGCGCAAGCCCTCGAAGGCGGCCAGACGTTTCTGGGAGCTCTCCGGCGGCATCCTGCGTTGCGACGAGTGCGGGCACACCTTGAGACCGAACAGTGCCCACAAATAGAAGAGCGGCGGGCGGTTTCACTACTACAGCTGCCGCTCCCGCTACAACACGGGGCCGAGCCGGGACTGCTCTAACAGGAAATTCCTGCGGGCGGAGCAGATCGAGGAGCAGGTGTGGGGGTTCGTGCGCGGGCTGTTGCGTGACCCCAAGCGGATAAGGGCGGGAATCGACCGGCTCATAGAGGAAGAGCGGACCGACGCCGGACGGGACCCGGGGAGGGACGCGGAGTTCTGGTCGAGGAAGATGACCGAGGTCGAGGTCGAGCGGCGCGGCTATCACAGACTCACCGCGAAGGGCCACATGACGGACGAGGAACTGGTCGCGGCGCTCTCGGAGCTGGACGAGGTTCGGGAGACCGCCGAGCGCGAACTAGAATCGGCACGGGCCAGGGGCGAGGTACTTCGGCGCCTGGAGCACGACAGAGACGCCCTGATGAGGTCCTACGCGGGCATGGTCAGTGAGACCTTGGAGGACCTTGCGCCAGAAGAGCGCCACCGGATCTACAAGCTGCTCCGGCTTGGTGTCCGCTTCCGACCGGACTGGCCCCTGGAGATCACGGGCGTCTTCGCGCAGGTGGCGGAAGAAGCGGAGATCGGTTCGTCGGATAGAAAACCTACGCCACTTAGCGTATAAAGGGTCTGTGAGATCGCGTGCGACGAGAGGAACACCAAGCGATGTACGGTGAGAATGCGCCGCCTTCCTGGGCGCGGTTGCCCGGCGCGCGTTGCCGGGCGGTCGAGCACCTGACGAAGCTGGACGGGCTCAAGGAGTTCGAGCTTTTCGAGGGGCTGGAAGAGGGATTCTTCCAGGACCTCGCGATAGCGGCCGAGGTACTCGAGCTCGGGGCCGACACCGCCCTTTACAGGGAGGGCGAGCCTTCTGGGGCCGTGTACTTCGTCGGCGAGGGGCGGGTGAAGCTCTACCGCACATCGGGCGGCCCGAAGGCGCGGGATCAGATCCTCGGCGTGGTCGGCGAAGGCTCCGTGCTCGGCCTGGGAGCGGCCATCGAAGGCAGGACCCAGACCCAGGGCGCCACCGCCCTCACCGACTGCGTGCTCTACGCGGTCTTCCGCGACGACCTGTTCGAGATCATGGGCCGCTTCCCCGACGGCGCCGTCAGGCTCTCCAGGGCGCTGGCGGCGAGGACCCGCGAACTGGAAGACCTCGTCGGCGACCTGGTCTTCCGCAGCGCCCCACAGAGGGTCGCAAGGATGCTACTGAACCTCGCCACAGAGGAGGGCCGCGTAACCAAGAGGGGCGTCGTCTTCGCGCCTTCTCTCAGCAGGCAGGAGATGGCCGAGGCGACCGGCATCTCGCGTGAGGCCCTCTCCCGCGCCCTCTCCCGGCTCGCCAAAGAGGGCATTCTCGACCTCGGCAGCAAGACCATAACCATACTCATGCCCGCCGAGCTCCGCGCCCGTACCTGAGAACGGCTCGCAACAAGCGCGGTTTTTGATCGAGGTCACATTACCGTATGACCCTAATCATGGGCTGCCATGACGCCGGTCAACGGTGGGTGTTGTGGGTGGAGGCCGGCTGGTATAAAGCCGGTACGAGATTCAGAGAGGAGGTCCTTTTGACGTATGTGATCACAGAGCCGTGTATCGGCACGAAGGACCAGAGTTGCGTCGAGGTCTGCCCGGTGGACTGCATCTACGACGCCGGCGACCACTTCATGATCAACCCCGAAGAGTGCATCGACTGCGGCGCCTGCGAACCGGAGTGCCCGGTCGAGGCCATCTTCCCCGAGGACGAAGTCCCCGACGACATGGAGAGCTACACCACCAAGGCCGCCGACTACTTCGAGTAGGTTGCGAAGGGGTCTTCGACCCCTCCGCAAGCGGTCAGCCTTCAGCTATCAGCTTCTTGTTGTAAATGAATGCTGAATGCGCGGTTGGCAGGAGGCGCTGTGCTTCCTGCCAACCGCTTTATACTCTCCCGCATGGACGACTTAGGCTGGCGGACGCTCGGGCGAGACCATCTCTACCGCAACCCGTGGTGCGCCTTCCGCGTGGACGAGGTGGAGTTGCCGGGCGGGGCGCGGATCGAATACGGCGTTCTGGAGAGTGGCGGGTACGCTGCAATGCTACCCGTCACGGACAGGGGAGACGTTGTGCTCGTGCGCCAGTGGAGGCAGCCGCTCGGGGCCTTCACGCTGGAACTTCCGAGCGGCGGGGTCGATGCCGGAGAGAAGCCCGAGGTGGCGGCCCGTAGGGAGCTCTTCGAGGAGACGGGTTATAGGGCCGAGGGGTTGGAGCACCTGGTCTCCGTACATACCAGCCCGGGGCGGAGCACGGAGGTCTGCCATCTTTTCAAGTGTGCTGCGGTGAGGGACGAGCGTGGTCCGCGTCCCGAGCCTACGGAGTTCATTAGGGTGGTGGAGTTGCCACTTGGGGAAGCTTTGCGGATGGTCTCTGAAGGTGGGATCTCCGACGCCGCCACCGTCCTGGGGTTGCTCTGGGGTACGGCTGGTGGCGCTTCCGCGGGTGGGTTACACTAGGGGCAACAGCAAGACCGGGGAGCCGTAAGGCTGAGAGGGCACCGAAGTGCCGACCCGCTGAACCTGATCCGGGTAATGCCGGCGCAGGGAGGTTCAGGAGTCTCTTATTGGCGCATCCCCGTAGACCGGAAGGAGGATGCGCAGTTGAATGCCTTCAGAGACACCAGGGTACTGACCGAGGCGGCGCTGGCCGTCGCCCTGTCTTTCGTTCTCGGGCTCATCGTGCTCTTCAAGATGCCGTATGGCGGCTCCGTCTCCCTGGAGATGATCCCCCTCATACTCCTCGCCCTCAGGCAGGGCTGGAAGGTGGGCGTCGTCGCAGGAGCGATTTACGGTCTGCTGGATCTCACCATCGATCTTTACGTAGTGCATCCTGTGCAGTTCATCCTCGACTACCCACTGGCCTTCGGCGCCCTCGGCCTCGCGGGACTCTTCAAGCCAACGGTGCGGGGTGCCATCCTCGGCACCACGGTGGCCGTTCTGGCGCGCTTCGCATGCCACTTCCTCTCCGGCGTGGTCTTCTTCGCCTCCGTCGCGCCCGAGGGCTGGAACCCTTACATCTACTCAGCAGCGTACAACGCCGCGTACCTGGCCCCGAGCCTGGGCATAGCCATCGTGGTCACGGTGGTGTTATTGAAGGCTCTGGAACGGGCGCAGCCTTCGCCAAGACAACTTTATTACCAGGGTTCGAAAACCCCGTAGCGTGCGGGCCGCAATCTTCCTGAACGGCTCTCCTGAATCGTCCGATCTGCTCGGGCGCGTCGCCGGATGCGCAGACCTCATTGTCGCCGCTGACGGTGGGGCCCGTTACGCGCTCGAGGCCGGGGTTGTGCCTCATCTCGTCGTCGGGGATATGGACTCGTTGGGAGAAGACCTGGCGCTAGAAGTAGAGAGGCTCGGGGCCGCCCTGGAGCGCCATCCGGTGAGGAAAGACAAGATGGACGGCCAGCTCGCCGTACTGGCCGCCAGGGAGCGGGGTGCGACCGCTGCCGACCTACTCTGCGCCGGGGGCGGGAGGTTAGACGCCCTCTTCGCGGTCCCACACATCCTGCTCGCCGCCGAGCGCATCGGCCTGCGTTCCACGGTCGTTGCCGACCGGGTAAGGATGTTCGTGGTCGAAGCCGGTTACAGGACGGTAGAAGGAGTGCCGCGGGAAATTATCTCGATCTTCCCCCTCTCGGGTCCTGCCGCCGGCGTCACCCTGGAAGGGATGGAATATCCCCTGCAGAACGCCAGCCTGGAGCCCGGAGACACCCTCGGGTTCCATAACGAGTTGATCGGCAGTGAAGCCACGGTGAGCGTGGGTAAAGGCGCAGTCCTGGTGGTACACGAGACAGAAAATCCCGTGACAGGGCATACGGACTCCCGCGCGTTAACGTCCTAAGATAACGGTCGTCCATGCCCGGCGCTTTTCGACCCGACACGGTACTTGACAGGGTAGAGCACCGCCCCTACCCTGTCCCTTCCGGTCCGTGGGCGCTCGGGATGAGCTGGCGAGACCTGCTCTTCATGCACTGGCCCGTCGGGGTAGAAGATCTCAGGCCCCTCGTGCCGCCGGCCCTTGGCATCGACACTTTCGAAGGCAGCGCCTGGCTCGGCGTCGTCCCCTTCGATATGACCGGCGTAAGACCCCACTTCCTACCCGCCGTCCCCGGGCTCTCGCACTTCCCCGAGATAAACCTCCGAACCTACGTAACGGCGGAAGGCAGGCCAGGCATCTGGTTCTTCTCCCTGGACGCCCGCAGCCGCGTAGCCGTCCGCCTCGCCCGCGCCACATTTCATCTTCCCTACTTCGACGCCGAGATGTCCTGCCGCGCCTCAGGCGACGAGGTCTACTACAGGAGTGTGAGGACGCACAGGGGGGCGCCGCCCGCCGAGTTCGCGGCCCGCTACAGTCCTGTAGGGGAAACCTTCGAGAGCGAGCGGGGGTCCATCGAGGACTTTCTGACCGAGCGCTACTGCTTGTACAGCGTGGACGGGAGGGGCAACGTCCGCCGCGGGGAAGTCCACCACCATCTCTGGCCCCTCCAACCCGCCGAGGCCGAGGTCGGCACGCTCGCGATGACCCAGCAGATAGGCCTGAAACTGCCCCAGACCGCCCCGATCCTTCACTTCTCCAAACGCCTGGACGTCCTCGCGTGGCCACCGCGCCGGGTAGCTTCCTAAGCCAGGTGGTTCGCATTTTTGGCGGGCTCGAAACCCGCCCCTACAGCATGCGGTCTTCGCGGTCCGTATACTTGGTGCATGGTGGGTGGAACCGACATCTTTGCTGTGGGTGTGCTTTGAAAGCGGATCTCGTCTCCGGACTCTTGCCCGTCAGGGAAGACGGCCGCATGCTCCTGCTCCAGCGCCCAACGGGCACCTGGGAGCCGCCCGCCGGACGTCTTCAGCCGGGCGAGAGCTTCGAAGAAGGGGCCGTCCGCGAGCTCTACGAAGAGACCGGTATGCTGGTCTCTCCCCAACGCATCATCGCTACCTGGGTCGGCGAGGCGCCGAGCGGTAGACGACTGGCTTCCGTCACCTACGCGGGGAAGAGTGATGTAGCAGGGGTACGCCTCTCTGAGGAGCATCTCGACCACAGGTGGGTAACCCTCGGGGAGTGGATGTCCTTGCCGAGCTGGTGGAGCCACGAGAACATCCGGCGTATTGCACGGCCCGTAGGGGCGGTTCGCGAACCGCCCGTGCCACGCAAACCGCCCCCACCGCCCCTACGCGGGGACACCGGCGTCGTCCCTGCAAACCTCGGAGCCGGGGCTGTACTCGTGGATCTTGGAGGCATCGAGCCGCGGGCGCTCCTGCTCAGGCGCCGCAAACCGCCCGTTGGGCTCTGGGAGAACCCTGGGGGGATGCTCGAAGAGGGCGAAAATTTCGAAGTCTGCGCCAGCCGCGAGCTCTACGAAGAGACCGGCGTGCTGGCCCGGATCGAGGACCCGTGGTGGGCCAGGGTCGAGCCCTGGCGCAATCCTGAAGATCCGGAGCTCTACGCCGGCGTGGGCTTTCTGGCGAGGCATAAGGGAGGAGAGATAGACCCTGAATCAGCGGCCCACGACGCCTCTCAGTGGGTCACGGAAACCGGGTGGCGTTCGCTGCGTACCTGGTACACGAAGAGAGAATCAGACGTGCTCTGGAGTGCAATCAGGGAGATGCAACGATAAACGAACGGGAGAACAGAACCGAAATGGGTCAGGAGCATGGCGGTTCGAGAGGGGCTGGCCTGATGCGGCTCGTGGGAATAGTCCTGCTCGTGGCCGCTGTGCTGTTCTGGGTTGCGGCCCCGACCGTACTGCTGACCCCGCTATCCACGGCGCAGAAGGCCTGGACGGGTTCGGCCTTCCTGATCCTGGGAGAGGTAGCGTTCTGGGTCGCCGCCGTGGTGCTCGGCCGGGAGGTATTCCGGCGCTACAGGAGGTATCTCGATCCCCGCGGCTGGTTGGGCGAGAAGCGTCATTGAACGAGTTCGAGGTTTTACGCAGGATCTCCGCCCTCCTGCCTCCCGCGCCCCCCGAGGTGCTCGTGCCCCTCGGGGATGACTGCGCCGTTCTGGAGATCGGGGGCAGTACGTGGGTAGCCGCCTCCGATATGCTCGTCTCGGGCCACCACTTCAAAGACTGGGCCACGCCTGAGGACGTCGGCTACAAGGCCGTCGCGGTCAACGCCTCGGACGTGGCCTCCATGGGGGGAACCCCGAGGTTCGTCCTGGCCTCGGGAGGAGCGCCCGGCCCGGAGACCGCGCTCCGCTGCTCTCGGGGTATCCTGGAAGCCTGCGAAGAGTTCGGCATCTATCCGCTCGGGGGTGATACGACCCGCGCGGATGCCCTCACGGTGGACGTTGCCATCCTCGGAGAGCTCGCCACGCGGCCGGTACTGCGTTCGGGAGCGAGCCCCGGCGACCTCCTTGCGGTGACGGGCGAGCTCGGCGCCTCGGCGGCCGGACTACTCGCCCTCGAACGAGGCATGACAGGCCCGGAGCGTCTCATTCGCAGGTGCCTGCGGCCCGAACCGAGGCTAAGCGCCGGGCGCGTCGCCGCCAGGCTCGGCGCCACCGCCATGATAGACCTCTCCGATGGGCTGGCTTCGGACGTACGCCGCCTGTGCGAGAGGAGCGGGGCGGGGTGCATGGTGGACCTGGATCTCCTGCCCATCAAAGACGATACCAGAGAGCTCGCACGATCCCTCGAACGCGACCCCGAGATCCTCGCTGCAACAGGAGGCGAAGATTACGAGCTACTGGTCTGTGTTCCCGAGCCTGTCCTGGACGCACTGGCGAGTGACCTCGAAGTCCCCCTCACACTGATCGGGCAGATCACCCGGTCCGATGTCGTTTTCACGCGCGAGGGCGAGCCGGTCGAAGGCTTATCCGGCTGGAACCACTTTACCTGAGACCTGTTACCTGTCGCCTGACACCTCTGCCTCAAGTGCCCGCTCGACGCGCCCCAACTCCTCCCTGATCCGCCCGAGCAGTTCGGGGGCCCGCGAGAGATCTACCGACGCACCGAGTTCCTCCAACTGCGCACAGAGACCGGACATTCCCCTTGCGCCCATGCTGCCCGATCCGCCTTTGAGCGCGTGCGCCGCCCGTTCTACGGCAGGCGCGTCGCCCTTCTGCAAAGCCTCTTCTACCGCCTCGAGTCGCGAGCGCGAATCCTTCAGAAACATGCCGGTGAGCTCGGCCACAATGTCCGGGTCGCCTTCACCCTGCAGCCTGCGCAGCCGCGCGAGTACCTCCCTGTCGACAGATTCCTCCATGTGCTTCGTGCCAAGTTCAGCGGGCACCGATCTCTCGAGTTCGGCGTCCACGTCCTCAGGCTCCATCGATACCTCCAGCGCTAAAACCCATCACTTACCTTTAGTGTACGTCGTCGGCGACCGCACGGATGACCCGCAGGCCGAAACGAGAGATAGTGTGCCCCGGCACTTACTCTATGGCTCTGCGAATCGCACATTCGCTAGAGGGCGAAACCAAAAAGCTGAAATGCTGACAGGCGACAGCCGCAGGCTGGAGCGTGCTGAAATGCTAACTGGAGAAGCAAGGCGCTCTAAGCACGCGGCAGATACACGGTGAAGGTCGACCCTTCTCCAGGGGTACTCCGGACGGTAACCCGGCCGCCGTGG
>DATMVF010000104.1:0-7250 GCA_035563475.1 Rubrobacter sp.
ACCAGTAAGATCACGCCCCTGAGCGCGTACAGCATCCCGAGCGTCACGATGATGGAAGGGATACGCCCCAGCGTGACGAGAGTACCGTTGATCGCCCCGCAAAGGGCCCCGACGGCGACGGCAGCCAGCAGCGGCAGAAGGAACCCGCCGGTACTCTGTGCCGCGGCGCCCCCGGCCACCGCGCAGAGACCCAGCATCGAGCCCGTCGAGATGTCGATCTCCCCGCAAAGGACGACCTGGTTTACCGCGAGGGCTATGACCCCGAGCACGGCCACGGAGGTCAGGATGGACTCCATGTTGGGCACGCTGAGGAACTTGTCGCTGAGCACCGAGAAGGCCGCCACCAGCAAGACCAGAAAAGCGAGCGCCGGAGTCTCCGGACGACCCAGATACCGGCGGAACCGCGCATCGCCCTGCGCGCCTGCGACCCGCGCCTCACTCATCCTCGGAAACCTCCTGCCCGGCAGTGCCGGTAGCCGCGGTCATCACGTTCTCCTGGGTCGCCTCACCGCGCGAGAACTCACCCGAGATACGGCCCTCGCGCATCACCAGCACGCGGTCGGCCATCGAGAGTACCTCTTCCAGCTCGGAGGAGATCAGCAAGATCGCCTTGCCCTCCTTCGCCAGGTCGTCCATGAGGCGGTAGATCTCCGACTTCGCGCCGACGTCGACCCCCCGCGTGGGCTCATCAAGCAGCAAGACGTTCGGCTCTCGGGCGAGGGACTTGGCGACGACGACCTTCTGCTGGTTGCCCCCCGAGAGCCGGTTCACGGGCGCGGAGACCTCAGCCCCCCTTATGGACAACTCTCTCATGAACCTGTCCGCGATGCCGCGTTCTGAGCGGGATACGAACCCGAGCCGGGAGATGCGGTCGAGGATGCTCAGGGTGATGTTGTTCTTGATGGAGAAAGGCAGGATGAGGCCCTGGGAGCGGCGCTCCTCGGGTACGTAGAATATCCCCCTCTCCATCGCGGTCTGCGGGGCGTGGATCCTGACCTCCTCCCCATCGACGAAGATTTCACCAGAATCAGGGTGGCGTATCCCGAAGATGGACTGGGCCAGCTCGGTACGCCCCGCCCCGACGAGCCCGGCGAGTCCCAGAATCTCCCCCCTGCGCAATGCGAGGTCCACGTCTTCGAACTCCCCCTCCCGGGTGAGGCCCCTGACCTCGAGCACCGTCTCGCCGGGACTGCTCTGGCTGCGGGTGAAGAGCTCGTGGAGGGGCCGGCCGACCATCAGGCGGACGAGCTCTTCGGCATCGAGTTCGGAGGCTGGCGCGGTCTTGATGTGGTGGCCATCCCTGAGCACGGTGATACGGTCGGAGATCTCGAAGATCTCCTCCAGCCTGTGGGAGATGTACACTACGCCAACGCCCTCGGCGGTGAGGTCTTCGATGATACCGAAGAGCTGGCGGGTCTCTCGCTCGGTCAGGGAAGAGGTCGGCTCGTCCATGATCACGGCCCGCGCCTCGCCCACGAGCGCCCGCGCGATGGCCACGATCTGCTGCTCGGCCGCCGAGAGCCGCTTTACGGCTGATGTGGCATCGAGGCCGACTCCGAGTTCGTCGAGCCTCTTGCGCGCCTCGCCCCGCATGGTCTCCCAGTCCAGGCCGCCCCAGCCGGTACGGGGCCGCTTGCGGCCCACGAACAGGTTCTCGGCCACGGTGAGCTCGGGGAACAGGTCGAGCTCCTGCGGGATCATGGCGATGCCTGACGCCTCCGCGTCGCGCGGCGAGGAGAAAGAGGCGGCCTCACCACCCACCTCGAGCATCCCCTCATCGGGACCGTAGAGACCGTCCACGATCTTCATCAGGGTGCTCTTGCCGGCGCCGTTCTCCCCGACCAGCGCGTGTACCTCACCCGGCCGCAAATCGAAGGCGACATCTTCCACCGCGACCACGCCCCCGAACCGCTTGGTAACGCCGTCGAGCCTGAAGACGGGCGGCGCCTCGGCTCGGGTCTCCTCCGGCTCTGTCAAGTGCCCTCTCTTTCTTGATCCAGCCGCGGCGCGGCCCCGACAAGGTCTCGCAGCTTTTCGTAAGCCTCTTGCCGCTCGTCCTCTGCGCCCTGCGGCTCATACTCTTGCACCTTAACCGAGCGGCGTACGGCCTCTCTCATCTCCTCCAGCGAAGCCAGGTGTCCTCTGGCGTAAGCCTGGACCATGAGGTTCCCCAGCGCCGTAGCCTCGACGGGCCCGGCCAGCACCGGTCGTCGGGTCGCGTCTGCGGTAAGCTGGCAGAGGAGCGAGTTCTGGGATCCTCCACCGACCACGTTGATCGTCCCGATAGCCCGGCCGGCAAGGTTCTCGGCTTGCTCTAGGGCGTACCTGTACTTGAGCGCCAGGCTCTCGAAGACACACCGCGTAACCGCAGCGGGCTCTTGTGGCGGTCTCTGTCCAGTCTCCTCGCAGAAGCTCCGTATGCGCGAGGCCATGTCTCCGGGAGCCAGGAACGCGGGATGGTCGGGATCGACGAGCGGACCGGCTGGCGGCGCGTCTTCGGCGAGACGGGCCAACTCCTCGTATGTGTACTCGTAGCCTTCCCTCGCCCATTGCCTGCGGCACTCCTGCAGCAACCAGAGGCCCATGACGTTCTTCAAGAGGCGCGTCTTGCCCCCGAACCCGCCCTCGTTGGTGAAGTTGGCCCTAAGTCCTTCTTCCGTTGTGACGGGACTGGGGAGTTCCACCCCGACGAGAGACCAGGTGCCGCTGGAGATGTAGGCGAAGTCCTCGCCTTCGGCGGGCACCGCTACCACGGCCGAGGCCGTGTCGTGTGAGGCGACCGCGAATACGGGCGGCCCGGCGCCGACTTCTTCCGCCACTCCGGGAAGGAGGGGACCTAGTTCGGTGGCCGGTTGGACGATGGGCGCGAGGATGCGGGAGGGGAGATCCAGTCCTTTCAAGAGATCCGTGGACCATCCGCCGTCTTGGAGATCCAGTAACTGCGTGGTCGTGGCGTTGGTGTATTCGCAGGCCTTCTCGCCGGTGAGCCAGTAGTTCATGAGGTCGGGGATCAGGAGCATCGTCTCGGCGGCTTCGAGAAGAGGAGATCCCCGCATGGCGAGGAGCTGGTAGAGGGTATTTATGGGCAGGAACTGTATGCCCGTGGTCCGGTAAATCTCCTCCTTCCCCACGAGCCCGAAGGCCTCATCCATCATGCCCTCCGTGCGCGCGTCACGGTGGTGGTAGGGGTTGGAGACGAGCGCCCCTTCCCCGTCCAGAAGCCCGAAATCAACGCCCCAGGAATCTATCCCGATACCTTCGATCTCCTCTTCCCGCACGGCTTTCGCCAGTCCGTCTTTGATCTCGGATAGTATCCGCAGAACGTCCCAGTGCAACCCGTCGGGCAGGCGAACGGGCGTGTTCGGGAAGCGGTGGAACTCCTCTAGCGACACCCGCCCGCCATCGAAGCGTCCGAGCACGACGCGCCCGCTCTCGGCCCCCAGGTCTACCGCGAGATACCCGGCGCTCATCCTCGCGCCATCCCGCCCTCGAACTCATAACGTCCGGATCCAACGGCGAGAACGGTCTCTCCCTCGCCGGCGCGCACGAACTCGACGCCGTAGGCATCGTGCACGGGCCTGCCGCCCTCTGTTACATCGTCCGTGGAAGGCACGTGTACCGTGGCCGTGGTGTTGGGGGGGATGAGCGCTTCCAGGACGAACCGGCCGTCTTCGATCTTCCAGGAACTCGAGATCCTACCCCTAACCGAATCGTACTCGGCCCTCGCGTGCGTCAGAGAGCCTCCGGGACGCGGGCGGATGACGATCTGGCCGTAGCCCGGTGTCCCTAAGCCTATCCCAGCCACGTAGCGATACAGCCACTCGCCGACCGAGCCCAGAGAGTAGTGGTTGAAGGAGTTCATGTTCGGCGACTGGAAGCCGTTCTCTTCGGTCCAGCCGTCCCAGCGCTCCCAGATCGTGGTGGCCCCGTTCCTTATGGTGTATCCCCACGAAGGGTAGGTCTCCTTCTCCAGCAGACGGTAGGCGACGTCCGTGTACCCGGCCTCGGTCAGGACCGGGCAGAGGTAGCCGACGCCTACGAACCCCGTCGAGAGGTGCCAGTCTTCCCTCTCTATGGTCCTCACCAGGTGCTCTGCGGCGGCGGATCTCAGCTCTTCTGATAGAAGGTCCATGTGCAGGGCGAGGAGGTAGCACGTCTGGGTGTCGCCCTCGATCCGGCCGTCGGAGGAGACGTAGGTTTCCTGGAAGGCGGCTTTGATGCGCTCGTTGAGGTCCCCGTACTTCTTTGCGTCCTCGTTGCGGCCTGTGGCCACGGCCATCTCGGCCATGAGCTTCGCGTCGTAAGCCCAGTAGGCCGTGGCGAGGAGATGTTTGGGTGTATGATCCCCTCTCGGTGAGAGCCAGTCGCCGTAGTTGTTTCCCATCCTGTTCTTGCGAATGAGGCCGGGGTTGGCCTCGTGCAGATACTCCATCCAGCGGGCCATGGCATCGTAGTGCCGCTCGACGATGCGCGTGTCGCCATACGTGCGGTAGATCGTCCACGGCACGATAACGCCGGCATCGCCCCAGGCCGGGGCGCCCCACCTCAGGTCGATGAGTCCCGAACCTCTGAGCAGGGGGGCCACATCGGGGAAGGCGCCTTCGGGGGACTGGGCGTCCTCGACGTCGGCCATCCACTTCTCGAAGAAGGCGGCGACGTCCATGTTGAAAGAAGCGGTGCGGACGAAGACCTGGGCGTCCCCCATCCAGCCGAGGCGCTCGTCGCGCTGCGGGCAGTCGGTCGGCACGCTCAGGAAGTTGCCGCGCTGGCCCCAGACGATGTTCTCCTGGAGCTCGTTGACCAGAGAACTGGAGCACTCGAAGGACCCTGAAGGAGGCGTAGCGGAGTGGACGACGCATCCGGTTACGGCGTCGAGCGGCGGCTCGCCAGGATAGCCAGTTACCTCGACGTACCGGAACCCGTGGAACGTGAAACGCGGCTCGTAGACCTCCTCGCCTCCGCCCTTCAAGATGTAGGTGTCGGTCTGGCGGGCCGACCTCAGGTTTTCGGTGTAGATCGTACCTTCTGGGTTCAAGGTCTCGGCGTGGCGCAGGGTCACTCTGGTTCCTGCTTGGCCTTCCACTTTGAGACGCACCCACCCCACCATGTTCCTGCCAAGGTCGAAGACGTAACGGCCGCTCTCAGGCTCGGTGACGGTCTTCGCTTCCAACTCTTCGGTGACCCTGATGCCTTCGTCGGGTTGGGCTACAAGATTGGTGTTCCTTATCTCCTCTGCTTCCACCCCGTACCATTCTGAATCGTCGAAACCGGGCTCGGCCCAGCCGGGCATCTCCCTTCGGGCGTCGTAGGACTCGCCCATGAGGAGGTCTGAGAAGAGAATAGGGCCCGTCGAGCAACTCCACGAGCCGTCGGTCGCCAGGCTCTCTGTCGTGCCGTCCTGGTACTCGACATCGAGCTGCGCTAGAAGCTGTGGGCGCGTTCCGTAGAGGGCGCCCCTGTGTTTGGGATCGAAACCGAAGAATCCTGCGAACCAGCCGTCGCCGAGGACGGCGCCGAGGGCGTTTGGTCCATCAGCCAATAGCGGCGTGACGTCGTAAGTTTGGTACTGGATGCGCCTGTCGTAGTCCGTCCAGCCTGGGGCGAGCACGTCGCTTCCTACCCTGTTCCCGTTTATGTACAGTTCGTAGACGCCGCGGGCGGTCGCGTACATCCTTGCCCTGCTGACCGGTTTGTCCAGTCGAAACTCCCTGCGCAAGTACGGGCTCGGGGCGAGTCCGTTGGCCAGGTCATCGTACTCGTCTCCCGACGGCGGCTCCATATCTCCGGCCGGACCTTTGCCGGCGGAGATCCAGGTTCCCTCCCAATCCGACCTCTCCAGCAAGCCCGTCTCGAAGACGGCCGGAGGGCTGTAGGGCGAGGGATCATCAATCCCGTCCCAGACACGCACCTTCCACACGTAATGCGAGCCAGACCGCAGTGCCTCGCCCTCGTACTCGACGCCGATGGTGCGGCCCGACTCGATCCTGCCGCTGTCCCACAGCAGGTTCTTTTCCGCTTCGAGGTCTTCCCCATTGCCGGCGACCAGGACACGGTATGCCGACTGTACCTGTCCTCGGCTCTCCGACTGGAGCTCCCAGCTGAGCCTGGGCGATCTCTCGTCGATACCGAGGGGGTCGGTGCGGTACTCGCACTCGAGTCCTACGGGCCTGAGTTCTGAGGGAGCCATTTGTCAGACCGTAGCCCGCTCGCGCACCGGTCGGCCGCTACGCTCCGCTTCGATCTCCTCCAGCGACTTGCCTGCGGTGTTCGGCATGAAGAAGTAGCCGACCACGCCGCTGATCGTGAGGAAGATCATGAGTATCAGGGCTACAGGTCTGATGCTCAACGACGCAAGCACAGGCACGAAGAAGCTCCAGATACCGAGGAGCAACCGGGCGACGCTGAACGTGAGCCCCTGCGCCGTCGTCCTGAGCATGGTCGGGAACAGCTCCTGCGACCACGTCTTGTAGAAGGCCTCTCCCGCGATCCCGGCCCCGATGCCGAAGAGGACGACCAGAGCGACGGCCGTCACCGTATTGAAGGGGAGGATGAGCAGCTGGCCGACCGAGGCAACGTTCAATACGGCTCCGATGCCCCACATCGTGCGGCGGGCTCGGTCGCTGCGGTCGCTGAAAGGCATGAAGATCAGGACGGAGGCCAACAGCGTGAGCACGAAGCCCGCGCACGAGAGGGCGACGCTCACCGCCTGGCTCTGCGTCCCCAGGGTCTTGAGGATGTAGGGCTGGAAAACGCCGAAAGTACCCGCGGCCAGGTTCCAGAACAGGTATACGGTCGCCGTGAAGACCATCGCCGCCAGCGTAGGACCGAGAAACAGGTTGCGCAAGCGGCTCGCGGCGAGCGGGTCGGCAGGCACGCCCGCCTCCTCGGGCTGCTCTTCAGGGGCTCTCGTGCTCTCCGCCTCGCCGGCGCCCGAGGCTGCGGTCCAGATGGCGGACTCCACCATGCCACGCCTGAGGGCCCACGTGACTATGGCGACCACGAACAGGTGGGCGAAGACTATCCGGTTGCCGAGCACGCCGTACGAGGAGAGCGCGAACGCCAGCACGTAGACGACCACAGGGCCCAGACTCCAGGCCGCCTGGCTGAGACCCAAGAGCCTGCCGCGGGCCTTGCTTGGCGAGAACTCGCCGATCAGGGCGAGAGAGGTCGGCACGTCGGCACCGACCGCGACGCCCACGATGAAGGTTCCGATGAGGAGCATCGGTAGGTTGAGCGAGAAGACGATAAGC